>JAPKMO010000005.1 GCA_026645945.1 Anaerolineae bacterium
GTGGAAGATTCCGACCGGATGATCGCAGCAACCGAACAGCAAATCCGGGAGCGCATCGGGCAGTATATTTACGGAACGGATAACGAACGTATCGAGTCGGTTCTTGTCCGCCTGTTACTTGAACATGGCGCGACGCTGGCCGTCAGTGAAACGGGGATCGGCGATACGGTGAGCCGGGTCATCGAAGCGGTAGAGCAGGGTAAACAAGTCATACAGGTTGTGGAAACCCACCCCTTACCCGATGTTTTGCGCGCCGCGCTTGGGGTAGACGAGGCGACACCTATTCGCGCCCTGGCCGAACAGGCCGCCGAAAGGCTTCAAAAACAATCGAACGCGGCAGCGGCTATCGCCATTGTCAGCGACCCGGATTTACGCGAACGCGCCGACAGCGAAGGCGGAACGGCGATTGCCGTTTTTATGCCGGGCAATGTTCGCTCGCGGGTTTATGGTTTTGGCGGCCAATCCGATCTGGCGGCTGCCTGGGTCAGCTCGTGGTCTTTATCCATGCTGTGGCGGATGTTAAAAGAAAAATGGGACATGCCGGAGCAGAACCGTTGAACGCCGAACTGGTGCGGCTTTTCATGGAAGCCGGTTTGTTGCAGTTCGGGCGCTTTCAGGACTCATCAGGCACGCGCCCGTTTTTAACCAACCTGGACTACCTGCCGGCATATCCGGACATCCTCAAACAAGTCGTGGCAGAAACGCGGCTGCACCTGGACGGTTTGGCCGTTCAGCGGCTGGTCGCCACCCCCGAAGCCGTGCCGTTTGGGGTTGCACTGGCGCTGGAAACCGGGATTTCCCTGGTTTACAGCCGAGGGCAGGGTAAAGAGGCCGTTTATGATCTGGCCGGGGCATATAACATCGGCCACGCTTCGGTTTTACTGGTCAATACGACCGAAACACTGCTTTTTCTGGGGGGTTTTATCGCGGGCGCACGCCGCGTGGGGCTGGACATCCATACAGCAGTCGCCATTTTTGATCCGGGTACAACAGTGCCAGACATCACGGCGCGCGCGATTATAAACCTGCCCGATGCGCTTGAAATCCTGGCCGCCCAGGGCGAACTGCCCATTCAGCAGGCATTAACTGTGCGGGCATGGATTGCCGAGCAGCGCGCAGCAGCTACTCCTCATCCAGGCGCAGTAAGGCCATAAAGGCTTCCTGCGGTAGTTCCACCTGTCCGACCATCTTCATGCGCTTTTTGCCCTTTTTCTGCTTTTCCAGCAGTTTCTTTTTGCGCGTGATGTCGCCGCCGTAACACTTCGCCAGTACATCTTTCCGCAGGGCGCTGACATTGGCACGAGAGATAACGCGCTTGCCAACCGCTGCCTGAATCGGCACGGCGAACAACTGGCGCGGAATTAACTCCTTAAGTTTGCTCACCAACCGCTGGCCTTTGTGGTAGGCTTCATCACGGTGAACAATCAGCGCCAGCGCATCTACCGGTTCGTTATTGACCAGCACATCCAGTTTCACCAGGTCTTCCGGCTGGTATTTGTCAAACTGGTAATCCATGCTGGCGTATCCGCGCGTGATGCTTTTCAAGCGGTCGAAAAAATCCACGATGATCTCTGACAGCGGTATGCGATAGTGCAAAATCACGCGCGTGGCGTCCAGGTATTCGGTCGTCACGTATTCGCCGCGTTTTTTAATCACCAGATCCATCACCGGGCCGATAAATTCCTGGGGCGTGTATATTTGTATTTTCATCCAGGGTTCGCGGATTTCAGCGATGGTGTTTTCGTCCGGCATCTGCGCCGGGCTGTCCAGCGTGATGACCTCGCCGGTATGAAGTTCGACCTGATATTCCACGCTGGGAGCAGTCGCCAGGATGTCAAGATCGTACTCGCGCTCAAGCCGTTCCTGCACGATTTCCATATGGAATAAGCCCAGAAAGCCCACCCGAAAACCGAAATTGAGCGCCTGAGAGGTTTCAGGCTCGTAGGTCAGCGATGCGTCGTTGAGCTGCAATTTTTCAAGCGCATCTCGCAGATCGGGGTAATCATCGTTATTGGTGGGGTAAATGCCGGCAAAAACCATCGGCTTGACTTTTTTATAACCCGGCAGTGCCTCGTCTGCGCCGTTGATCGCCATCGTCACCGTATCGCCGACCCGACATTCCTGAACTGTCTTCAGGCCGGTGGCGATATACCCAACTTCGCCCGCCTCCAGCGAATCAACGGGCTGCATATTCGGCGTGAAGACGCCGATCTCGACCGGTTCAAAACGCGCCCCGGTCGCCATCAAACGCAGAACGGACTTTTTGCCGATTTTTCCGTCGAAAACGCGAATGTATGCAACCACCCCTTTATACGAATCGTAGTGCGAGTCGAAAACCAGCGCGCGCAGCGGCGCTTCAGGGTCGCCCTTCGGCGACGGAACGCGCCGGACAATGGCATCCAGCACATCCTGAACGCCGATTCCCTGTTTAGCGGAAACGTGAATCATCTGATCGGCTGCTATGCCTAACAGGTCTTCTAACTCTTTGGCTACCTCCGCCGGCCGCGCCGCCGGCAGATCAATCTTGTTGATAACCGGGATGATTTCGAGGTCCTGCTCCAGCGCCAGATAAAGGTTAGCGAGCGTTTGCGCTTCGATGCCCTGGCTGGCATCCACCACCAGCGCCGCGCCTTCGCAGGCTTGCAGGGCGCGGCTGACTTCATAATTAAAGTCCACATGCCCCGGCGTATCAATGAGGTTAATCTCATATTCCTGGCCGTCGGCGGCTGTATAGGTCATTCGCACGGCAGACGCTTTGATCGTCACGCCGCGCTCGCGCTCCAGATCCATGCTGTCCAGGAGCTGTTCCTGCATCTGACGCTCGCTCACCGTATTGGTGATCTGCAACAACCGATCAGCAAGTGTGCTTTTGCCGTGATCTATATGGGCGATAATCGAAAAATTACGGATGTTCTCGCGGCTCATGGGCGTTTGACAACCTGTTCTTGAATGCGGCTATTATAACGTGGGAGAGATGCAGAAATATAGAGCGCGTAACTGCGGCGTCATTCATCAAAAACGCCGCGAATGAGCGCGGGGATGTCCGCCGATTCGTCACCGTTCTTCCAGCCAAGCCAGGCCAGGAACTCAATATTACCGGCAGGGCCTTTGATGGGGGAAACAGTCAAACCTTTGAGCGCAAAACCCTGGCCGCGCGCGAAGGCCAGCACAGCTTCCAGCACGCGCGCATGTACGCGGCGATCTTTCACCACGCCGCCCTTACCAACTTCCTCGCGCCCGGCCTCGAACTGCGGTTTGATGAGCGGGATAACATCAGTCTGCGCCGCCAGCCAGCCGGTGATCGCCGGCAGCAGCAGCCTGAGTGAAATGAAAGAGGCATCTACCACAACCAGATTGACCGGCTCCGGCAGAGTTTCGATATAACGCGCGTTGGTGCGCTCCATCACGACAACGCGCGAGTCCTGCCGCAGCGTGTAGTCCAGTTGGCCGTAGCCCACATCAATGGCGTAAACACGCGCCGCGCCCGCCTGGAGCAGACAGTCGGTAAAACCACCGGTGCTGGCGCCTACGTCGGCGCAGATACGCCCCGCCGCCTCGACCTTAAAAATATCTAATGCGTGGGCCAACTTTTCGCCGCCCCGGCTCACAAAACGCGGTTTGCTTTTGACCGTGATGAGCGCATCGGCGCTCACACGCGTTCCGGGTTTGTCAATCACAGCGCCGTTCACCACCACCTCACCCGCCATGATGATAGCACGCGCTTTCTCGCGGCTTGGGGCTAGGCCGTGTTCATGGAGCAAAAGGTCAAGGCGCTGTTTGGCGGTCATGTCAATCGCGTATCAGATAGATGGTAATGTCGAGCGGGTTGGCGGTTGTTTCGTCCACAACGATACCATCGGCGTTGATCGGCAGGTAGCCTTTAGCGGCGATGATCGCGCTGTAGGCAATTTCGACCGTCTCGGTACTGAATTGAAGCGGGCGGTCAATCTGGAAACGCCCGTTCCGGTCAGTAACGGCCAGCGCGTACACCTGGTTTTGACTCCAGGTAAATTCACTCACCGAGTAATCCTCGCTAATCAGCACAAAGGCCACGCCGGGGATGCCCTGGCCGGAGTTTGCGTCCAGGATTTGGCCGCGCAGTTGAACGCCGCCGGCCTGGGCAAAGGTATCAATAGGAAGCTGGCCGATGCCAACCTGAGCGCGCGCTGAAAGAAGCTGTACATTGTTCACCAGCAAATCTATTCTGTATGCTCCATCAGGAATCCCACCCGGCGCGCTGAGGCGAACCAGGAAATTCTGGCCGCTTTCCAGTGTATTCCAGGGGGCGGTTTGCTGGTAAAAAATCTCGTTATCCACCGTCCAGCGCATTGTCCACAGCGTACCGGGAGCGATCTGCTGCCAGTCAAAACGCGCGTACAGGCTGGCGATTCCCGCAGGGAAGCTGCTTAACGGCGCGGAAGCAATCGCTTCTTCGGGCGTGCCGGCGGTTGTAAATCGCTCGTTTCTAAAAATTTCGGGCAGCGCGCCCTGCGCCGCGCCGGCAATCGTAAAATCTGAGGTGGCAGCCAGCCGGTTAGTAATGTAAAGCTCCAGCCGGTAGCTTCCGGGGGGCAGGCCGGCCTGCGAACTGATGCTGGTGGTTGCCGAGCCGGAAGCTCCGGCGTTCCAGGTGTTCGTCTGGCGTGAAAACTCAGTCCCGTCCAGATACCAGATGGATGTCCATTCCGTTCCATTTTCCATATTCAAAAAAAGAAAACGGGCGGTCGCAATATTGCCGGTGGGCAGCACAAAACCATTGCCAAACGGGTTATTCTGCAAATCAAACAGGGCAAAAATGATGTCGCTGAAAGTCGGCGCGGTTTCGGGCGCACCGCCGATCACTAAGCGGGCAGTTGGCGCGGCGATGCCATTAGCAAACAGGGTGAACTCATAAACGCCGTTCGGCCAGGGTTGGCCGCTGCTGCCGAGATACCACAGGCCGCGTGTGCCGCCGCTCCAGCGCACTGGTGCCAGACTGAAGGTGGGGTTGGGGATACCATCGGTCGTCACACGCAGTTCGTAGACGGTTTCCGGCGTCATGTTCTCGTAATCAAAAAACAGGTACAGGCTGTTACTGCCCGCCGGCAGACTGCGAATAACCGACGTGGGCATACCTGCTTCATTGACGGAAGGCGAAAAAAACAGGCGCTTGAAGTTTGGCGTTCCGCCACCGCCGACCTGAGCAGTCGGCACGTTCAGCAGATCAAGCGACAGGCCGAGGGACGCAGCGCGAAGCAGTGGCCGCGCAAAATTGGATGGACGCAGCGCGTTGATAAAACCGCCGACCGGGATGCAAATATCGCTGTTGTTCACCGCGTTATCAAAATTAGTGTCCTGGATGGGCTGACAGGTTGTATCCAGCACCCCGGCAGCCAGCGGCGCTGTCGTCGGGATGGCGATTAACTCACCGTCCTGGTTGTATGCCGCGCCGCCAGTCATCGTCCCCGGAATAACCGCGCTGGTTTTGATCCACGACTTTTCGCCGCCGCCGGGTTCGGCGACAAACCCGATAACCGTGCCGCGCCGCACATCAACCGGGTCATCCCCAATCCCCGGATACCCGATCACGGTGATGGTTTCGTCCAGCTGAACCGTATCCGAGTCGGCCAGCTCAACAAAAGGCAGCGCCAGCGTCCCCGCTTCGATTAACCGCCCGTCAAGTTCCCGCGTAATACGGAGCAAAGCCAGATCAATCCCCGGCGAAGCCTGCGCGATTTCTGCCCGGTAACGCAGAATCGGCGGTTCGTTCAAATTATTGCTGATGCCGATGATGAGCGTCTCGCCGGGACATGCCTGGCTGACCAGCGTATTATGCGCGTTAGTCAGTATCAGACCATCGCGTTTGACGATAGTGCCAGAACCGATACAGGTAACGAACAGATCATCGCCGACATTACGCGCCTGCACAACGAATACGGTGGCGCGTTGAAGGCGTTCAATATCCAATCCGGCGCTCTCTTGTGCGTAAACAAGCAGTACTGAGGCCAGCAAAGGAACGAACAGTGAAACCAGCAGCAAACGGCGCATAGGTATCAAAATTCCAGACTGGACAGAAACTGTTGGAAGCGCGGGTAGTTCTGGTCATACGTGCGCGCATCCGACAAAAAAGTAATGATAATGGCCTGCCCTCTTGAGATGGTGAGAATATCCAGCCCTTCAACAACGACCGGGATGCTTTGAAGAAACGGGTCCGACTCGGCGGCGACGAACGTATACGTTACAGCGGTCGCCTCGATCTCGTCGGGCAGCACGTAAGGCTCGATTGCGAAGACGGTGTAGCTGGACAGAGTTTGCGACCGGCTTAATGTGAGAGCATCAATCAGGTTGCGCGTGGAGGTGATGGCACTGACCGGACGCGCCGCTACCTGGATGGTGGTCTTAAAACCGACCTGCGTTACATCACGCACGCGAAAAATATAATTGCCCTGTTCATCAATCAGCCAATTTTCAGGATATTCTGCCCGGATGCCGGCTTGGTTGTTACTGTAAACGACCGTCGCGTTTAACACGCCATCACGAAGATTCATGCCAATGAAAAGGCTGAACAGACCCAAAAACAGCACGATATAATCACTCCACCGCTGCCGCAGGCTTAATTCGTCACGCTGCGAGGTAATCTCAACGACTGCCATCGGCGCTACTCCACAACGGCCTCACGTTCGCGGCGCTCGGCACTGTCGTACAAAAATGCGATAATGAGTGAAAGCGCAACCAGCAGCGCGGCAGCAAAACCCAGGCCGAACAGAAATTTCGGCGGGCTGATTTCCAGACCAAAACTTGGATTTACCAACCCCGCTCGCACCGGAATAGCGATGCCTGTTATCAGTGCGGCCAGCGCAATGGTGCTGGGGACAAACAGGGGAGTCGGCAGACCAAAGCGCAGTTCGGCCAATCCATAGCCGACGATCAGACTGGTGACGAGGTGAAAAACAACATGCTCGAAAACCCGCCCGGCTGCCACATCCGGCGACGGCGAACCATCAAATACAAATCGGAGATTTAAAACGGTCGCATAACCGATGGCTGCGGCAGCGCCATAGGCCACACCATCCAGCCGTGTCCGAAAATGATCCGGCCAGGCGGCATAACGAATCACGATATACTTCACCATCTCCTGAACGGTTCCTGCCGTGAAGGTATAACCAATAATTCGGCTGATGGCGCTGGACAGCGGCAGCCAGCGATCAACCTGAAAAAACTCCTCGACCAGCGGAATCCCAACGGCATTAGCGGCTAAGCCGGTGATGAGCGCAACAGCCAATAAGCGACGGCGCGGCTGCGGGACCGAACGCTCCGGCCACCAGGAAAAGGCCAGCCATAAAGCCGCCGGCATCAAAGCCAGCGCCAGGCCCAAAATCGGGTGGAAACGAACAGGAATCCGCACGCCCAGGATATTTGCCAGAAAATACAACAGCGCGGCTGTCAGGAATAAAACACCAGACTCGATGGCGATGCTCCGCCAGGGACGGCGGTAGGGATGTATTTCTTCCTTTTCCTGGGGTGGGGTGAGCAGGCTTAAACGGGACAAAACGAAATAACCTGTTTTGCTTACAATCGCTGCGCTATACTTTCAAATCGAATCGTAGCGCATAGTTCTCCTCATGGAAAGGCACAGTATGCAGCGGGTATTGAGACTGCTGGGTTGGTTTGTTTTGGTATTGATGATGGCCGCCTGCGGGGGTGACAGTTCCGGGTCACAGACCAGCGCGGACAGACGCCTGATTTACGGCTTGACGCTACAACCCAGCGGCATTGACCCGCACATCAACAGTTCGTCCGAACTCGGCATCCCGCTGCGGCAGGTTTACGATACGCTGGTCTACCACGACCCGGCAACCGCCGCTATTGTCCCCGGCCTGGCCGTTGAATGGGCGGTCAGTGATGATGGTTTGACCTATACCTTTAAACTGCGTCAGGGCGTCACGTTCCATGATGGCACGCCGTTTAATGCACAGGCGGTTGCCGCCAACCTTGATCGCATCGTTGATCCGGCCACCGCCTCTCAAAAAGCTGTTTTTTTGTTGGGGACATATACCGGCTACGAGATAGTGGACGAATACACCATCCAGCTTAAACTTGCGGAGCCGTACAGCCCACTGTTAGACTCGTTAAGCCAGGTTTATCTGGGTATCGCCAGCCCGACGGCTCTGGCGGAATACTCGACCAGCCGCTATCAGTTTCATCAGGTTGGTACAGGGCCGTTTCGTTTTGTCGAATACGTGCCAGGCGACCGCATCGTGCTTCAGCGCAGCCCGGATTACCAATGGGGGCCGGCGTTTTATCAAACCGGTAATATCGAAATGATTGAATTTCGCTTTTTTACCGATGCGCCCACCCGCGCGGCAGCTATCGAAAGCGGCGCAGCCCAGATTATGGGTGAACTGCTGCCGACCGATGCCAGGGCATTAACTGCCAACAGCGCCATCCAGCTTTTGCCGGTGACGATACCGGGGCAGCCGCTCCAATTTCTTATGAACACACGGCGTTTTCCGACCGATAATCGCATCGTGCGGCAGGCACTTTTGTTCGGCGCAAACCGGAACACCATCATTGACACCGTGTTCCAGCGATTTTCTCCGGTTGCCTGGGGACCCATTTCGGCCAACACACTGTTTTACAGCCGCGAAATGATCGGCCTGTATGCCCAGGATACCGGGCAGGCTCAAACCCTTCTGGCTTCGGCAGGTTTCCAGGACAGCAATAATAACGGTTATCTCGATGTCGGCGGCATTGAGCTGGAAGTGACCGTCATCGTGCCGCCCTGGGGTTTAATACCGGAAGTCGCCCAGTTATTGCAGGATCAATGGCGCGCTATCGGCGTGCGCGCCGTCCTGGAGCCGGTGCCGACACGCAGCGCGCTGTTAGAGCGGGTTAAAGAAGGCCAGTACAATCTGGTAGCGTTTTACAGCTTCGGCCTTGACCCGGTTTTTTTGAACCAGTATTTCCTCGGCGACAGCCCCGATAACTGGACGGGATACAGCAATCCCGACCTCGACAACATCCTGCGCGAAGCAGCGCGGACCGGCGACCCGAACACCCGGCGAAGCCTGTACGCACAGGCACAGCGTATCATTATGGACGAGGCGCTGATTTTGCCGATTCGGGATTACGTGAACCTCAACGCCGCCAGCGCCGCGCTGAAAGGTCTGACCTTCGACTCTTACGGCTGGTTTCCGCTTTTGAATGCCGTGACGGTGGCCGACAGCTAACGGCTATGTGGCTGGTTGGGCGTATTTTTTCTGCGCTGTTTACGGTCTGGCTGGCCGTAACGCTCGTTTTTTTTGCGCTGCGGCTGCTGCCGGGGGATGCTGTTCAGTCGCAGCTCATTCAAAGCGGCGCAAGCGCAGAGGTTATCGCCGTCCGGCGGTCGCAGCAGGGTTTGGATGCTCCCTGGCCGGTGCAGTATGGACGCTACTGGCTGCGGTTCGTACAGGGTGATTTAGGCTATTCCCTGTTCGACGGGCAGGCCGTCACCGATCTGATTTTTCAGCGGCTTGGGCCGACTTTACATCTGGCAGGCGGGGCGCTGCTGGTCGGCTGCATCCTGGGATTAAGCCTGGGAATCGCGGGCGGGATAAACTCCTTTTTTTCACCGGCGGCGCAGGTGGCGATCAATATTGCGTTAAGCACGCCGATATACTGGACGGGAACGCTGGCGATCTGGTTATTCGCCGTGCAGATGGGGCTGCTGCCGTCTGCCGGCGAGGATGGCCTACCGGGACTTATTCTGCCTGTGGCCGTGTTGGGATTTCACACCGGCGGCGGAATCGGACAGGCGGTTGAAACCAGCGTGCGCGAAAACCTCAATGCGGATTTCGTCCGCACAGCGCGCTCAAAAGGGCTGCCGGAGGCGCTCGTGCTGCGCCGTCATGTGCTGCGGGTTGGGCTGCTGCCGGTCATCACCGTGATCGCGCTGCAAACCGGCTTCCTGCTGGGTGGGGTAGTTATCACCGAGAGCCTGTTCGTGCGCCCCGGCCTGGGACGCCTGCTGCTGGATGGTACCCTCCAGCAGGATTACCCGGTTGTTCAGGGGGTTACCGCCCTTACGGCGGCTGCCTACACGTTCCTGAATGCTGCCGCAGATATGCTTTACATCTGGTTTGACCCCCGGATAGCGGCGCGCGTATGAAATGGCCTTTGACGCTGCTTGGTCTGGCGTCTGTCGCCCTGATTTTTGCGCCCTGGGTCGCGCCGTATGACCCCATGCAGACCGCGCCCGATCAAACGATGCAGCCGCCCAGCGTCGAGCATCCTTTTGGCACGGACGCTTTTGGCCGCGATGTTTTCAGCCGACTGCTCTATGGCGGGCAGCGCACATTGGCGATAAGCATTCTTGCCACCGCTGCGACCGTTCTGGTCGGATTGTGTCTGGGGCTGGCGGCTGTGGCTGCCGAGGGATGGTTTGGGCGTGTGGTGCTGTCGTTCATCAACGCGCTGCTGGCCTTTCCAAGTTTGCTGCTGGCGCTAATTATCCTGACGCTGCTTGGGACGGGGGCAGTTCCTCTGGCATTGGCCGCCGGGCTGTCCCAGGTCGGCGCGTATGCGCGCATCGCGCGTTCGGCGGTAATCGCAGTGCGCCCAGCGCTTTATATCGAGGCGGCGTTGGTGATGGGAGCGGACAGCCGCCACATTTTTCTGTGCCATATCCTGCCCAACATCCAAACGACGATCACAGCTTATGCCGGCGTGATGTTCAGCTACAACCTGTTAAACAGCGCAGCCCTCAGCTTTTTAGGGCTTGGCGGCGCGCCGGGTGTGCCGGATTGGGGAGTCATGCTGGCAGAGGGGCGAGCCGTTCTGCGCGCTGCTCCCTGGATGAGCCTCGCGCCGGGAATCGCCATTACCCTCACTGTTATAGCCATTAACCATCTGGCGGCGGAGGTTAATCACCGCTTTCGATGAGTGTGCCGGGCTGCGCGCTGCCAAGCAGAGTCTCCTTCAACAGGCCGGGCTGCCGGCCATCTATCACCCGTATCTGCAATCCTTCAACTTGCTGTGCCAGGGAAAGCATATCGCGCACTTTGGTTTTCATCCCGCCGGTGACATCCGTCCCCGCCGAGCCGCCCAGGGCATGGGCGACAGCATCAAAATTCCGAGCTGTGATAACCGGGATAACCACGCCGTCAGTATCCAATACCCCTTCGACTTCCCCCAGCAGCAGGATGCGCTCAACGGGCAGGTGATGGGCGAGGTAGAAGAAGATGGTTTCGGTCGAAATGATCGTTCCGCCCCGAACCTCGTCTAACGAGACATCGCCATAAACCAGCGGCACGATACCGTTTGAGAGCGCGTGACGGATGGGGGCGAGCGCCATGCTAACCAGCGCTCCATCGCGGCTTGACGCCGACGCAGATGGCTGGATGCGCCATACCGGGACGCCTGCCGCTTGCAGCGTTCCTGCTACCAGATAATTCAGTTCGGCGGCCACCGTTGCGACACGGGCGAAGGCCCGCCATTCATCAGGCGTGCGGACGCCGTGAATGGTGTCGTACTGGGTGGCGGCAAAATGACCGAACGAGCCGCTGCCATGCCCGATGAGCAAACGCAGACTTTCATTCTGCTGTTGGGCTTCGGCGATTTCGCGCGCCAGCCGGGAAACTATTTCCTGGCGAAAGGCCGCTTCAACGCGCTTGTCGGTGATAAGCGACCCACCGAGTTTAATAAAGGTCAGCATTTTTACCCTACCGTTGTTTCGTACACGTGTTTTGCGCCAGCTCGGCTCAGCGCCGCCCGCACGGTCGCTTTGTTTTCAGGCGCAACTAATGCGATCATGTTGCCGCCACGCCCGCCGCCAGAAAGTTTTGCGCCCCATGCGCCAGCATCCAGCGCCGCCCTCACCAGTTGGTCGAGTTCGTCGGATGAGACGGTAAGCTGCTGAAGGTAAGCATGATTTTGCGTCATCAGCGCGCCAAGCCGGGGAAGATCGCCTTGCTCAATGGAGCGGCGCGCCTGGGAAACCAGATCGCCTATTGCACCCAAAAGGGGGGTGATTCGCTCTGGCTCTGTCTCGTACAGGCGGCGCACGTCGCTAACAGCAACTTTTGTTAATGCCCCGCGCCCAGTATCGGCAATCAACAGCGTGAAGGGCGCGGCGGCTGTAAAAGTCTGGATGGGGTGATTTCGCACAAAAAAGATCGGCTGCTCGTATACGATCACCGTGTTATCAATGCCGCTGGGCGTGCCATGATGAATTTTCTCGACCTCATAGACAATTGTATTCAGTGTGGAGTTATCCAAAGGGTTTCCTAACGCGGCGCTCAACGCCCGCCCCAGGGCGGCAGAAACCGCCGCGCCGCTGCCCAGGCCGCTGGCAACCGGAATTTGAGACTCTATTGTGGCGGTCAGGTCGGGGAGCGGGCATTTAAGCGTTTCGAGAACCAGGCGAACGGTCATCTCCAGCGCATCCGTGACCGCCTCTTCGTGGAGGCAGACGTTAGAAGGCAGGAAACGCTCCAGGTCGCCGGCGATCAGGCGCAAACCGCGCTCGCCGCTCTGGTGATGTTGAATCCGAACCGTAACACGCAGGTCGGAAACCGGGATAGCAATGGCCGGCTGGTCATAAACAACTGCGTGTTCCCCGCACAAAATCACTTTTGCCGGGGCGCTGGCGGTAAAAACTTCGTATTCAGGAAAGGCTTCTGGGTACATAAAGGATAAAAACGAATGACAGTCCCCACAACAAGAGCGCGAGCTGCAAGGGCCGGTCTTTTAACACGACTTCATCCGGGGCGCTGCCTTCCCCTTTGACATGGATGAGGTACAGGTAGCGGAACAGCCCGTACAGGACAAAAGGCACGGTTATCATCGCCAGGTTATTGCCGGCCAGCAGGATGGACGGTGCTTCAATAGTATATAAAATATAGGCCAGCAGCGTGCTGGTGGTCACAATGCGGAGCATATCGTCCAGCAGCGGCAGGTTATAATGATCGAAAATCGGGCGGGTGTTGGCGGCGTTATCGCCCAACGACAGAAGCTCCTGGCGGCGTTTGCCGATTGCCAGAAACAGCGCCAGCAGCGCCGTGCAGGTGTATAACCAGGGCGAAAACCGCGCCACCTCAATTACCAGGACACCCCCGGCCACGCGCAAAACATACCCGGCTGTGATGGTGAGAATGTCTATCAGGACAACGTGTTTGAGTATGAGCGAGTACGCTACATGCAGAACGATATATGCTGCTAGGACTGCCGCATAACGAGGGCTGTAGAGCAGCGCCACGCCGACGGAAAACACGGGTATCAAAACAGCTGTGGTTGTCGCCAGCGAGCGGGGCAGCTGGCCGGATGGAAGCGGGCGGTTCCGCTTTTTGGGGTGCTGGCGGTCGCGTTCGATGTCAACCAGATCGTTGACAATGTAAATGGCGCTGGCCGCCAGACAGAGCAGGATAAAACTGAGGGTGACGCGCAAAAAAGGCTCGCGGTCGAACAATTGACCGTCGAAAACCAGTCCGGCGTAAATGATGATATTTTTCGTCCACTGCTTGGGACGCATGGTTTTGAGCAAAGCCATCAAGGCCCGCAAAGCGCACTCCTTCGATTGGGAGCAATACAAATTCCAATTATAATCGAGACCTGACAATGCTCCACCCCTGAACCGGGAGCCAGAAAGAAGGGATACACCCACCTATGAGCGAGACACATTCCGCCACCGCCCGCGCACACCCGAATATCGCCTTCATCAAATACTGGGGGAATGCGGACGATAATCTGCGGCTGCCGGCGAATCCCTCTTTAAGTATGAACCTGGATGGATTATATACACAAACGACTGTTACCTGGCTTTCCGAGCCGAACGCCGACCACCTGATTCTGAACGGCTTGCCCGACACAGGAACGGCGTTCAGGCGGGTTTCGGAATTTCTTAATATCCTGCGCGAACGGCTGAATATAACCGGCTCGGCACAGGTCGAATCGTTCAACAATTTTCCGATGGGCGCGGGTATTGCGTCGTCGGCTTCGTCTTTTGCGGCGCTCACCCTGGCGGCGGTTTCGGCAGCCGGGATGCAGCTTTCGGAACGCGCGCTCTCCGCGCTGGCACGTCTGGGGTCAGGGTCAGCAGCGCGTTCGATCCCAGGTGGTTTCGTTGAATGGTTTACCGGCCAGTCGCATGATGAATCGTTTGCCGAAAGTTTCGCGCCGCCGGATCACTGGGACATCGTGGACATTATTGCGGTGGTGAGCAGTGAGCACAAAACGGTTGTCTCGCAAGAGGGACACCGCTCGGCCAATACCAGCGACCTCCAGGCCGCGCGGGTGGCCGGGGCTGCGGAACGATTGGCAGCCTGTAAAACAGCCATCCTGTCCCGCGATTTTGAGCGTTTTGCAGAAGTGGTCGAACACGACAGCAACCTGATGCACGCCGTCATGATGACCAGCCGACCGCCGCTGTTTTATTGGCTGCCGCCCACGCTGGAGGTGATGGCGCAGGTTCGGCAGTGGCGCGCCGATGGGCTGAAGGTTTGTTATACCCTGGATGCTGGGCCGAATATCCATTGTATTTGTGCAAAAAATGATGCCGAACAGGTAAGGCAAGAACTGTCTGCCCTGTCAGGTGTGGTGGATGTGCGAATCGCAGGCCCCGGCGGCCCGGCGGCCCTGGTGGATGTGAACGGTTAATGAGCGTTGCGTTCCATATCTTGCTTATCCAAAGCAGACGCCCGTATAATTTAAAAAGCAAGATTGTCTAAGCGAGTGCCTCGCTGTGAGGAATTCCATTAATGTTTGACTTCCTGTTGGGTAACGATCCGCTGTCCGGCATTATCGCGTTTTTCCTGGTTCTGATACCCCTAATCCTGATCCATGAAATCGGCCATTTCCTTGCAGCGAAGCTGGCCGGAATCACGGTGCTTGAATTTGGTATCGGGTTTCCGCCGCGCGTTACCAGGCTGTTTACCTGGCGCGAGACCGAGTTCACCCTGAACTGGCTGCCGCTGGGTGGGTTCGTGCGCCCTCTGGGTGATGATATTGTGAGGCCGCTGAATGACGAGGCGGTTGAACATGATCGCCACGAGGCGCTTTCGCGCGTTAATATTCAGACCACCAAATCGGTCAGCGAAGCAACGCCCGTCCAGCGCATTGTTTTCCTTTCTGCCGGCGCGCTGGCGAACTTTCTCACCGCAATCGTGCTGTTTATGTTTGTTGCCCTAAGCGGCCTGCCAGAACCAATCGGCGGAAGCGTTGAGGTCATCCATGCTGCTGCCGGCTCGTCACTGGCGGAAGCTGGCTTGCAGGATGGTGACGTTATCCTGAGACTGAACGGCCAGACCTTTGATGATGCAGATGATTTTATCAACCGCCTCCAGGCGATGGGTGGACAGCCGGCCACGATCACCATTCAGCGCAGCAGTCAGAAAGAGCCGCTTACGCTGACCTTCACCCCCGCGTCTGAAACTGCCCGAACAGAAACCGGCAGTTATGCCCAGATCGCCGGAATTGTGCCGGGCGCGCCCGCCGACCGGGCTGGCATACGGCCCGGAGATATTGTGACTGCTTTTAACGGCGCGCCGATTAACAGCCTCGACCATTTTAAGGAATTGACTCAACAAAATGCGGGAAAAGAAATCACGATTTCCTTGCAGCGCGGCGACGAGGCGTTTGATGTGACGCTGACGCCGCGCACGAACCCGCCGGAGGGGCAGGGCGCGATGGGCATCGTCATCTGGCCGGCGTTTGGAAGTGCCGATTTGGGTTTGATCTACCGGGATGGTTTCGTCCAGGAAGTTCGTGTTGCCCAGCCGTTCGACAAGGCAGTTCAGTATGGTTTTGAGCGCGTAGGTTTTGTGGTAGCGACGACAGCCAGCATTCCCGCCCAATTGGTCAGCGGGGCGCTGACGGCAGACGAAGCGCGTCCGGTCAGTATCGTGGGTTTAAGCCAGATCGGCGGGGTTGCTTTGCAGCAAAGCATCGAAGAAGGCCGACCGGAAGTTATTGTCAACTTCATCGCGGTCATCAGCGTGGCGCTGGGGTTCTTTAATTTACTGCCGCTGCCGGCGCTGGACGGCGGACGAATCTTGTTCGTGCTGATTGAGATCGTGCGGGGACGACCGATTGCACCGGAGCGGGAAGGTTTGATTCATCTGGTCGGGTTAGTGTTATTACTCTCGCTGTCCGCGATTGTGATCTTGAACGATGTTCTGAACCCGGTCACCAATCTTATCCGGTAAATTGAGGAGCGGAAATGGACTTTGACCGCGACACCAAACCCGCCCAAAAACCAGCCCTGGATGTTACGCTGGCTGCGCTCCGCGCCGAAGAACCCGGCGCGGTTGCGGCGGCCATCTATTACGGCCTATCCGATCTGACGGATGCTGAGATTAAAAAACTGCAACCCGCGTGGTCAGCTTTATCAGCCGAGTATCGCCGCAAAGTGATGCGTGAACTGGCGGAAGCCAGCGAGACAGACTTTGAACTGGATTATGCCGCTGTTGGGCGGATGGGGCTGCAAGATGAGGACGCGCAGGTGCGCGCGGCAGCAGTTGAGGCACTGTGGATAGATGAATCGCCCGAACTGATGGCGCGGCTGATTGAACTGGCCCAATGGGACGAAGCCAATGAGGTGCGCGCGGCAGCCCTGGTTGCGCTTGGTCGTTTCGTATTGTTAGGAGAATACGGCGAACTGCCGGAAGATCAGGTTACAAAGCTGCACGAGATTATCATCAACCTGTGGACGGATGAGCAGGAGGACTTAAATGTACGGCGGCGGGCGCTGGAAGCAATCGCAAACAGCAGCCACGAGATTGTTCCTGATGCCATAGAGGAAGCTTACCACAGCTCGGAGCGATTGATGAAAATCAGCGCGGTTTTTGCGATGGGGCGAAGCTGCGATGAACGATGGAACGACCGGGTTTTGCGCGAGATGAGCGGCCTGGACGCCGAACTCCGCTACGAAGCGGCTAGGGCGGCAGGAGAAATCGGCATAACTGAGGCTGTGCCGCTGTTGGGACGGCTCGCAATGGGAAACGACCGGGAAACGCAGGAAGTGGCGATCTGGTCGCTGGGCGAAATTGGCGGCAGGGATGCCCTGCGTATCCTGAGCGCGCTGGCGGATGATGCCAAAAAAGCTGAGGATGATGATCTGATCGAAGCAGTGAATGAGGCCATCAGCAGTGCCAGCCTCATCGGTGAAGACCTTGATTTCGATGATGACGGCGGTTAACCGCCTCAACCGACCTTAAAGTTCTGAGCGCCGCTTCATGTAGAGCGGCGCTTTGATTTTTGCCAGACTACCTGTTTCGCGTTAAACTTTTCGACGAAATTCCACTTCGGTGTACTTTAAGGAAAAGGGAAGTTAAGATGAACCGAAAACTCGTTTCACTCCTGTTTGTTTTTTTAATGGTTTTTCTATCCTTCGGCGTCATAACCGCTCAGGATGAGGTAGAAAAACCCCTGGTTGGTTTCTGGGAGTCCTGCCCAACGCCATCCAATCTTCCCGCAACCGTCACGGTCGGCGCGATTTTCGGGTTGAGCGATGCCGTCGCGGTCTACGGCGTCCCTCAGCGCCAGGCGGTGGAACTGGCGGTGGAAGAAATTAACGAATCCGGCTACCTGGGCGAGACGGTTTTTGAGGTCAGATTTGAAGACTCGGCGGGAAACCGCGACCAGGCGATTTTCGCCATGACCAAACTGGTCGAGGAAGATAAAGTACTGGCAGTTCTCGGCCCAACGCTGTCGTCGGAGGCTTTTGCCGCCGACCCGATTGCCCAGGAAAACAGCACGCCGGTAATGGGAGTGAGCAATACTGCCCTCGGACTCACCGGCATGGGGGATTTTGTGTTCCGCAACAGCTTGCCGGAAGCTGCCGTTATCCCCGGCACGATTGCCCAGGCTAAAGAAGTTCTGGGGTTGGAAAAAGTCGGTCTGTTGTACGGTAATGATGACGATTTTACCGTCAGTGGTTATCAGGTGTTCCGGCAGGCGCTTCTGGATAACGAGATCGAAATTCTGGGCGAAGAAACTTTCGCTAAAGGCGATCTGGACTTCAACGCGCAGTTGACGAATCTCATCAGCCAGGAGCCAGATGCGCTGGTGGTTTCGGCGCTGGCTGCCGAAGCGACACAGATCATCCTGCAAGCGCGCGCTCTCGACTACAATGGGCCGATCATTGGAGGAAACGGTTTTAACTCCCCGGCGGTGCTGCGCGATACAGGCGAAGCGTCCGAAGGGTTGATCGTCGGCGGCGCGTGGAACTATGGCAACCCGAACCCCACCGAGAGCAGCGTGCGTTTTGTGGAAATGTACGAGGCGAAATTCAACCAATCGCCCGATCAGTTCGCCGCGCAGTCCTATACCGGCGCGTGGCTGATGGCGACGGCCATCCGCTGCGCCGATTTTGGGGCGGATGCAGATCTGGCGGAACAGCGCCTGGCGATCCGCGATGCGCTGCTCCAGATTCGGGATTTTGACAGCCCGCTGGGTGTGTTCAGTTTTACAGAGGATCGTGAGCCTTTGCATGATCCAATCGCGCAGATCGTGAGCGGCGGCAAGTTCGAGCCTCTGGCCGTCGTGATGGGTGAAAGTGGCTAGAAGAACAGCCAGCCTTAATAAACGCCGACGATGATGATTCGGGGGATGGTTCCTCGCCATCCCCGGATTACAAATTGGTCACCTGGCGCACATTAATTCATGAACATTACACAGCAAATCGTTAATGCTATCTGGTTAGGCGGGGTGTACAGCCTGTTTGCGCTGGGGTATGCGCTGGTTTTCAGCGTGCTGGGCGTGCTGAACCTTGCCCACAGCGCAGTTTTTATGTGGGGCGCTTTTATTGGACTGGTCGCCGTTACGCAGCTTAATGTATCGGTTTGGGCGGCTATACCCCTGGCAATGGTGGTTTCGGGCGTAATCAGCATCGTGCTAGACGTGCTTGCTTTTGCGCCCCTGCGCCGCCGGAATGCGCCGCGCATTTCGCAGCTCATCAGCAGCATCGGCGCGGCTATCCTGCTGGTTAATATCGCCCAGCTTATTTTCGGCACACAGCCGCAGCGATTCCCGCTTGGCAGCATCCCCAGCGACCCGCTTGAAGGGCTGCCGATTCGTATCACACCCATCCAGATCATCATCCTGCTGGTCGCCATCACCCTGATGGCAGTGCTGCAATATCTGGTCGTCCGCACGCGGGCCGGCCAGGCGATGCGAGCGGTGGCCTTTAACCAGCGGGTTGCCAGCCTGCTGGGGATAAATTCTGGAAATGTCTTCAGGATGACCTTTTTCCTGGCTGGCGCGTTAGCGGGTGCTGCCGGCGTATTATTCGGCCTGGCTTATAATACGATCACGCCGTTTATGGGCGATTCGGTCGCCTTAAAGGGACTGACGGTCATTGTTCTGGGCGGTCTGGGGAACATCCAGGGCGCGGTAGTGGGCGGATTCGTGGTGGCCGCCTTAGAAGTTTTCAGCATCGCCGCCGGCGGCAGCAACTACCGCGAGGCATTTGTTTTTACGCTGCTCTTTTTGATTTTGTTGTTCCGTCCGCAAGGTCTGGTGGGGCAGGCCGCAGAAACCCGCGCCTGACGGTCGGATACACCGCGCTTCCCGGCACGTGCGGGGAAGCTGAGAGATAACCTATGGATTTGCTCCGCAGTATCGGCATTACCGAAATCGTGTTCCAGCTTATGCTGGTGAATGCAATCCTCGGTTTGAGCATTTACCTCACGCTCTACACGGGCATGTTTTCTCTGGCAAACGCCGGGTTTATGGCAATCGGCGCTTATGTCGGCGTCGTTCTGACACAGAACTACGATCTGCCGTTGTGGGCTGCCCTGATCGGCGGCATGATCGCTGCGGGGATTGTGGCCGTACCAATCGGCCTGCCCGTCCTGCGGCTGCGCGATATTTATCTGGCGATTGCGACAATCGGCTTTGGCGAGGTCGTGCGGATTCTGATCTTAAACTTTGACACGCTGGCAAGTTCTATCTCCGGTGAGAGTGTGCAGCTCACACGCGGGGCGTTGGGCATCACCGGCATCCCTAAAATTACTGAGACATGGCAGCTTTTATTGTTTCTGGTCGTCACGGTTTATATCCTGGTACGGCTGCACCGTTCGCGGTTTGGCCGGGCAATGGCCGCCATCCGGCAGGACGAGCAAGCAGCAGCGACGATGGGGATTAATGTCGTTTATATTAAAAATACCGTTTTTATTTTCAGCGCCATCCTGGCTGCCTCGGCAGGTGTTCTCAAAGCGCACTTGACGCGGACGATCAGCCCCGGTGATTATGGATTCGATCAGGTAGTGAACATCCTGGCTTTCGCCGTTCTAGGCGGAACTTCGACTTGGCTGGGGCCGATTGTAGGCGGTTTCGTGCTGACAGCCCTGCCAGAAATCCTGCGCGAATTTAAACAATATCGAGGTATCGTCAATGGGGTAATCCTGCTGGTGGTGATTGTATACCTGCCCGGTGGGCTTGTGAACATCAACGGCTGGAAGCGCCTGTGGCGGCGCATACGCGGCCAGCCGAGCGTTATAGAGCGAATCCAACAAAATACCAGATCAGGCTAAACGATTTTAAGAGGCGGCCTACGTTGCTTGAACTTAAAAAGGTCTCGCGTTTGTTTGGCGGTTTGCAGGCGCTCCATCAGGTTGATATGCGCGTCCCTGAAGGGCGCATCGTCGGTTTGATCGGGCCGAACGGCGCGGGTAAAACGACATTAATTAACAACATCAGCGGGCTTGACCACCCAACCAGCGGCACTATTCATTTTGAAGGCCGTGAAATTCACAATCTGCCGCCCCACCGGATTACCGGCCTGGGGATTGCGCGCACCTACCAGAATATTCGATTATTTGGGGAAATGACCGTTCTCGAAAACCTGCTCATCAGCCAGCATGGTCGCGGGCGGGCGACAGTGTTTGATTCACTGGTGTTTACGCCGCGTTTCCGCGCCGAGGAGCGGCGCTTAAAAAATGTCGCTTTACAGCTTCTGGAGCGTTTTCAACTGGGCGGTATGGCGCATCTGCTGGCGGGAAACCTGCCTTATGGCGACCAACGCCGCCTGGAGATGGCGCGCGCGCTGGCAACCGGGCCAAAACTGCTGCTGCTGGATGAACCCACCGCCGGCATGAACCCGATTGAAACCGAGCAATTGGGCCAGCAGATTCTTCGGCTGCGCGACGAACAGTTAACAGTATTGGTCATTGAACATGATATGTCGCTCATTCATCAGGTTTGCGACGAAATATATGTATTAAACTTCGGCCAGATCATCGCGCACGGCGCGCCTGATGTTATTAAACATAACCCGCAGGTCATCGAAGCATACCTGGGGCAGGAAGAAGATACCGAATTAGAAAGCGAACGGGAGAGAAGTTAGCCAGTATGGCATTACTGGATGTGCGCGATTTGCACGTCAGCTACGGCGCGATTAAAGCCCTGCGCGGTGTGTCGTTTAAGGTGGAACCGGGGCAGGTCATCAGCCTGGTTGGCGCGAACGGCGCGGGCAAAAGCACCACCCTCAACGCAATCAGCGGCTTGCTCAAACCTGTACGGGGGCAGATTGTTTTTAACCAGACAGATATTACAGGCTGGCGCGCCGACCGCGTGACCGCCTCCGGTCTGGTACAGGTGCCGGAAGGTCGGCAGATAATTGCCACGATGACGGTGCTGGAAAACCTGATGCTGGGGGCGTACCCGCGAACAGATCGAGACAGCGTGGATGCCGATCTTGAGAGCATCTTCAGCCGTTTTCCGCGCCTTTACGAGCGGCGCTACCAGAGAGCAGGGTCGTTGAGCGGCGGCGAACAGCAAATGCTGGCGGTCGGGCGAGCATTGATGGCGCGACCACGTTTGTTGATGCTGGACGAACCCAGTATGGGGTTGGCGCCGTTGTTAGTGAATGAAGTCTTCCGGCTGATTGCCGGCATCAAGGCGCAGGGAATCGCCATCCTGCTGGTCGAGCAGAATGCGCGGAAGGCGCTGCAACTGGCCGATTATGCTTATGTGCTGGAGCGCGGCCAGATTGTCCAGGAAGGGGATGCCGCCAGCCTGCGGGAAGACGTGCGCGTTATCTCAGCCTATCTGGGATGATTTTTACCGTAACAGATAAGCAAGCGCGTCCTTTTTAGGGGACGCGCCCATAGTCGTTTTGGGATGAGGCGGCGGTTACTGCTGGAACATCGTCTGCATTTTCATCGCCAGGCCCATGTCGCCCTCGATTTTGAGCTTGCCGCTCATGAAGGCCTGCATGGCATTGATCTTCCCGGTTGATACGGCGTACCAATCATCGGCAGCGGCCTTCAGGGTCATTTTGGGGTTTTCGGCCTGCCCCTCGCCGGCGGTGCAGACGCCCTCAACGATCTTTAACCAGTAGAGGCCGCCGTTTTCACCGCTGAGATTGAACTGGATGACCGCGTTAACACCTTCGGCTTTGGAAGGGACGAAGCGTTCGTTCGCCATAGTGGGAAAGATTTGCGCGATTTCTTCGCGGGTTGCCATTTTTGCTTTGCTCCTGCTTTAACAACAATTGGTTAAACGAAGATGGATGATACGCCTGTATCACCGTTCCGCCGAATAGTATACAATTAATTGCATTAATACCCAAAATTTTGACGCGGAGTTCTGTCGTGAAAAAATTGACCTGTGCGCTTCTTGCTATAATTTTCGGGTTCGCAGCGCCCTCGCTGTTAAAAGCGCAAGATGACCGAACCACATTTCCCTCTTTGCCGGGGCGCATCGCATATGTCGGCCCTGACCAGAACATTTACAGCCTGAACCTGATTGATAATGACCTGCTGCCTCTGACGACAGATGGTTCTCGGACCCGGATTTACCGCTGGCCGACCTGGGCTGCCGATGGGCGGCTGGCTTATTTTCTCACCAATCGCAGCGGCGAAATGATCGTTACGGAGGTCTTCATCTCCGAGGATGGCAGCACTCCGGGGCGACCCGTTTACAGCGGCGAAAACGAGTTTTTTAACTATGCGTATTGGTCGCCCCAAAACTGCATCGAAACCGAACGCTGCCGCGACCTGGCCGTTCTTTTAAGCAGCGAAGCAGCCGGCGGACTGTTTGTCGAACTCATCCGGGATGGTCTAGCCGAGCAGTTTAATCGTTTGGCCGGCGTTGGCAGCCCCTTTTACTTTAGCTGGAGTCCCGATGGCAGCCGCATGGTCTGGCAGCGCAACAACCAGCAGCTTGCGATTTATGATGCTGCCGGCGCATCGGTCGAACCGCTGCCGCTGATTCCGGGCGTGTTTCGTGCTCCGGCATGGTCTCCGATAGATGACCGTCTGCTGGTCGGCCTTTTGAACCAGAATGACAATACAAATGAACTCGCTGTCGTCGCAAACGGTGAAAGTCAGATAATAGCGGCGGCGCTTGGCGGGCCGGTCGCTTTTTCCTGGTCGCCGGATGGAAATTATGTTGCTTACACCGACCGCAGCGGGCCGCTGACAGTCGTGGACGCGCATACAGGGGAAACACTCGCGCGCAGCCCGATCACCGGTGTTTTTGCCTTTTTCTGGTCACCAGACAGCCGCACCCTAGCTTACGTTACGCTGGCGACGCCGTCGGGTTCTTTCAGCGTCGGTTCGCCGCCCCAGGTTAAAATGGCCGCCGCCGTTCAGGATGCGATCAGCATTGCCTGGTCAGTGCTGGACATATCAACCGGAGCAAACCGGCGTTACGGCGCATTTTCCCCAACCCAGGATATGTTGTATATGCTGGTTTATTTCGATCAATTCGCGCAGAGCCATCGTTTATGGTCGCCAGACAGCCGGTATCTGATCTACGCCGAGGTAACGCCCAGTAATGAAGCGTCTATCAACCTACTCGACACAGCCCAATCCAATACGGTGCCGTTTTCGATTGCCAGCGGTTTCATTGGCATCTGGAGTTTTAAATAACAGCGTGCGCAGTGCGCGGCTTCGATATTGGGGCCTTATGGCAGCGGCAGTGTTTGCGGGTATTTCGGCCTGCACACAAAGCCAGCCGAATGTTGTTATCATAACGGCAACATTCCAACCTATCGAAAGCATCGTGGTCACACCAACGCTGCCGGATGATACAGCGCCGCTGTTACCCTCCATCCTGCCGGTTGAAAGCCCAACGCCCGACCCAACCCGTCCCGCAGCCGTTGTAACAACCGCGACCGAATATGTAGTCCAGCCGGGCGACACTTTATATGCCATCGCGCAGGCTAACGGCGTCAGCCTGGAGGCGCTGCTGGCCGCCAACACGCAGATCATAGATCCTAATCTGCTCTCGGTTGGACAGGCCATTAATCTACCTGACCCGCCCAACGAAACCACCGGCGATTTTAAAATTATTCCCGACAGCCGTCTAGTACGCGGGCCGGGAAGCGGCGCGTTTAACGTGGCCGGATTTATCGCCCAGCAACCTGGTTATGTCAGCATAGCGACCGATGTTGTGGATGACCGGGTGCTTTCGGCGGCGGAGGTGGTGCAGCGGGTTTCGCTGGAATACAGCGTGGATGCTCGTCTGCTGCTGGCGCTGCTGGAGTACCGGGCCGGATGGCTGACGAAGACGGAACTGTCCGACACGCAGAAGATTTATGCAATGGAGGGGAGAGCTTCGCCGGCAGGGTTTGATCGAAGCGGTTTATATCGCCAACTGGCCTGGGCGGCCAACCAGCTTAACCGGGGTTATTATGGCTGGCGTTATCGCGGCCTGGCAAACCTGGAATTCGAGGATGGCACGCGCCTTCGTTATACGCCCGGACTGAACGCAGGTACGGTCGGCGTGCAGTATTTTCTAAGCCAGAATACTGCCTATGCCGATTGGACACAGCAGATTGGAGCGGAGGGGTTTTATCGCTTATATACGACTTATTTTGGAAACCCATTTGCCGACTCGATTGATCCACTTGTCCCGGCTGCCGTTCAGCAGCCGCCGATGACACTGCCTTTTCCGCAGGGGCAGACCTGGTTTTTTACCGGTGGGCCACATGGCGGATGGGGGAGCGGCAGCGCGTGGGCGGCCATTGATTTCGCGCCGCCCGATGATCGCCCGGATGGCAGCCCGGCCTGTTACGTGTCCGAATATCCCGCAGCCGCCGTTGCGCCTGGGATGGTCGTCCGCAGCGAAGGTGGCAGCGTTATACTCGACCTGGACATGGACGGTGATGAAACAACTGGCTGGACGGTGTTATACCTGCACATCGCCTCGGAAGGGCGGGTGGCGGCTGGAAGTATTTTGCAGGCCGGCGACCTTATTGGCTATCCTTCCTGTGAAGGCGGTTTTTCCAACGGCACGCACATGCACATCGCCCGGCGTTATAACGGCGAATGGATTCCATCTCACTGCGATCAATGCGCTCCGGGTTACGAAACGCCGCCCTTTGTTTTAGGTGGGTGGACGGTCTATGGCCTTACCAATCAGGAATACCAGGGTTATCTGCAAAACGGCAGCGAGCGGCGCATCGCGGAGCAGGGACGGCTTATACCGGATAACCGTGTATCCTGGTAGAAGATACTGGTATAATCCCGACACGATGTGAACGAATGCAGGTGATTCTATTTGATGAAACGACTTCGACAATTGAGCGTGGGGTTGTGGTTTATTCTGGTTGTCTGGTGGGGATGGGGCGCGCGTGCCGATGAGGCCGGGCAGGTGGCGGTCAGCCCGACGCCGGTCCCAATCAACCTACCAAGCCCCATACCACTTGATGCCGCTCAACCTAACCTAACGACGGCGACACCCACACGCACGCCAACGCCAATTGGCCCGGCGATTCTTGAGGCTAAATCAGAAGCGAACGTAAGACTGCAACCTGACCCCGACGCTGAACTGCTGGGAACCATACGGGCGGGTGATTTTTATCCCATCATTGGGCGTTATTATCGGTGGTTGCAGTTCCAGTACGATTCTTCGCCAAACGGGTTGGGATGGGTTTTCGACGAGCTGGTTAATGTCGTTGGCGATGAAACCGCCATTATTGATTTGAGCGTTCAGGAAGCCCCAACCATAGACACTGCCGCGCTGGAGCAAACAACCGCCTTTGAAGCAATCACCCTGACACCCGGCGGCCTGCTGACCGCTACCGCCAATGCGCGCGTCATCACGCTTCCCGGTCTTCCATTGGGCGATGCCGCCGGTTCGCTCCCGGAAAGCACGGCAGAAGTTCCGGGGTCGGCAAACCTGCTGCCGACTTTCACCATTCCGCCCAATCTGGTGCCTGCCACGCCCACTCCAGCATCCAGCAGCGCGCTGCTGGCTACCGCTACCCCGTCAAACGCGATTTCGTCTCTGCCCATATCCGGCGGTGTGCCGCCAATCGTGCCAATTCTGATTTTGGGGGCAGGCGGCATACTGGGTAT
The DNA here is from genome assembly GCA_026645945.1 of Anaerolineae bacterium. Classification (GTDB taxonomy): domain Bacteria; phylum Chloroflexota; class Anaerolineae; order Aggregatilineales; family Phototrophicaceae; genus CFX2. Next base: position 26,265 of record JAPKMO010000005.1, read on the forward strand.
TGCTGTCAGCTTCTTCCGGCGATAATAAAACGCCCGCCGAACTCCAGCGGGCGTTCCGATATACACACGGTTAAAAACTACTTAATGGCTGCAACTCCCACAGCCGCCGGAGCTATCGGCATCGCCACTGTGAGCGGTTTTGAACGAGTGGCCGCAGCCGCAGGAAGAAACGGCATTGGGGTTATCAATACGGAACCCACCGCCCATCAGGCTGTCAATATAATCAATCGTCGCGCCTTGCAGGTACATGATGCTCGTCGGGTCAACCACCAGACGAACGCCTTCGATCTCAACCACCGTATCGAAATCGCGGGGAGCGGCCTCAAACGCCATACCATACTGCAAACCAGAGCAGCCGCCGCCGGATACAAAAACCCGCAGAACATGATTGGGAATCTCACGCTGCTCCAGCAGTTTTTGGATGACCTGTACAGCGGCCGGCGTTACGGTCAAAACTGCGGTGTCGAGCATATCGGTCTGCATGATAATTTCTTCATTCGCGGCCATCAAATTTATCTCCTCGATTTCTGGCTGTTGACGACAATGTTAGCCATTATATCATGGCTATCCTGAAGCGTCAATTAAACAGACTGATGTCATTAAAATTACTCGCTGCCGCCATTTGGAACCAGATAAGCGCACGTGCTGTCCCCGCGTGACATACGCGACTGAAGGCGTGGCACTACCCCCAGCAGGGATGAAATCAAATGCATGTCCATATCGCACAGTGCATGATTATGCTCCGCGATGTGATGATAGGGGCAGTTATTGGTCTGGATCAAATAACCATCCGGGTGTTTTTCCCAGCGGGCGTTGTAACCATGCTGGTTCAGGTATTCGACCACGACGTTCAGCCGGTCAGGAAGCGGCAGGCCCGGCCCGATGGCAGCATCGCTCGCCATACGGTCGGCCACGCCCTCCAGAATCACGTTGATCTGTTTCGGCGGAAGCTGGCCGGCGAGCTGCTCGATGAGGTGCGCCGCCAGCGGTTTATAATTGTTCGGAAAATATTCCTTGGCGGCCTCGGTCAGCATATAAACATGCTGTGGACGGCCAGGCGCATTGCGGTGACGTAACTGCGGCGTTGTTATCAGATTTTCGTCCTGTAAACGGGCGAGATGATGACGCACGGTTACAGCGGTGATGGCTCCACGTCGTTTACGCAGGTCGGCCACAATGTCATCTACGGTCGCCTCGCCTCGCTCGCGGAGGATGTTCAGGATAAACTGGCGTGTTTCTTGCATTTCTTCTAACCCATCCTTGTTGCAGGTAACGGGCTGCTTGATTCGAGCGTTATTGCAGGTTATACTTCCGCCGGTGTTGATCCGGGCGCTGGTGATTTCAATCGTCAATATTGCTAACTACCATCTTAATAAAGTCTATCATTTTTAGGCGGTGAATGTCAAATAGCTCGTCCTGACGCTGCAAGCCCTGCGGCGTTGTTTATCATTTTTCCGTTATCGAGGACTGCTGCATCGTGTTTACGGTAGCTTTTCAGGGAATTCACGGAGCCTACTCAGAACAGGCCATCCGGCAGCATTTTGGCGATGAGGTTGATGTTTATCCCTGCCAGACATTAAGCGACCTGTTTAATGTTATTCAATCCGGGCAGGTCACATATGGGCTGCTGCCGGTCGAAAATGCACTGGCCGGCGCCGTCAGCCAGTCTTACGAACTGCTGATGGACTATGACCTGCGTATCCAGGCCGATGTTATTCTCCATGTGCATCATGCGCTGCTGGTTTTACCCGGCCAAAAACTCGAAGAGCTGGAGTGCGTGCGGTCTCATCCACAGGCGCTGGCACAGTGTGAACAATTTATCAAAAGAAATGGGCTGAAGGGCATTCCCTGGTACGATACCGCCGGCGCGGCGCACGATCTGGCGCAGGACTGCGCCCCCCATACCGGCGCGATTGCCAGCGAACTGGCCGGACAGCTTTATAATCTCGATATTCTGGCAACCGAAATCGAGGATGTATCCTTTAACTTTACGCGGTTTTTTATCCTCGGCCACGACGACCCGCCGCGCGCCGAATACAACAAAACTTCGCTGGTATTCGCAACCCGGCATCGTCCGGCGGCGCTGTACGACTGCCTGGGCGAGTTCGCAACGCGCGGGCTAAACCTGACCAAAATCGAGTCGCGCCCGCGCCGCAACCGACCCTGGGAACCTATTTTTTACCTGGACGTTGAAGGACACTGGCAGGATGCCGTGTTCCAGGAGGCGCTGGCGCGGTTGGTACAGCGCGCCTCTTTTGTCAAAATGTTGGGTTCGTATCCTGCTGTCAAAACCGGACAATCGGTAGGGATTTAAGCAAATGGATAATAGAGAATATCCTGACAAACTCGATGTAGCGGTACTCGGCGCGACCGGCGCCGTCGGCCAGCGGTTCATTCAACTGCTGGAAAACCATCCCTGGTTTCGTGTTGCCGAAGTGATCGGCTCAAGCCGGAGCGCCTCGCGCCCGTATGGTGAAGCCGTAAATTGGGTGCTGGACAGCAGCGCGCCGGAGTCGGTGGCAAGCCTGACCATCAAGCCGTTGGAAGCAGCCTTGACGTCACCACTGGTTTTTTCAGCTCTGCCCAAAGAAGCGGCGGAAACCCGCGAAATCGAACTGGCCGCTGCCGGACATGTCGTCTGCACCAATGCCTCGGCCAACCGGATGGTCGTGGATGTGCCGCTGCTGCTGCCGGAGGCTAACGCCGAGCATGTGCGGCTGGTGGACATTCAGCGCGAAAGACGCGGCTGGACAACCGGCGCGATCATTGCCAATTCCAATTGTACGGCCATGCCGGTGGTGATGGCGTTGGCACCGCTGCGCGTTTTTGGCATTAAAAAAATTCTCGTCGTCAGCGCCCAGGCGATCAGCGGGGCAGGGTATCCCGGTGTGGCTTCGCTGGATATTCTCGACAATATCATCCCCTATGTCAGCGGTGATGAGGATAAACTCGAAACAGAGCCGCTGAAAATGCTTGGCGCGCTTAATGGAGACAGCATCATATGGCTAGATGCGGCTGTCAGCGCGGCGTGCAACCGTGTTCCGGTTGTGGACGGGCATCTTGTTAATGTGTCAGTAGAACTGGCGGCGCGTCCAACGATGGCGGAAATCATCGAAGCGTGGGAAACGTTCCGGGGGCCGGCGCCGGTGCCGCAGCTTCCGAGCGCGCCTGAAAAGCCGGTGCAGTATCTCCCACAGGTTGACCGCCCTCAGAGCCGCCGCGACCGGAATGCCGGGAATGGCATGGCGACATCCGTAGGTCGTCTGCGCGAATGCGCGCTGCTGGGATATAAATTCGCCGCGCTTTCACATAATACGATTCGCGGCGCGGCAGGATGCAGCATCCTGAACGCAGAGCTGCTGGCTGTAGCCGGGTACCTGGCAGACTTTCAACCGGCTGCTGCCGTTTTCGGCGCGCAGTAGAATACGCCGCAGCCCGTATGAAGTTCTTCGCAAGCTACGGTTTTAAGATGTGACGATACGCTTCTGGGAGGATATACTGCGTGAAAGTTTTTATTGCGGGAATTGACGGCTATCTGGGATGGGCATTGGCGCAATATCTGGCTGCGCGTGGTCACAAGGTCGCCGGAAACGATATGTTCTACCGGCGGCAGTGGGTCGAAGAGGTGGGCAGCCATAGTGCCATCCCGGTCTATAGTTTGCCGGAGCGGTTGGCGGCGTTCCGCGCGCGTTTTGGCACGGATATTCTTTTCCGCGAAGGAGATTTGCTGGACTATACGTTTCTCAAATCGTTCCTGGCGGATTTTCAGCCGGATGCAATTGTTCACTTTGCCGAAATGCCGTCCGCACCGTATTCGATGATAGACCAGGCTCATGCTGCCTTCACCCAGCATAATAACGTTATCGGCAGCTTAAATGTGTTGTGGGCTATCAAAGAAGCCTGCCCGCAGGCGCATCTCATCAAACTGGGAACAATGGGCGAGTATGGGACGCCGAATGTAGATATTCCCGAAGGATTTTTTGAAGTTGAGTTTCGTGGGCGAAAGGATGTTCTGCCGTTCCCGCGTCAGGCAGGCAGCTTTTACCATTGGAGTAAAGTCCACGACTCGAACAACACCATGTTCGCCTGCCGCATCTGGGGGCTGCGGGCGACCGACATCATGCAGGGTGTAGTGTTCGGTACGCGGATAGATGAGATGGGCGAAGACCCGATTTTACGAAGCCGGCTGGACTTCGACCAGTGTTTTGGCACGGCGGTGAATCGGTTCTGCTGCCAGGCGGTTATCGGCCACCCGCTTACGCTGTACGGGCGCGGCGGGCAGACGCGCGGCTTTTTGCCCCTGCGGGACTCGATGCAGTGTTTAACCATCACAATTGAAAACCCGCCCAAAGCAGGCGAGTACCGGGTTTTTAATCAATTCGAGGAATGTTATACCGTAGAGGAACTGGCTTACCTGGTGCAAGAAGTCGGCAGCGAAATCGGGCTGAATGTCGAGATTCATCACTACGATAATCCCCGCACAGAACAGGATAAACACTACTACAACCCCGACCGAAACCATCTGATAAACCTGGGCTACCAACCAACACACGATGTCCGCGCTGAGGTTCGAATCATGCTTCAAGACCTGTTGCAGCACAAAGCTCGCATCATGGAAAAGGAGGATATTCTTGTTCCCGACATCCGCTGGGATGGTAGCCGGCGGCGGTCATTCATCATTGACGAACAGCGGGTCGCGCCTCAGTCTTAGCCCGGAGAATCAGTCAATACAGCCGATCATCATAACGAGGAGCAGTACGCGATGATCCAATTCTGGGAATACAGCCGGTTAACACCGGATCAACTGACGAAGATCATGCGGCGCGCCGAGACCGATATTCGAGACCTACTGCCGCTGGCGCAGGAAGTCATCAATCGGGTACAGGTAGAGGGCGATACCGCCGTTGTGGATTATACGCGCAGGTTTGATGCCGCCGGCTTCACTGCCGATCAACTGCGGGCAAGCCCTCAGGACTTCACACAGGCGCGGGCGGCGCTTAACCCGAAGGTCGTGGATGCCATCCAGCAGGCGCACGACAATATCCGCCGTTTTCACGAGGAACAGATGCCCGAACCGCTGTGGTTTGTCGAAGTGCAGCCGGGTATTATGGCCGGAGAGAAAGTTTCCCCTGTTGCCAGCGCGGGACTATACGTGCCGCGTGGCAAAGGGGCATTTCCATCGGTCATGCTGATGCTGGCTGTACCGGCCAAAGTGGCCGGCGTGCCGCGCGTGGTGGTAGCGACACCGCCAACCCCGGAAGGTAAAGCTGATGCGGCTTCGCTGGTGGCAGCGGAAATCTGCGGCGTGGACGAAGTATATGTTGTCGGCGGTATGCAGGCGGTAGCCGCGCTGGCGTATGGCACGCAAACGCTGCCGCGCGTGCAGAAGATCATCGGGCCGGGCAGCAGTTATGTTTCGGCGGCCAAGCGGCTGCTGTACGGTGTGGTAGATGTCGGATTGCCCGCTGGTCCAAGTGAGTCCATCATCCTGGCCGACGAACACGCCGACCCGCGCCTGGCGGCGCTCGATTTGCTGGTAGAAGCGGAACACGGCCCGGACTCGGCAGCTATCCTGGTCACGCACAGCCGCGAGGTCGCGGAACGCGCGCTGGAACTGCTGCCGGGTTATATCGCCGAGCTGCCCGAATGGCGGCAGGGCTTTGTCAAAAATGTGCTGTCGAACTACGGCGGCGTGCTGCTGACGAGCAGCCTGGATGAATCGATCCAGTTTGTCAACGATTACGCGCCGGAGCATCTTGAAGTGCTGACCGCCGAACCGTTCGTTACACTCAACAAAATTAAAAATGCTGGCGAAATCCTGCTTGGCTCGCTGACCCCCATCCCGACGGCGAATTACTGCCTGGGGCTGAATGCCATCCTGCCGACCGGCGGTTTCGCCAAAAGTTTTTCGTCGGTCAGCGTGCTGGACTTCCTTAAGCGAAGCGGTGTGGGGTATCTATCCCGCGAGGGGTATATACGTTTGCAAGGTGTCACAGCTACGTTGGCCGATTATGAGGATTTTCCTGCCCACGCGATGGCTATCCGCAAACGTAACAGCATCATCGGAATTGCATGAACGAACGACTTCAAGCAATTCAACAGATGCAGTTTCGAGACAGAAGCGGGGCGGAAGCCCTGCTCCTGTCTTTTGTGCGGGAAGTGTACTCGCCCCATGTCACAGCGGTTGAACTCCGTCCGCTGGCTGTATCGCTGAATTCGTTCAACGGCTTCCTAACGCTGACTGATGGCCGCCGGTATTTTTTTAAGACCCATACCGAATCGGACACGGTGATCAGGGAATACTACAATGCGGCGCTGCTGGCCGAAGCCGGTTATCCGGTCATCCAGCCGATTTTCAGCTCCACCGAAGCAGGCAAACAGTTTCTGGTCTATGAGGTTATCAGCGCGCCGTCGGTTTTTGATACGTCCTGGGCGATTGAAAGCGGCCAGCAGCCGGATATGCTTCAAGCTTTAGCCCGCGCGCAGCAGGCGGCAGATGACAATCTGCTGCATATTTACCACGCCACTTTACAGCCACAGACGGCCACAGAAGCGGCCCAGGCACCGATTCACCAGTTGTTTTATCACCGGCTGGCCGGTGGGCGCTTATCCCGTTTTTATGCAGATGCAGCGGCGATCAACCTGCCTGGTGGCGAAACTGCCATCAGCGACCTTTTCGCCGTCCGGTGGATTATCAACGACCAGGTTTATTCGGACAATCTGCGGACAATCATCGAGCGGGCAACACACCTGCTTAATCCCGCCCAGGCCGGCCCTTCGATCATCGGGCATGGAGACGCCCATAACGGCAATATCTTCATCGAGCAGGGCGGGCTGCTGTATTTCGACCCGGCCTTCGCAGGGCGACACCATCCGTTGCTGGATGTGGTCAAGCCGCTTTTCCACAATGTTTTTGCGATGTGGATGTATTTCCCCCACGAAAAACGCGCGCAAACGCCGATTACGCTAAAGCGCGAGGGGGATGCCTGGCGGGTGCAGTACGAGTATCCCCTGCATCCCGTTCGAGAGATGTTTTTCCGCAGTAAAATCGAGCGTGTCCTGCTTCCGCTTTTGCCCGATCTGCGGCGGCGTGGTTGGCTGCGGGATGATTGGCGGGAATACCTCAAAGCGGCGTTGTTCTGCTGTCCGTTCCTGACCATGAATCTGGCCGACGGTGAGAAGTTCCCATCAGAAATCAGCCTGCTTGGCCTATGTATGGCGGTCGAAATGGGGGCGGAAAGCCAGGGTACACGCAGCATTCTTGACCGCACACTGGATGAAGTCGCGCCAGAAGTTCGCTAACGCAGCGCCTCCAGCAGCCGCGCAAACGTCGGCGACTGTTCCATAAAAACATAACGCACCGGCGTGACGACAGTCTGCGTCCCGCCGATGTCTCGCAGGTACTCGACCGCTTCCAGCAGCTTTTTGCCGGAGACGATGACCATGACTGTGTGCCACCGGCTGTCCGGCTGTGTGCCGTAGATCGGCGCGATGGTAGGCCCCTGTAAACCCTGCGTGACGGGGTTGCCGGCGACTTTCCGGGCAACCGACTCCGCATCATCTCCCTGGATATTGACCGTTAGCTGATAGTAGTTCCGCCCGATCAACGCGCCGTCAATATATTCCAGCAGCCCTCGCAGTGTGTTCAGCATCGCCGGTTTTTCGCGCAGTATGCGGCGGTTGCCGACCAAACACGCCTGCGATTCGATGATGATACCATCCGGCAGAACTTTTAGATGGTTCTCTCGCAGCGTCGTGCCGGTTTGTGTCACGTCCACGATGATGTCGGCATAACCAAGCGTCGGCGCTGCCTCGATAGCGCCTTCGGCATTAACAAGTGTGAAGTGGTGGATTCCCTGGTTGTGGAAAAACCGCCGCGTAAGCGTAGGGTATTTGGTCGCAATCCGCAGAGTCTGCCGGTGGTTCTCTCGAAAATCGAGCGCGATGTCGGCCAGATCGAGCAGGCTGTCTACATCTGCCCATGTTTCGGGTACGGCCACCACCAGGCTGCAATGCCCATAACCCAGGCCATCATGAATAACCAGTACATCCTGGTGCGGATGTTCGTGAACGACATCCAGCCCGGTTATGCCGACCGGCACTGTGCCGTCGGCCACTTTATAAAGCACGTCATTGACCCGCTGGAACAGGATGGCAACGTTGGGAATCGCCGGCATCAGGCCGGTGTACTGGCGCTGGTTCGGTTTTTCAACGCGCAGGCCGCAGTCGCGCAAAAAATTGAGCGTCGGGTCAGCAATCGCGCCTTTGCTCGGCAGCGCGAGGGTCAGAAGATTATCACTCACGGCTGGTTTCCCAACAGGCTTGCAAGGCGGTTTATGTCACTCAAGCTGAACACTTCTGCGCCGAAGGAAATACGCTGCTGCTCATCCACTACCAGCAAGGGCGAGCCGTTTCGTGCTTGCCCCGGCGGCATCAGGCAAACCGGAATGTGCTGTTCCCGCAGGTGGTCAGCCCAAATGGCCGCTGCCAGAGCATTCTCAGGCGCGAAGGAGATGGTTACTAAAAACGGACTGATATATGTTTCGGCAGGCAGAAGATCAAGTATATGATCGGCATAATAAGCAAACCCAACGGCAGGCACGTCGCGCCGGCTGCCCAGCAGACGCGCCATCTCATCATATCGCCCGCCGCCGCCCACATGCCTGCCATCTGCCGTTAGCTCAAAGACGATACCGGTGTAATAGGCCCATGTGCGCGCGAGATTCGGGCGTATCGTCAGGTTTTCATCCGGTATCTGATATGCCTGTAGAAGCTGAACTGTTTGTTTCCACTCGGCCAGCGTTTGCCGGGATGCCACATCCTCAGGCGCGACCAGCGAATCCATAATCTTAAAGGCTTCAGCCGGCGGGTCATTGACGGCGTTCCAGCATTCTAGTTCGTCCAGAGCGTGAATGATCTGCGGCCTCTCGGCGCTGTGCTGCCGTTTCTGAACGAGCCGGCGCGCGACTTCCTGATGTGTTCGTCCGCCCATTGTCCGAGTGCGGCTCAGTACATCCAGGAGTGTTTCCAACGTATTGGCCGGGTTTATCTCGTCACTTCGGGCAAGCACAGAGCCGCCAAGCACGAAACGGTCAAGCTGTTCCAGAATAAACGGTTTCCCTTTATGTGGATCGGCCAGTGCCGGCAGATGGTTGAGGACAAAACGTTCCATCCGGCTGTCCAGGCCAAAGCGCGATAAAATCCGGCGCATCAGCCGGGTATGCCCAATGGTGACGCGCCAGTTGTGAATGCCGATACGATCAAACCCACGCGCAGCCATACTGATAATCTCAGCATCAGCCGCAGTCCCCGACAAGCCGATCAATTCCGCGCCGATGCTGAGGCGCTGGTAATCACCAGATGATCCATTTGGGTCATCTTCAAATATCTGCCCGCAAAACTGCCACCGCACTACATCGTCGCTGTCCAGTTGAACGTACCGGTATGCCGCAGCAGCCGTAAATTCGGGGCGGAGCGCCAACTGCCGCCCATGTTGTTCAAAAGTAAACAGTTTGCCAATCGCCTGATCGCCCGCTTTAATGAGGAAAAGGTCTGCCGGTTCAATAACGGGCAGTTCGATCAAATCATAACCATAAAGCGCCATGTGCTGATACAGCTCTTGCGCGACCTGACGCGCCAGGCGCGGATGGACAGATTGTTTTGGCTGCACGTCTTTGGGAACTCCGTCTGGTAAATGGTTTCATGATAGCGCGCTTTATGATGATGACAAGAGTCACTTGTACTCGCCGCTGCTGTAGACCAAAACAGCGGGGCCGTTTTCCTTGTCGGCAGAAGCCAGCGTTCCCATTTCTTCGGCGACCCACATATATAACCAGTGCGCGTCGGTGATGCTCAGGTTGACGCAGCCATGACTGCGGCGGTAGCCAAAACCATCGTGCCAGTAAGCCCCATGCAGCGCGCGCCCTTCGTCAAAAAACATCGTCCAGGGGACTTCTTCCAGAAAATAATAATCATCCCCCACCTTGCCGCCGCTCATATCCTTCCGCGCGCGGCGGAAATAGATGTGGTACAAACCTTCATTTGTGGGCCAAATAGATCGGCCCGACGAGATCAACGTGGCAAACACCGGGCGTTCATCCTCATAAGCGATCATAACCTGTTCGTACAGATCAATGCTTATCCATTTGGCGGTGTCCACCTCGGCGGGGCGCTCAAGTGGCATAATTCGCGCGACATGATGCTGGTGAACCCATGCGTTCACACCGACCTGGTACCAGGTTTCTCCATCAATGACTATGGAGGAATACAAGTTGAGGTGGGTGTAGCGATAAATAAGTGGATTAGACTCGCTGGGGTTTCCGCCCGGTATACGGCTGGGGTGTAGGTTAATCAGCGCCCAGGCAGTCAGGTATGGTGGTTTTTCTTCCGGCAGCAGCACTCCGGTGAAATGCGAAATGACCCCGCTGCTGTCGCTTAAATCGCTTTCTCGAACCCATTCCCCGGCGTTGATCTGCGCCCAGCCGTTTTGTTTTCCGAGTACCGTGACGAAGTTAAACCCATCCTCTATCGAGCGAATCGGGCTGCCATTGGGCGCGTCAAAAACCCGCACCGCTCCGTTCAAACGATGATACCAGCGGTCGTACAGCCGGCTGCTGTCCACCGGTAGGGGCGTAACAACCGGTTTGGGGTAGGCTTTAATCTGCGATTCCGATACCTCAACCCAGGTATCAACACACAGGGCTTCGGTGTCACATTCCACCTGAGCGGACTGAGCGGAGAGTAGTGAAGTCAGAGCAGTTAAAATCAGCAAAATCAGCTTCATAATTCACCTGTGTTGACTTGTTGGTTGTTCCTATTTTATGAATGGATGTCGGGTGTTCACTCGACGCAAAACCGCCGCCGATCATTCGGGATTAGTACTAATTTGCCACTCGATTGCGGTATTGTCATGATCGTTTTATACTCAACTACAACAAAGCGAAACCGGCTTTTTTAACATATACTTATACTTAAAAGCCCGGACAGAACCGGAACAGACTGATTTCAGGAGACAACCCGATGAAACTACGACTGCTCTTGAAGGTTTTATTACTCCCGATATTATTGGGGGGTCTGCTGCTTGGGCAGGGTGTTTTGGCTTCCGAGCCGATGCAGCAAGTCCAGTTTGTTACACCCAGATTGATCGTGAATACCAGTTTCCTGAACGTGCGCTCCGGACCCGGCATACAGTACAGCGTTCTGCTGACCGTCGTCGGAGGTACAGAACTGCCCGTCCTCGCGCGCGCCAGGGATAATGTCTGGTTCCAGGTTTCCACCGTTGTGGGGGTTGGGTGGGTTAACATTCAGTACACCATCCCACGCGGCAGTTTTGAATTGGTTCCGATCATTAACACGTCGGACATCAGCGCCTTTGCGGTGCTGCCCAATGTTCCGGCATCTCTGGCGCTGCCGGCGATTATTAACGGGCAGGGTGGAGGCGGGGGCGGCCCGGTTGTCGTCGCGCCGGTGGCGGCGGCTGGCGTTCCCTCAACGGGCGGCCCGATTCGGATTGTGTTTGATAACGGCCAGCGCGTGACCTCTGTCCGTCCTGGCGAGCGTTTCCGTGTGACGATCAACGTGGAAGCGGTGAATATCCGCACCGAGCCTTCCGACGGCGCGCCCGCGCTCGGCACATTGTTCCGCGACATCAGCAACGACTACACGCTGGTGAGCAGCGCCCGCGATGCCAATGGAACGGAATGGTTTGCTGTAGATGCGCCTGATATTGGAACCGGCTGGGTTGAAGGGCCCAAAACGCGCGTTCGGCTGTCCAGGGTTTCAGGTCAGGTTATGGTCGTTACGGCGCAAACGCTCTCGCTGCTTGATTCGCCGGGCGGCAGCGGCACTAATATGCCGGTCCTTAATAATGGTGACGAAGTGTTTCTGGTTGGGGCCAGCCAGGACGGTAACTTCCTCCAGGTTGAGCTGGCCGGTGGGCAGCGTGGGTGGCTTCCATCGAATGCGCTTTCTGCCCGAACGGATACGCCGACCGACCGGATTGACCTGTCGAAAGTGCCGACGTCCGCGGCCAGCGCGGCGGTCGTCGTTCAGCCATCCGCGCCTGCGGGTGTTGTTGTCGTTCCCACTTTTCCGCAGTCATTTGGCCTGGACACTCCGCACGTTATCGTAAATACCGGCTTTTTGAACATCCGCAGCGGCCCCGGCGCTCAGTACACTGTTCTGGCTACCGTTCCGGGCGGCACGGAGCTTCCGGTGCTTGGAATCATGAAGGATCGCGTCTGGTTCCTCGTTCAGGGTGTCTTTGGCAGGGGTTGGGTGAACAGCGAGTTTACGCTGTTCCGGGGCAGTATTGATGCCGTTCCCGTTATTCATGAGGCGACCGGCATCGTCTCGACACCGGTCGCTGTCGTCGCGGCCAGCGCAGTTGCATTATATGCTGCCCCTGGGACGAACTTCGGCGTCATCGGCAATCTGGCCGGGCCGATTGAAGTCCCGATTGTGGCGCGAACGATTGACTCGCAGTGGCTTCAGCTTAATACACCGCTGGGTTTTGGCTGGGTGCTGGCCTCGCAGGTCATTTTGCAGGGTGATCTCAGCCTCGTTCCTATTGTAGGCTGAAATCTCGACTGTGCGCGCTATTTTTAGAGACGCTCCGATAAACCGGGCCGGAGCGTTTTTTGCTTTGTGGAGAATATAATATGGAAGAACTGATAAACAGACTCAAGGGGCGAGGAAAAGAGCCTGTACCGCGCGCTGCGTCGGCCATCTTTGGCTCATTCGGCAGCCCCGGCAGAGTACTTATGTCAACCGGGCCGAGGTTGAAGATCGGCCTGTGGCCGATTCAGAGCGTCATGCCCGAAGCCGCAATGGGAATCGCGGCTTTAATCGGTTATCTGCTCGAACGATGGCCGAATATTCGCGTATATCGTTTGTTTGCCCGTTTAGAGGGTGAACCGCAAACATACCAGTGGACAGTAAACCAATCTCAGTTCGGCGTGGATGACTGGGAACTGGACGGACTGGATGAAAACGTCGCCATCTGGGGCGCGCTGTCAAAGACGGATACAGGTTGGAAACTGGCTTTTGAGGTTGAAAATGATCTGGCAGATGAAGGCGACGATCTGCGGACATTCAGTCATGAGGCCGGTCAGCTTGGCGAGTTAATCGCCTGGCTGCCACAGGCAGCCGACCAGATTGCCGATTATCTGGATGCCGGTGATGTTTACCATCCCGCCTATAGTACCGTGCTGGAATTAATCGAGACGGATATAGAACGTCTGTTGGCCGATTTGTTTCATTGGGAGTTGAATCTGTTTCTGTCCCTGTGGGGGCGAGAGTGGCATCCTGAACAGATCAACAGCGATTTAGACGGGCTGTTTAATCACAGCGCGGCCTTAAAAGATGTGGGCGCGTGGTCAGTTGCAAATGCTTTCGGACACGCTTTAAGTCCGGTTTTTGACCCGGTTGGCGAGGCGCTCGTACCGCGTGTGCCGGATATATACGAACGGTACAAGCAGTACGAATTCACGGCAGCTTTTATAGCCTTTCCGCTTCACCAGTTTGACTATCGAGACGAAGCCTACGGCCTGCTGGAGGAAAACATAAACCAGCATCCTGAAAGCGTTTCGGCTTACCTGGAGCTTGCCGATTTATACGGTCGCGGTGGAGAGCTGGCCGCTGTCGTGGACGTGTACCAGCGCGCGATTGAGTCGGACATTGTATCCGCTGAGCTGTTCAGGCGTTATGCCGGACTGCTGCTTTTGCTGGATACAAACAACATCGCGTATGGTGTGGGCGCGCGCCAGCATACCTTAGCCGGGCGGTCTTTTGTTGAGGGGTTTGTTTTAATTGATCCAGAAGAAGTCGAATCGGACTGGCTGCGGTGGGAGGCCGTTGAAGCATATCGGGAAGCGCTTGACCGAGAGCCGGATGACCTTGAAACCCATCAGCATCTCGTAATACAGCTTGCCGAACTGGGTGATGAAGAAGTGTGGGATGCCCTAGCCGAACTGGTCAAACGCGATACCGATGGCGAACGGGCGCGCAGCGTGGTAGACGCGCTGTACGGTATCGAGGACGTGTCACCGGCAGTTGATATATTCCGCGATGCGGCCAGGAAAAATCCCGATCAGGTTATGTTGAAGTTTAATCTGGCGGCGGTCTACTTGATGAATGACGAGCCGGATGCAGCGCGGGCCGAACTGGAAGCAGCTGCGGCTATGACGGATAACCCGCAGTGGCGCTCGGAAATTGATCGTTTGATGCTGTCTGTGGATGACCCCGATTTTGAGGCGCGTTTTGGCGAAATCAGCGATCTGGTGGGTGCAGGTGCTCAGTTGAACGCTGCCGACGTTGAGTTCCTGGAAAATGCGTTGGATAACGCGCCTAACTTTGCCGAGTGTTACACGCTTTTAGCCAACGCTTACGTGGCCTGGAACGAACATGATGATGCCCTGGAGGTGCTGTTAGATGGACAGCGCCGTTTTCCTGACAACCCTGATATTTTGACACTATTGGGGCGCGTTCTGTGGAACGGCGGCGAAAAAGAACTGGCCTTCGACTACCTTAACAAAGGTCTGGCGCAAAATCCAAATCATGTGCCGCTGCTGGTGACGACCGCACAGTATCTGTTTGATAACGGCCAGGATGAAACCGCCAGGACGCTGCTGCTGCGCGCCGAGGCGCTTGATCCGCGACATCCGATGCTTAACGCGGTGAGGGCTTATATCGCGCGCGCTGTTAAGACAGAATAATCGCCTGCGAACGCCCGGCGGTTAGTTCGTTTACAGCCTGGGCGAACGCCGGAAAATGTTCAACCGGCAGACGAATGATGAGTGTCACCTCGCTCGCGAAGGTTTCATCTTCAATTTTGCCTTCGTATTTGGCGGCTAATCGCTTGATTGTTTCGTAGGCGGCATAAGAAAATTCGATGCCGACCACGCAGCGCGCCCGTTTCTCCTGCGTTTTTAAGCTTGCGAGGACGGCGCGCGCTGCGTCGCTGTAGGCGCGCACCAGCCCGCCGGTGCCAAGCTTTGTGCCGCCGAAATAGCGCGTGACGACGATAATAATATCCCCGATGTTTGAGCCGCGAAGTACGGCCAGTACCGGTGGCCCGGCTGTGCCGGATGGTTCGCCGTCGTCGCTCATACCTTCGATGGTGCTGTTGCCGTACCCAACGCGAAAAGCATAAACATGATGGCTCGCATCCAGCATATCGCTGCGGATACGCTGGATAAACTGCCGGGCTTCATCGCTGGATGTCACGCAAGCAGCAGTGGCGATAAACCGCGAGTTCGATACAGTGGTTGTGATGCGGTTTTCTTCCGCCGGAATCAGGTAGCTGCTCATAACTTCAAGTGAAAGATAATGTGCCGTTTATATATTCGCACAACGCGATCAGAGGTAGGGCAGGGCGAGCGGCGAAAGGCCCGCCCTGATGCCCATAATGGCCGGTATTCCACAATATGATAAGCTCTTTACGCGCCCGCGTGATGGCTACATAAAGCAGCCGAAGCCGCTCGGCGGCATAATCCAACCGCGCCTGCTGCGTAGCCCGGCCTTCGATATAGTCAAATGGTTGTCGTAATACTGAAGTCTGCTCAAGTAGTTCCGCTTCGATATTAAGCCCATCACGCACAAACCATTTTTCTCCGATGTAAACATCGTCCGGTCGGGCTGAGGGGAAAGAATAACTGTTTACCGAAAGCAGATAAACACGATCCCATTCCAGGCCTTTGGCGGCGTGCATGGTGGCAACAGTCACCACGCCGGGTCGGGGCGCATACCCTTCAATGACATCTTCTGTCCTGAGGAAGCGGCGCTGGTTCTCTCGAATGGCTTTCAACTCGCCGACCGCGAAACCTAACGAGTTGGACGCTGCCGCCTGCTGGGCAGCCCGGACAGACAGCGCGATTCGATAGCTTAACGCCAGATCGGTTGGGTTTCCAAACAAATCGTGCGCGATGAGCAAAATAAGCTGGTCAGCAGGCAGATATGCCGCCCGAAGCCATCTTTGCGCGTGCAGCCGGAAGTTCTGGAGGTCACGCAGCAAAACGGGGGATAAACTGGTGATATTGAGAACGTCTGTCCAGCTTGTGCCATCGGCAGGCCAGAGGAAAGACTCTACATATTTACAGCGCGTAATGGCGGCTTCAACGGTCTTTATGCCGGACTCATCAGATTGTTCATTATCGGGTTGGTTTTGTTCAATCGCTGCTGCGCGTTTTCGCCATGCTTCGGCATATACGCGGGATAAACTGGCGGGGTTGATCGGTTCGGCGAGGTAAGTCAGAACGATTTCCAACGTTTGGGCGATAAGACGAACGCCTGCCGTAGTTTGAAGCAGTTCTTCGTTGGGGATATTATGCCGCTTTAACACATCCAGCAGCCTGTAACCGTGCCGGTTTTCAGGCACAAGTACCGCAGCCGTTTTATCCGGGTTTTCGGGCAGCCACCGCATAAGGCTGCTGGCAACCAGCCGCAGTTCTTCATCCGATGAAACATCTTTTTCGGGTTGATAATGTATGTGTACCATGGTTTCGCCAATAGAGGGATTGGGCTGAGGGTCACCCGGCGGAACGGGCTGAATGAAGTGATCTTCAAACGTATGGCGCAGGTCAACAGTTGGGTGCATCTGCGCCGTCCATTTTATGAGCGCGTTAGCCAGGTCGGCAATGGGACGACCGGAGCGCCCGGACTGGTGCAGGCGAACCAGAGCAACGTTGGATTCGCGCGCAAATGACCGGAGATAACGCGGGTGGGCTGTGGTGAATGTTGTATTGATTGCCTGGTTAGGGTCGCCAACGCGCGTCCAGTTCCGGTCATTTGACAGCAGGCGGAGCAGACGCTCTTGCAGCAGGCTGCTGTCCTGCGCCTCGTCCTCAAGCACGTAAGGCCAGCGTTTTTGGAGGCGCTTCAGGAAATCTGCGTTTTGTTCCAGAACAAACAGCGCGTGAAGGATGAGATCGTCAAAGTCCACCGCACCCTGGAACTTGAGCCTGCGCTGGTATTCGTCATATATCTGCGTCGTAAAATGGAGCAGCGAATGACGAGACAAATCGGGTACGGCATATAAATCACCGGGGGTTAACGAATAATCTTTGCAGTGTTTGATGAACCGCTCGCAAAGCTGTATTGCCAGCTCAGGGAGCTGCCGCTCATACACATTGTGGAATCGTTTCGGGTTTTCTCGAACTCCGGTGGCTAAATACGGGTCGAATTCGCCGCGCCTGGATCGAAATGCGGCCTGCGTTAAGTCGCGTATGATGTGCCGGGAAGCCTGTTCATCAAGGATGTGGAAATCGTCGCCCAGTCCGGCCAGCGCAGGCCGGTCACGCACAATATCGTGTGCCAGACCATGCAGGGTGCGAATACGATAACCGACATCAGGCAGCAGGTCGCGGTCGTGTTGAAGGATATGCCGGATCCGTTTACGCAGGCTGTAAACGGCGCTGTTGCTGAAGGTTACGACCAGAATCTCCGTCCCGTTTAAAATTTCCTTTGCTGAAAGTTTCCCGACGAGCTGTGCGGCAAGGTGCGCGAGCGTGAACGTTTTGCCGCTGCCCGGCGTTGCAATCACGGCCATCTTGCCGGTTTTATGGTGGATAATCTCCTGCTGCGCCTGGCGTAAAAGAGGATTGAGTAAGCTGGTCATGGTGTTGAAGTGCGTGTCCGGTCAAACATCTGTTGAAGGACGAAAGTCAGCCGCCCGCGCTGCTCGTATCCGCTGGCGCTGATGTCACAAGCTGCGGCAAAAACTCCTTTGTGGCATCTTCGCAGCAGGCCCAGGATCAGGCTGCGAAGGCGAGTTTTCTGCGCTGCCGTCTCTAAATCATCCGTCCACATATCTCCACCGGGGAAACCCCGCCGCAGAACGTAAGGGTGCGTTAGCGGCTGTTCAATTCTTTCAGTCCAGCCGTCGTCCCCGATATCCAACCAGAATTGATAATCCACACGCAGATCGCGGGTTAAATACGTATGTGCCGGGCCGATGAAAACAGCCTCAACAGGTTCAAGGTCAGCATCTGGCGATACTAAACCATCCAATGTCAGCCGGACGAAGCTGCGCATAATCTCGGTCCAGTTATCGTCTTCGCCGTTATAAACCGCTTCAGTAAAACTCCGGGCCGCCGCCACAAAATTGTTTATGGGCGCGCGAAAGGAAACATCCGAACAGCCCGCGAACCCCGGCTGTAGGATTACCTCTTCAGCAAAACGGCTGATGAAACCATCTGGCGGCGACGATGCGATTTCCGCTTGGTGCGCTGTAAACCAGGAAAACATCTGCTCATAATGCTGGCAGATTGACTCGGTCAGCCTGGTTTGCACAGGCTCGGTAAGCTTCTCAAGCCCGACAAGCTCGCCGTTTCGGTATACAACTTGCGTTAACAACGCCGCCCTTACTGGGTCTAACCCTTCGACAGCCGTTTGCAGCGCGAAGGACACTTCTGCCGGCTGTGGCCGCGCCTCAGCTTCCTCAATGCACAATCTCAGAAAGATCACCACTGCCTGAACAATTGGTTCCAGGATGAGCGGGCGAGAAGGGCGGTAGCTTTTTGCGGGGATGCCAACAGAATCGAAACGCGATTGTAGGGCAAAAAGCAGCGAATCGCTTAGATAGGGCGCGATGACAGCTATGCGCTTGGGGGCGACATTCTTTTGATGAACCAACTTCGTAATTTCCGCAGCGCAGCAGTCAATCATCTGCGGATAAAACGTTGTCGAAACAAAATGAAGGGCTGGCGAGCGACCACTGATGACGGGCAGTGTATCAGCAGGGGAGTCCCGCAATAGAGCATCAGCGATTTCCACAATACCGAGCATACCGGCGGAAAGGCTGGCCGGTTTTTCCCAGATGGCACGATCTGAACAAACATCCGCAAGCAGATAAGCATGGGCCGGGTCTGCCCCTAAGAATGTTCTGAAGCCGCCGTCAGTGTCGTAAATGATGATCGTTTTGTGAACATACTCCATGCACCAGAATATAAAATCATGCGCCAGCGCGCCCATCTCCTCTACATTGTCGGCAGCAAGATAATCATATGACCGCTCAAAATGTTCCTGGAATTCGTTTATATCAAGCAGGTTTTCTACAAGCAGCCGAATCTGTAAGGCATAATCAAGCAGCCCGCGCTTCAGACAAAAATTTTGGTAGCTGTGAGCAATTCTGATAACGGTGTGGTAAATGTCCCGTTGTTCTCCCTTGGCGTGAATCAGGCGGTTTTCTGCTTCATCTAGCGCCAAGCCTGCCAGTGCTGCGTTGTTGATGCTGTCCAGAATCTGCAAGGCGATGCGATAGGCGGGCAGGTGAACGCCGTCAAAAACGCCAGTTTCTAGATAGGGTCGAGCGAATCGTGTGATGTAGTATCCTGCCAGATCAGATGTTAAAAATACTGGCTCCTGTACCGCCGCGTCAACTGGCAGTACCTGTTTAAGCAGCGGCCAGAAGCGCCGGATAGACCGACGAGCGAAGCTGCTTAAAGTCACAATCAGCGGGTTTTTGCGTCCGGGTGGGATGCTGATGTCCTGTTGATAGGGGATATTGAGCTGAGAGGGCGGCACTAAAACGAGCACCCGTTCAGGAGCGATGCCCTGTTTTTGAATCGCGCGATTTAAATGCTGGATGACGGCGCGCGTTTTGCCGCTTCCGGCAGGTCCTTCCAGAAAAAGAGAGCGTTGGAAAGCGGGTAGAGTAGGCACGATCAGGGCAGGTCCAGATCAGGGTTGGTGCTGATGAATGCGCTGAATACCGGCGGTTCAATGATGACACGATTGCCTTGAATACGTAAGAGCCGCTTTTGGGAAAGCGCCGCAAAAGTCTGTTTGGTTGATAAATCGTTAATGTCAATATTGGGTTCGGGACGGGCGAACTCTTTGAGTATCGCCTGTTCCAGCGGCGTTAAGCTGGCCCAGATGGTCTTACATTCCACCCGAACTGCTCTACGAAACGCCAGCTGGCGGACAATATGATCGGCTTTGGTCATAATAGTATCCGGGTCAAGCTGCTCCAGAGTGTCAAGCGCGCGGAAACCCGCTCGGAGTAAACCAGCATAGCGCCCGGTAGCCCACAAAAGAAAGTTTAAGGTGTAATCATCGTAGCTGCGCTCGTTGCGGCGAGCCAGACCTTCCAGCATTCTACGAGCATCTGTTTCATTGTAAGGCCCAACGTAATATACACTGTCATTAAAAAGTTCTGCAAACGGCTCAATATCAAGTGGATGAATGCCCAGGCTTTGAGAAACATCAGGAATTGACGCCCGCGTGAACGTAAGGTAAGAAAGCTGGTTTTTGTTGCTGTCCCGTATGCCGCGTAAGGTAAGGAAAAATTTTACGGGCAGCTCGCGCAGCATCTCCTCAAATTCATCGAACATAAACACGATCTGGACGCCGCGCTTCATGAAAAGTTCCAGGCCAAGCTCAAAGTAGCGCAGCCCCATGTAGGCATACAGCGGATTCGTGCCGTCCTGAAGCGTCTGGTAGGTTTCGTAAAACATGCGCCCGTCGTTTTCTCCCAAAATGTCAAAGGGATAAAATGCTAGGAAAAGCCGGTGCATCATCAGCTCATACCCGGCCCAGCAGCGTATTTGTTCGGCATCAGGGCTGTCAGAGGGTAGGGGTCCCAAAAGGCTGGGGTCAATAATGATCGCTTTAAACAGCTTGCCCTGGGCGACCTCTTTCATATAATAGGCCTGCACTTCAGGGTCGGCCAGATGTTGTAAAAGATTGGACTTCCCGACGCTCCCCACGCCGACCAATGAACATGAGTCCGACGCGCGCCAGCGTTCCATAACGTAGCCAACTTCATCTTGCCGAAAGGTGATCGGCTGACTACGAGTACGGGAATTTTTCATCTTGGCATCTCCTGGCGTAGGCGATTTCTAGCTTGGATTGTAGTACGAAATTTCGCCCTGCGGCAAACGCTGTCAGATCTCCAGGTGAAAGGGATTAAAACGTGTGTAATGATCGTAATAATCCTCATCCTCGGCGGCTTTTAGTGCGTTTATTATCTTTATTGTAGCAGGTGTAAATAATATCTCGGTGCCGACTTTCAGGATGTAATTGGTGATTATCAGCGACAGCATGGCGCTGACGGGAAAAACGCCTAACAGTACGGCTATTGAAAAGAAAGTTGTTGTGTCTACTGCCTGACCGACGATGGTGCTGGTGATGGTGCGCGACCAGATCAAACGCCCTCGTGTGGCTACCTTCATCTTAGCCATCACGTAGCTGTTGCTGAATTCACCAACCCAGTACGCAACTAGACTGGCGACGATTAACCCGCTGATGCCGCCCAGGATAGCATCGTAGGCCGTCTGACCCGCATACCGCTGCCAATCGCTTTCGCCCGGCAGCACGCCGGCCAGCCATACAAAGGCCCCCATCAACGCCGTCGCAAAGAATCCTGCCCATATCACACGCCGAGAGCGCGCGTAGCCGTATACTTCAGTGAGGATGTCTCCAAAGATGTACGAGATCGGGAAAACCAGCGTGCCGGCATCAAAGATTAATCTGACGGGGCCAATGTCTATGCCCAGGTCAATAATTTTGGCGCTGCTGAGGAGGTTGCTGAGCAGCAGCACAGTTACAAACAGGGCCATGATAAGATCATAGAAACGATACTGTTTAGCCTGCATTTTATTCCCATTCTCCGTCGAAATAATCTGCCCAATTTGACTACAAAAATATCATATAGTCCAGTGTTCCCCTATTCTGCGAAGCGGCCCCGCTAAAATACTCCCTGCAGCGGAGAGTAAACCAATTACTTTGTGATAAGAAACATTATCGTGAGTAATTGTTGCCCGATAGACTTTGGAGCAGGTAGAATTCCCGGTAGTGCCATTCGGCCAGCGATAACATGACAAAGCTCAATACTGTTAAATCATTAAGGATTTTATACTGCAAGCGTTAAGGACAATCCAATCTCATCCTGGTTCGCCCCAGGTTGATACGAGGCATTCATGGCAGAAGAAGACCGGCGTATTACCGAACTGCGCGCGATACGGGAAAAAGTGCGGCAAGGCGGCGGCGCTGACCGCATCAAAAGACAGCACAGCAAAGGTAAACTGACTGCCCGCGAAAGACTGGATTTGCTGCTTGACCCAGGCACGTTTAACGAGTTAGAGCCTTTTATTACCCACCAGCTTGATGAAGAAAGCGGCGCCAACCGCTACCTGGGCGACGGCGTCATAACCGGCTATGGGCAAATTGATGGCCGCACAGTATATGTTTATGCACAGGATTTCACCGTTTATGGTGGCACGCTGGGCGAAATGCACGGCCATAAAATCTGCCGTGTGATGGACCTGGCGCTGCGGAATGGAACACCAATCATCGGCCTGCTGGATTCCGGCGGTGCGCGTATCCAGGAAGGTGTCAAAAGCCTGGGCGCTTATGCCGAGATTTTTCGTCGTAATGTTCAGTATTCCGGCGTTATACCGCAGATCAGCGTTCTACTCGGCCCTTGTGCCGGCGGCGCGGCGTATTCCCCTGCCCTGACCGACCTCATCATCATGGTCGAGAAAAACTCATATATGTTCCTAACCGGGCCAGAAGTCATCAGGACAGTTACAGGCGAAATTGTTGATCCTGAAACGTTAGGCGGTACGGACGTGCATCAGAGCGTCAGCGGCACAGCGCACCTGGTGTCAAAATCGGAACAGGATGCATTGTTTTTGTGCCGAAAGCTTCTTGGTTTTCTTCCTTCTAATAATGTAGAAAACCCTCCATACATTAATCCAGTGGATGACCCGCTGCGGATGGATGAGGAACTCAACTCAATTATCCCTCTTGACCCGTCAGCGCCCTACCAGATGCACGAGGTCATCCAGCGTATTGTAGATCAGGAGTCCTTTATAGAAATTCAGCCTGGTTGGGCGCAGAATGCAATCGTCGGGCTGGCTCGAATCGGCGGCCACAGCGTAGGGATTGTCGCACAGGAGCCAAATATTATGGCCGGCGTGATTGACATCAACGCTTCTGACAAAATCACGCGCTTCGTGCGTATGTGCGACTGTTTTAATGTGCCAATCATCACTTTCGTTGATTCACCCGGTTTTCTGCCTGGCATTGACCAGGAACATGGCGGTATTATCCGGCACGGCGCGAAGGTGCTGTACGCTTATTCCGAAGCAACCGTTCCCAAAATCAGCGTTATCACGCGCAAAGCCTACGGCGGCGCTTATGTGGTGATGAGCAGCAAATATCTGGGAACAGATGTCAATTATGCCTGGCCGAGCGCGGAAATCGCCGTAATGGGGGCTGAGGGCGCTGTCAACATTGTTTATAAGAACCAGATTGCCGCTGCCGCCGACCCGGCAGCCGAACGCGAACGTTTAATCCAGGAATATAGGCGGCAGTTCAGTAATCCCTATTATGCGGCAGGTGCGGGGTACATTGACGACATCATCGAACCCAGAGAAACGCGGGTAAAACTCATCGCCTCGCTAGCCGCGCTGAGAGATAAATACGCCCCTGCTCCGCCGCGCAAACATGGCAACATACCGGTATGAAACACCAGCATGTAAACCTGGATTTGGCTGATGAACCTTGACCTGACTTATGCACTGCAAATCACATTAATCGGCATGAGCCTTGTTTTTGGGGCAATTGTGCTGCTTTGGGGCATTATGGTGGTGATGGTGCGTTTGATGAACCCGCCCGCGCAGCCGGACTCCGCAGCGCAGGAAATGCCCTCAGAAGCCGAATTGAAGCAGCGTGCCGCCGCTGCTGCCGTGTCCCTTGCATTATCGAAACAGTTGCAACAGGAAGCGCATCTCTTTCCCCTGCCCCCCACCGCTTTCGTCAGCGCATGGCAGGCCGTAACGCGCTCAAACCAGCTCCGTCAAAGAGGCCCACGATGATATACCGGGTAAAAATCGCTGACCGGGTTTTCACGGTTGAGATTGCCAACCTGCAAGATAGGCCGATTATCGCTCTCGTAGATGGTGAGCCGATTGAGGTCTGGCCTGAAGATGAACCCCGCCCTACCCCAACGCCATCCGCTCCACCCAAAAAGCCATCTGGCGCGGCTGCACCCGCGCGCATGGTAGTCGCCAGCAACGGCGCGACCAATAAAGTTCTGGCCCCTATTCCGGGCGTCATTGTCTCCATTGCCGTCCAGCCGGATGCTGAAGTCGTTTTCGGCCAGGAACTATGTGTCCTGGAGGCGATGAAGATGAAAAACGCCGTTCGGGCGACCAAAGCCGGGCGCATTGGCTCGATTTACGTTTCGATTGGTCAGCAGGTTAAACATCATGATGTCCTTATGGATTATACCGAGGCATGAATACTCAAGAACTGATCGTCGAGCTTTCTAAGGGCATCGTAAACCTGACAATCGGCCACCTTGTCATGCTCCTCGTAGGCGGCATCCTCATCTATCTGGCTGTCGCTAAGGAGTATGAACCGGTGCTTCTGCTGCCAATCGGCTTTGGCTGTATCCTCGCCAATATTCCTTTAACCGGCATGACCGATGGTCAGGGATTATTTGCGGTTTTGCACAGTGCGGGCATTGCCAACGAGCTGTTCCCCCTGCTCATCTTCATCGGCGTGGGCGCGATGATTGATTTCAGCCCATTATTGTCGCAGCCTCGGATGGCGCTGCTCGGCGCGGCGGGCCAGTTTGGTATTTTTGCGACACTTATTCTGGCGACATTGATCGGGTTTCCGCTGAACGAAGCGGCCTCAATCGGTGTCATCGGCGCGATAGATGGCCCGACTTCGATTTTTGTGGCGACCAAATTGGCGCCGAACCTCCTGGCGCCCATTGCAGTTGCCGCCTACTCCTATATGAGTTTAATTCCGATTATCCAACCGCCGCTGATGCGGCTGCTGACCACCCGTGACGAACGGCGGATACGCATGGTTTATGCGCCGACGCCGATTTCCCGGCGCGTATTGATCGCCTTTCCGGTCGTTGTTACGCTGGTCATCGGCATATTGGTACCGGACGCTACCCCGCTCATCAGTATGCTGATGCTCGGCAATTTACTGCGCGAGAGCGGCGTTGTTGAAAGATTGAGCAAGGCTGCTCAGAACGAGATTATTAACATTGCCACGCTGTTTTTAGGGTTAACCATCGGCTCGACCATGAGCGCCAGTAGTTTTTTGAACACGCAGACTGTCGCCATCCTGCTGCTGGGGTTGTTCGCCTTCGTCCTTGATACAGTCGCCGGCCTTATTTTCGGTAAGATTCTCTGCATATTAAGTGGGCGGCGGATTAATCCGCTGTTGGGTGCAGCCGGCATAAGCGCTTTCCCGATGGCTGGTCGCCTGGTCGCCCGTATGGCGCTCGACGAGGATTTTGATAACATGGTTCTCATGCACGCGATGGGCGCTAATACGGCTGGGCAGTTGGGCAGCGTGATGGCCGGCGGCGTGCTGCTGGCACTTGTGACCGGCATCCTCGGCTGATGTGGTATTGATAAGCGCGCCGGTGGGGTGTTAGAATTTCCCCGCACAGATTTTTGAGCCTCGCTGTTATAAGGTTAATCATGAATACTCAGAAAAAGCGGGTTTTATCCGGCATACAACCCTCTGGCAATCTTACTATCGGCAATTATATCGGCGCGCTGCGGCAGTGGGTTGAAGAACAGGAACATTACGAATGTTACTTTTGTATCGTTGACCTTCATGCGATCACCGTGCCGCAAGACCCGGCTGTACTGCGCGAGAAAACGCGGGAAGTTGCTGCCCTGTATATCGCTTCGGGGCTTGACCCGGAGAAGGTCACGATTTTCATCCAATCGCATGTGACGGCTCACGCCGAACTAGGCTGGATTCTAACCTGTTTGTCGCCGCTGGGGTGGTTGTATCGGATGACGCAGTTCAAGGATAAAGCCGCCAAACAGCAGCAGGAATCGGTGGGCGCGGGTTTGTTAAACTATCCTGCCCTGATGGCCGCCGATATTCTGTTGTATCAGGCTCATGCTGTCCCGGTTGGTGATGACCAGCGCCAGCATCTGGAGTTCACGCGCGATCTGGCGCAGCGGTTTAATTCGCTGTATGGGGAAACGTTCATCATTCCTGAAGTAATGGTTCCTAAAGCCGGTGCGCGGATCATGGGGCTGGATAACCCCACCGCTAAAATGAGCAAAAGCGAAGATTCCGAGTATCATGCTGTTTATATGTTGGACAGCCCCGCGCAGGTCAAGAAAAAAATCATGCGCGCTGTGACGGACTCACTGGCCGAAATCGGGTTCAGCGATGACCCGGCGCGGGCCGGGGTCAATAACCTGCTCACTATCTATCAGGCTTTATCAGGGCAAACCGGTGATGAGGTTATGCAGCAGTTTACCGGTAGGGGTTACGGTGATCTCAAAAAGGCCGTCGTGGAGCAGGTGAACAGCCATCTGGAGCCGCTGCAAGCGCGTTACAATCAGTTGATTCACGAGGCTGGTTATCTGGACGGTATCCTCGCCAGGGGTGCGGAAAAAGCTGCCGAAACTGCCGAACGCACGCTGAACACCGTTAAAGAGCGCATTGGTTTCCTGCCAAACAGATCGCGCCGCTGAGGGTTTGGATTGTCCAAGTAAGGAGAGCAAAACGCTGTTTTCGGTACGATGAAGGATGAAGATGGCGTTGTTGTTATGTGCGCGCCCAGAGGGATTCGAACCCCCGACCGCCGGTTCCGAAGACCGATGCTCTATCCACTGAGCTATGGGCGCATCTGACGTGTATTGTAACCCACTTTTCGCGCGCGTCAACTGGCGGCGCGCGCGTCCAGCAGCCGCAAGTTGTGGCGGGTCACTTCCAACGCCACCGGGTCGTTTATCCGTTTCTGGATGGATTCTGCCGCTGTAAACAGGCAGCGCGCTTCGTCCCAGGCTTCGGCGCGCATCATCAATGCGCCCAGGTTGGCCTGCGCCCGCGCCAGCGCGAACGGATCGTGTTGGGTTTCCAGCAGCGTAACGGCAGACGAAAAGTACGACCGGGCAGCTTCCCAATCTTCGGCCTGTTCGCAGGCTCTCGCCAACAGCGTGTAGGCGCTCGCCAGTTCTGCGGAATTGTCGCTCGTCTCTAATACAAGCTGATGCGCGGCGGTCCGGCATGGTTCGATCTGCCCTTGTAGCAGCCAGGTTTCGCCCAGCAGAAAGCGCACGCGTCGGGTCTGCGGCAGTAGGCTTAACATCGCTAATGCGTTCTGCGTATCGCCCCTGTCTACGGCAATCTGCGCCTTTTCACCCTCGATGGTGTGTAGCAAATCTTTGTCCTGGTAACGGCGCGCGATTCGCTCCGCGCGGGCAAGCAGCACGATAGCCCGTTCGTATGCGCCTTCCTGTCGCAGCAGAACGGCGAGTTCCAGCGATGCGCCGGCCTGGTCTGAAAACGCGCCCGCGCGCCCGGCCTGAAAGATGATTGTCTCAAGAATCTGCTGCGCCTGCCCCCACTCCCCTACTTTGCGTAAACAGACTGCGTGCGCGATCTGTGCCTGAGGGTTAAGAAGATGGCTGTATGTTTGAAACAAATGCTTCCAGACAGCGTAACGTCCGCGTTGTAAACCTTCGCGCCAGATGGCGTTAATCCAGTTTCGGCGTTGTTCGGAGTCAATTTCCGGCCAGCCCGCAAGCAGAATATGTTCAAGAACCTCGTAAAGATATGGCGCTAACGGCTGTGTCGGAACGAGTTCGCCGATCAATTCCCGAATGATGGCTTTCGCTTCGCTCCGATTCTGGCTTGCGATAAAGTGGCGCGCCGAGCCGGTCAAAGTAGCGCTCGTTTGCATAAAACCCGCCGGCTCTAGAAGGTGCTTCCGCAAGAGTTCGGCGACTGCTCCCCGACTGATGTGAGAAGGCCAGATATTCAGCAGATGATCTATACTAACTGCCCCCGGCGGACACAGCGCGAGCGCGAACCAGGCTCGCCGCGCTTGGGGCGTTAGCTGTGCATAACTTTCAACAAAGAGCTGTTCGACACTGTGCGCGATCAGCGCCTCCCGGTTAAATATGTGGATGTTCTGGGCTATCAGGCTGATGGCAAGCGGATTGCCACCCACTTCCTGCCACAGCGGCTCGTCCGGCCAGTCCTCTTTTTCGGGGTAATTGATCGTAAGCCATGTTCGGAAAAGCGCCGCCGCGTCTGTGGAGGGCAGTTCCGGCACTATGATATGCGCGCAGTCAGGCAGCGCGAAATGCTGGCGGCTGGTTAAAATAACCTGAGCGGCAGCGAGTTCATCCAGGAAAATTTTTAGTACATCCGCATCCAGCCATTCTATACCGTCTAGGACAATCGCTACACGATACAACTGCAAGTAATCCTGGAGTCTGGTGCGTCTCACATCTGGGATCAGCCTTTCGTGGAGTTGGTGACGAGCAAATTCCACAGTCTCCGGCGCACCAATCCAGATTAACTGCTCGAAAGCCTGTGTTTCGATCTGCCGATGCAGCAAAACCCGCACCAGAGCAGTTTTGCCGATACCCGCTGCGCCGGTTAGCAAAACATGCGGTGAGGTTTGCAGGACATTCAGGATGTGATTGAGCAGTTTATCTCGTCCGATGAAAATGTTGTGTCCGCCGGATGACGGCAGCTCACTGTATAAACGGCGTTTTCGCTGCTGGGCGCGCGCTGCCCACTCTGCCTGGATAAGTTTTTCGATGAATCTTTTGAGGGCGTGCTGCTGGTAGCGCCGTAAGGTGCGCTCATCCAGGTGCAGCGTTGAGCAGAACGCAGTTTGCGAGATGTTTAGGTCAACGCGGACATACCGGCAGTATAACCAGTCCCAACCGATCAACTCAGGAGAGGCTGAAGCAGCGTCGGCAGCCAGTGTGGACAATAGGCTGCCGGCACTGGTATCCCGCCAGAGTGGTGACAGCCCCAAATTGCGGCGCAAGGCTTGAAGCTCACTGGAGATCAGCTCCGTCAAAACGGCATTCAGGGCAAAAATGCGGTCATGCTGAATAGGCGGGATGTCCAGACGGGTCAGGTATTCATCTACCAGCCAGAGATGCTGTAACGGGCTGAGGGGTTTTTCTATGGACGTATACAGTAAAGACTCAAGCGCCGCACGTACAGTTTCGTGACTAATGAACGGTTCACCAGATCGCATTGGGAAAAGTATTCACACCCGCATGTATTCCCACTCGTTTGTACATCTGGAAGCCGGTGAAGGGATGTCCCAGAATGCCGTCATGGATAGCCCAGGCGCGGCCACGAACGGTCTTCCAGGCATCCGGCTGCCGGAACGTTTTATCTGCGGATAATTTCTGGTGAAGTTCGCCGCCGGGTTGGAATTGTTCGTTGATACGCACCATTTCCCGGTAGCCCCGAATGTAGTTGAAGCCATATTTCTCAAATAAAATAGCATTGTGGTAGGCCAGCGGCTCGATCAAAAACAGATCATGTCCCATCCTGGTGATGAACTGCTCGAACAGCGGCACGGCGTATTTAAAGTAGCGTAAACCCCGCCGAATTTGCCCCGGTGCTAACCCCGCTTTCATGGCTGCTTCTTCGGCGATCAGGTTTCGGCCAGTTGTCCCCAAATGGGTTGAATTGCCATATTCGTCCACATCAATGTTAAAACGCTGCGACTCAAGGTCATTGATGACCACCAGCAGCACCAGCAGTTGATTATTAAACGTGTCCGCCATGTTGAGATACAGCATGGGGTCAATGCTGCTGACACAGTGTCGAACCGAGATTTCCATTGCCCGGCTGCCTTTAGGACAGCGAAAATGAACGGCTGGCTGCCCGTTTACTGTCAGGGTGTCGTAATCCACGCCATAGTTGGTAAAAAGCCACTCTGGCAGCAGGCAGCGGTAGATGTTCCGCTTCTGGTCTTCGGGCAGGTCATTGATTTCACGTATGGATGACGGCCAGCGGTCATTATCTGTCATAGGCGCTAATAATTTTCCTTCAAGACCCTTCTGATTTCACGGTCGGAGTCGCGTTTAGCGATTGATGCCCGCTTGTCGTACAGTTTTTTGCCTTTTGCTAGCGCAATTTCGACTTTCGCCAGCCCACGTTCCAGGTGAATGTTGATTGGAATTACAGTATAACCACGTTCGCGCATCTTCGTAATAAGCTGGGCGATCTCCCGCCTGTGGAGTAGAAGTTTTCGCGGGCGGAGCGGGTCGCTGTGGCCGAACCGACTGGCCTGTTCATAAGGTGCGATATGCACGCCGACTAACCACAGTTCGCCTTTGCGTTCCTCAACGTATCCTTCTTGCAGGCTGACGTTGCCGGCGCGAATAGACTTGATCTCAGACCCCTGGAGCGCAATCCCCGCCTGATAGGTGCCCTCAATGTGGTAATCGTGGGATGCTTTTTTGTTTCTGGCGACGATCTTAATGCCGTTTTTCTGGCTCATACGGGTTCAGCTTTGCGCGTCTAACAGCTGCTTCGACAGGATACGTATCGCTTCCCCTAACTCAACATCGCGTCCGTTAGGGTCGGGAATGATGGGATAATCCGGCTGCAATCCATCCCCATCAAGCTGGCGGCGGTTGGGTGTCAGCCATTCTGCCGATGTAACATGCAGGGAGGATTCATCCGAAAGCCGGAATATCTGCTGCACCGTCCCTTTGCCATAGGTGGCCTGACCGATTAAAATGCCGCGCTGGTGGTCGCGTATCGCGCCGGCCACCAGTTCGGCGGCGCTGGCCGTCCCTTGATTGATAAGAACTGCCAGCGGCAGGTGTATTTCCTGGCCGCCGTTTTCAGCATTGATAGGCCTTTCTCCGCCGTTGTTGCGCTCATAAGCGACGACTAACCCGCTATCCAGGAATTGGCCTGCCACTGCGATTGACTCCACCAGCAGGCCGCCTGAATTATTGCGAAGATCGAGGATTAGTCCTTCAAGCTGGCTATCCTGCTGTAGTTTCTCGATAGTCGCAGTCAGCTCTTCCGGCGTTCGGCTGGTGAAGCGTTGTATCTGTATATAGCCCAGATTCGGTGCTTCTGATAAAACCCGCCCAATCACCGACGGCACATTGATAACAGCAAATGGGATAAAAACGGTGTATTCTTCGCCGCCGTTTGGGTGAATGGCTGTGATTTCTACCCCATTGCCATCTTTAACTTCGCCGCGCAGCATTTGGTCTACCGCATCTTGCTGGATGCTTAGCTCGATGGTTGTGTCGTTTACGGCCTTCAGGATGTCGCCCTCGCGGACGCCGGAGGCAAAGGCGGGGCCGTCCGCAAAAGGATAAAGGATGATTTCCCCGGTTTCAGAACGCTGTATTTGAACGCCTATTCCCCCATAAGCTCCCGCCAGAACGTCCGACTCGCTTTGTGCGACAGGGGGGTCAATTAAAAAGGTGTAACGATCATTCAAAATGCTCAGGACGCCTCGTATGGCCGCATATTGGCGCGCGGCGAGGTCAGGCTGCTGTCTTAGATAGTGCTGGTCGAGCAGGTTTTGCACCTCATTAAGCAGCGGGTAGCCAGTTGAGTCGGAAGATGCGGATACGACCACTGCCGGGAAGTCCAGCACGCCGCGAAAGAAAAAACCGGCGGCGAACATAACCACCATGCTGATTCCCGTCAGCGCCCCAAATAATAAAGAGCGTTTGTAGTGTCGTAGGCTTCTGGAAAATTCTTGCATTCCAACCCGTTTATATGTTCTACTATGTGTTATCCACATTGTAGCATTGCATTTAAAAACCGCACAGGGTTTATGTGCCTGGCCTGGCTGCTTAGAGGGGCAGGAAATGTCTGAACCGAGTTCGCCGCTGCTTCTGGTCGCCGATGACGAAATCCACACTACCGTTATGTTGGAGCGCATCTTCGAGCGCGAGGGATTTCGAGTCAAAAGTGTGAATGACGGCCTGGCTGCGCTTGAGGCCGCGCAGCGTCTTTCGCCTGATCTAATTCTGTTGGATATTCAAATGCCGGGTATGAATGGCTTTGATGTGCTTCGGTCGCTGCGTGACAGCGGTCGGACGAACACTATCCCGACCATATTGATTACGGCGAAGGCACGCCAGCCTGAGGATGTCGCTCATGGGCTTAACTTGGGCGCTGATGATTATATCCACAAGCCGTTTGACCCACGCGAGTTGGTGGCGCGCGTTCAAAGCAAGATTCGCGCGCATCAGCTAGAAGACGCGCTTCAGCGCCGCACTCAGGAACTGGAGGCCCTGCTGCGCGTAGGGGAGCAGCTTAATCAGCATCTTGAAGTCCAGGATTTGCTTAGTCTGGTGACGTATCTGGCGCTGGATTTGCTGCCCGGATCGGTGGCTGCGATTTATCAGGTGGATGATTCGGGTGCGCTGGTGGACTATTATACTCAGGCAAAGTATGAAGCACTCGTTGACGAGCGGCTGGGAGATGCTGATTGGGTGAAGCGCGTCTGGCAGCAGCTCGATCACAGCCTGATGTGGCCGGGCAAAGAGCCGCCGATGATCGAAGGTTATGCCAGCGGTATGATTGTGCCGCTCCAGCACGGCGCAAATATCCTGGGGATGCTGATGCTGCTTTCGACCGATATACACTTTGATGAGAATCATCTACGATTATTCAGAGAAATCGGCAGGCAAACCACGCTGTCTTTGCGGAACGCCCAGTTATATGAAATTCAGGCCAATTACGCGCAGCATCTCGAAGATATGGTTGCGGCTCGAACGGCGGAGCTAAAATCTGCCCAGCAGCTTTTGATCCGCGCCGAAAAACTGGCTGCAATCGGCCACCTGGCTGCCAGTATCGCTCACGAAATCAACAATCCTTTGCAGCCCATCCTCATTAACCTTGAAGATATGATGGAAGACATTCGGGATCAGTCGCCTATTGATATTCGCGCCTTGCAGACCATCCAAGAGAGCGTGGAACGGATTCGGAGGATAGTCAGCCAACTGCTGGAATATACCGGCAAGCGCAGCACAGCAGCATCCGGCTTGCAGTTGTTGGATGTTGGCCGCGTTCTGGAAGGCATTATCCAGTTAAATCGCAAGCTGTTTGAGAAGGAGGGGATTACCATTATTTCACAGTTATCCCCCCTGCCCTCAATTTATGGTAGTAAAGACCAGCTTGAGCAGGTTTTTATGAATATGATGTTAAATGCACAGGCGGCGATGGAACGCGGGGGCAAGCTGTATGTGCGATCCTGGTTAGACCGGGATAATATTATTATCGAGTTTGCGGATACCGGACATGGCATCGCGCCGGACCAGATAGACAAAATATTTGATCCGTTTTTTTCGACCAAACCGACCGGGACCGGGTTGGGGTTGTTTGTCAGCTACGGCATTATCCAGGGCCATCATGGGACGATTCAGGTGCAGAGTGAAGTTGGCGTCGGAACGACCTTTACCATCCATCTGCCGGTTCAGTCGGAGTCCTCATCCTCATAGTGATTTCCAGCGTGCCTGGAATTCTTCCTCGCTGAGTTCGCCGCTGGCGTAGTCCTGTGCGTCGGCTGCCGCAGCTACGATCAGCAGCAGCAGTGTATCGTCTTGGCAGTTTACCATGCGCGCGCCTATGGCGTCCGTCTGGGCGGGTAAAGGCTGCCGCGCCAGGGTGTCCATCACAATCGGCAGTGCTGATCGCAGGTCTGGCCCGGCGGTCACGCATATGCCCACCAGCAGGGTGCTGCCGAGGTTGGTCTGCTCGATGCTGGCCGGCTCGCCTGTGAGTTGAAAGCCGCTGAGAGCTTCGATGTAATTTGCCAGGTCGGCGGGGAATGCGCCGGTGGTGGTAGCTTCAGGTAAAATTTCTGGTGTTTCTAAAATAGTGTCTGTGGGAATAAGTTCTGCCGTTGTCTCAACGGTGGTAGGCTCGATAAATGCTTCTGGGGTTATCTCGGCCAGGGCGGTTAAATCCGGCGCAAATGCAGCCAGTGTTTCAGTAGGATTGGCAGCGGAAATATCGGCGGTAGGCGTGATGGTCGCCGGCGTTTGAGGGCGGGAAGTTATGATGGCAACGGCGACGATGACGAGAACGATGATGGTTCCTAAAACGGCTAGAGGCAGCAGCCGTGAACCCGATGCCTCTTTTTCGGCTTCCTCTTCTTCGTCTATGTCAATATCCAGGTCGGCATCATCGAAATCTATAAATTCATCTTCGGCTGCGGGTAGATCGGGAAGTGTGGCCGGAATATCGGCCAGGAACGCTGGTTCCATCTCGCTGACAGGAGCAGCCGGGTGCGAGGCAACCTGTTTTTCCACCTGTTCCAGCAGATTGATAATATCTGGGTCGTTTGGATTTAAACTTGCTGCTCGTTTAAGCGCGTCGCGCGCTGTATCTGCATCGGTTACGGCATGGGCGTACAGCCACCAGACGTTGGGATTATCCGGCTGTGTGTTCAGAAGCGGCGTAAGAAGTTTCCGCGCATCTTCTAATTTGTCAACCTCGATCAGGTTGAAAGCCTCCGCTAAAATTCGCTCGGTCTGTTCGCTCATGTGATCTCCCATAGCGGGATGATGAAGTTATTTTCTCGCAGTTTACACGCAAGTATGTTTACTCGCAAGGCGTTCACATGGGGTGAAAACAAAATCCACTCTGGTCAAGAGTGGATGCTGTTAGCTGATGCCTCGGAGAGGACTCGAACCTCCACGCCCAAAGGGCACAGGCCCTCAACCTGCTGCGTATGCCATTCCGCCACCGAGGCACTGATATGTTGTTGTTTATTATACCCCTCCCCTTTTGACTGTCAATTCTTTTGTCGAAGTTTCTGGCTGCCTCGTTCATGACCATAGAATAAAGCTTTAACTTTTGTTATACTATTGAACCCTGATGATGGCTTTCAAAGCAAAACTGACTTGAGGATGGCCCACTATGCGTATCGTGGTAGATGCGATGGGCAGCGACGAATGCCCGGTTCCCGATGTTGCCGGTGCAGTTATGGCTGCTCAGGAATGGAATGATGCACTGTTCCTGGTTGGCGACCCCCAGCGCGTTCGTCAGGAACTTGATCGGCACAACACACGCGGTTTAAACGTGGAGATTGTCCCGGCAGCGCAGCAGATTTTGATGACCGACAAACCCGGCGTAGTCGGGCAATCAAAGCCCCATTCATCAATGCACATTGGTATGAACATGGTGAAGGATGATCTTGCGGATGCCTTTGTGACTGCCGGCAATACCGGTGCGGCAATGGCGATTGCAACGCTTTTTACCCTGCGGCGGATACAGGGAGTGCGGCGTCCCGCGTTGAGTTCGATTTTTCGGGTCGGCACTCAAAACCTCATACTGCTGGATATTGGTGCGAATGCCGACTCAAAACCGGAGTGGCTTGGGCAGTTTGCTATGATGGGAAAAATCTATGCTCAGCAGGCGCTGGGTATTCAAAATCCGCGTGTGGCGCTGCTTTCAAATGGGGAGGAAGAAGGCAAAGGCAACCAGCTTATTCATGAGGCTCAGGCGCTTCTGCAATCCCTGGATCTGCGGTTTATCGGTAATGTAGAGCCTAAAGATGTCTTCAGGGGACAGGCAGATGTTGTTGTCGCCGATGGTTTTGTTGGGAATATCGCCGTTAAATCCTTTGAAGCTGCGGCTGGCCTGTTGTTCAATCTGATTCGGACGGAGATTAAAAGCGATCTGGTTTCGACGATGGGCGGGTTGTTAGCACGCCGGGCTTTCCTCCGGGTTTATAAACAGGTAGACCCTTTTGAGGTTGGCGGCGCGCCTCTTTTGGGGGTGAATGGTGTTGTGATTATAGGTCATGGTCGGTCGAACGCGAAAGCCGTTAAAAATGCTATTCGGCAAGCGCGGTTGGCCGTTGAAGGTCGTATTGTTGAGCATATTCAGGCCGGTCTGGAAAAGCATTCCGATATAAAAATGGGTGCTGGATAACAGATTCGGAATGGCTGATAAGTGAGGTTGTCATGGAACTACTACGAAATGGTCGTCCGCGAGTGGTCATTACAGGGCTGGGTGCTGTGACTGCGCTTGGGCCGGTTAAGGCGCTTTGGGAAAGTTTAAAAGCAGGCCGGTCTGGGATTCGCCGTATTGAGACCATCCCCATAGATCACGTGCCTGTGAAGATTGCCGGCGAAGTGCGCGAATTTGATGCGTCAGAATATATAGACCGCAAAGAAATTCGCCGGATGGGCCGCGCGTCTCAGTTTGCGGTGGTCGCTTCCAGGGCGGCGCTTGATGATGCCGGGTTAACGATCGAAGACATCGAGGCTGAAGGCGAGCGTGTTGGTGTGGTGATCGGCTCATCCCTGGGCGCGCACGAAATGGCGGAGCAAAGCACCTTCAAATACAAAACCTCCGGGTATTTAAAACCCAATCCGTTGGGGCTTATTAACTCCCTGCCGAACATGCCTGCACACTACGTCAGCCGGTTTTTGAGGGCTTTAGGGCCGCTCAATGCGCCCTCGACCGCCTGCGCCGCCGGCACGCAGTCTATCGGCGAAGCCAGCGAGCTGATTAAAAATGGGCGCGCGGATATGGTTCTGACGGGCGGTGTTGAATCTGTTCTTCAGGATTATGCGATTGCTGGTTTCGATGCCATGAACGCCCTCGCCAACGAGTACAATGACAACCCAGAAGCTGCAAGCCGTCCCTTTGATGCCAACCGCTCCGGTTTTGTTTTTAGTGAAGGCTGCGGCGTCGTTGTAGTCGAAAGCCTGGCCCATGCACTGAAGCGTGGGGCGCGTATCTACGCCGAGGTGCTGGGACACGCTTCGGCTTCGGACGCTTTCCATATCGCGGCGCTCGACCCGGATGGCGGCGGCGCGATGCGTTCGATGCGCTGGGCGCTGGAAGATGCTCATCTTAACCCGGAAGATATTCAGTACATCAACGCGCATGGCACGTCAACGAAAGCCAATGATGTGATGGAAACGCTGGCGATCAAACGGGTTTTTGGCGAACACGCCTACAATCTGGCGGTGAGTTCAACCAAGAGTATGCTTGGTCACGCTCTAGCCGGTTCGGGCGCGATTGAGGTCATCGCCTGCGCGCTGAGCTTGATCGAACAGGTGCTTCACCCGACCATTAACTACGAAACGCCCGACCCGGAATGTGACCTGGATTATGTTCCAAACGTCGCGCGTGAGGTCAAAGGACTGAAGTATATTCTGTCAAACAGCTTTGGTCTGGGTGGTCAAAACGCCTCGATTGTTCTGGGCGCGATCTGAATTCCCTCGACCTATATCCAATCGTTTGTTAACCTGAACGCGCGGCAGACCCCGCGCGTTTTAGGTTCCCTGCGGTTATAATGAAAGATGTAAAAGTACAAGCGAGTCGAAAATGGAAAAACTGGAACAGGTTGACCTGTTAATCACCAAGGGCGAGGTCAAACGCGCGGATGTGCTGATCGCCAGGAAGCTGCGTTCCGATCTAAATACAGCCGAGCGCGCCGAACTGCTTTTACGCCGGGCGCGCGTGCGTCTGTTAAGCGCGCGCCCTGATGATGCGCTGGACGATCTTCGGGCTGCACGCGAGCTGCTGCAAGATAATGGTTTTGAAACGCCGCAGAATATGGAACTGCTTGGTGACTGCCATCTTGCCCGCTTTGAACTGGCAAGTGTGGGTTTTGCTGACCGCCAATCTTTACTGGCGGCAGAACAAACCTATACACGGATTCTTGAGATATTCCCCCAGTATGGCAATCTGGGGTGGATTTATTACCAGCTGGGCCGTGTGGCGATGGCAAGCAATCAGAGCGAACGCGCGGTGAGTTTGTTTCAGCAGGCGCTGCTCAGCCCGGCTTATGTAGGCGCCTTAACCGCTTATTGTTACGAGCGGCTTGGCTTCATCGCCTTTTACGAATGGCGTGATCTGGATAAAGCTGTCGGGTTTTTGAACCGCGCGGTGGATACGTTTCCCGCTTCGGAAGACCGCGTCTGGTTGGTTCAGGTGCATCTCAGGCGCAGCCGCGTTCTGCGGCAGATGCAAAATTATGAGGCCGGGCTTCGGGCTGCCGAAACGGCGCTGGCGCTGGTGTCGAGCGGCAGTGTGGAAAACAGGCCGGTGATGGCCGAGGCGCTGCTGGCTATTGCTGATCTGCTGACGTATATCGGGCAGCGAGATCGAGAGGTTGTGTCCCGCTTGCAGCAGTTTATGCAGTATGCCAAAAAACCCCTGGGGGTGGATGTCACCTGGTCGCGGGTGAATGAAATGCTTGCCGACGCTTATTTTAATCTTGGCCTGTATGATGATGCGATTGCCGCTTATCGCGCGGCCTTGCAGTTTAACCCAGATCATCCCTGGGAATTGTCACTGCTTTATCGTATTGCCAGCAGTTATTATCAACTGCGCGCTTACCAGAAATGTATCGAAGCGCTCCATAACATGCTGGATGCAGCGAAAACCGATGAGCAGGTTATCAATGATTATCGTGTTTATGAAATGTTAGGGGCAGCTTTTTTTGCGCTGGGCCAATATGCACAGGCGATTGATGCTTACGAGCGTGCGTTATTGTTAGATCCTCCTAATGCAAACGCGGATAAAATCAAGACTTATCTGGAGTATGCCCGTGAGCATCTGTGAGGTAGGGTCAGATGATGGGGTTGGATGATGGTTCTACATGATGGACGACTGCCTGTAAAAGTCATCGGCGGCGGCCTAGCCGGTTCGGAAGCGGCCTGGCAGCTTGCCGAACGCGGTTTTCGGGTTCAACTGTATGAAATGCGTCCCCGTAAGATGACAGGAGCGCACATTTCGGATCGTTTCGCCGAGCTGGTGTGCAGCAACTCGTTGGGTTCTAAGCTGCCCGATCGTGCGTCGGGGCTGCTCCAAGCCGAACTTAAACTTCTGGGGTCGCTGTTAATCAACTGTGCGGAGCGGGCGGCGGTTCCCGCGGGTGGAGCTTTGGCCGTAGATCGTGACTTATTTGCCGGTTTTGTAACCGAGGTTCTGGAACAACATCCCAATATTCAGATCGTCCGTGAGGAGGTTGAAGCCATTCCGAGCGGTCCGACCATTATCGCAACCGGGCCGCTTACTGCCGACACTCTGGCGCGGGATATAACACGGTTGGCTGGGCAGGATCACCTGTATTTTTATGATGCTGTCGCACCGATTATCACCGCTGAAAGCATCAATATGGATGTCGCGTTTTTTGCCAGTCGTTATGAGCGCGGCGAGGCGGAAGAAGGCGACTACATCAACTGCCCCATGAATCGGGAGCAGTATTCACGTTTTGTCGAAGCCCTGCAAGCGGCAGAAAAAGCTGAACTGCGCGATTTTGAACGCGAAGACCCGCGCTTTTTTGAAAGCTGTCTGCCGATTGAGCAGATCGCGGCACGTGGCGAAGATGCGCTTGCTTTTGGCCCTATGCGTCCGGTTGGCCTGCGTGACCCGCGAACAGGCCAGCGGCCTCATGCTGTGGTGCAGCTCCGCCGGGATAACCTGGCGGGCAGTCTTTATAACCTGGTTGGATTTCAAACCAATATTCGTTGGGGTGAGCAGGAGCGTATCCTGCGTTTGATTCCAGGGCTTGAAAATGCTGAGTTTGTCCGAATGGGACAGATGCACCGTAACACCTTCATCAACTCCCCTGCTCTGCTTCTGCCGACCATGCAGTCCCGCAGCCGCAGCGGCCTCTTTTTTGCGGGTCAAATCACGGGCGTTGAAGGTTATGCCGGCAACATTGCAACCGGAATTGTCGCGGCCATCAATATGGCGCGGGTTCTGGCCGGGCGTTCGGGCTGGATTGTTCCACCGACTACGATGATCGGCGCGTTATGTCATTATGTTACACATGCCGAGTCGGAACATTTCCAGCCCATGAAGGCGAATTTTGGCATCTTGCCGGATTTACCCGTTCATATTAAGAATAAACGTGAGCGGTATCAGGCTTATGCTGAACGCGCATTGGCGGATATGCAGCAGTCGCTTAAGGATGCCGAGTTGGTCGCGTTATAGGCGGGGAAATAGTAAAATTATCATTATCAACGAAACACTTCGGCATTGAAAGCAGAGGGTTTAGGCGGCATGGAAGAACTGGCGCGCTGGATTGAGTCTTATATGGATATGCTTATTGAGGCATCCGTTGCTCAACTGTCTCAGAATGAGGCGCTTAAGTCGGAAGTGATGGAGTCTGTTGAGGCGTTTTTTGATGGGCTGCTGCGTACAGTCGCATCTGGCGATGCCCTGCCGCTTAACATGATACTGATTGATTGGGTTGAGAGTCGAAGCGTCCCGGCGGAAGTGGAGCTGACCACCTCCGTTCCGGTGCTGGCCGCCCTTAAACGAATTACATGGGAACAGATTCTACAGCATAACCCTCTGGATGTGGCCGTGCCGCTGCTGGTTCAGGTAGATGAGGTTTTTACAGACGGACTGATTTATCTTTCAAAGTTAGAAGCTGATGCGCTGTTGGTGGATATGCGTAATCAACTGCGGAAGGCTGAAGCGCATGTGCGCCGCCTAGACAAAAGCAAGTCAAATTTTATCGCGGTGGCAGCGCACGAACTGCGGACGCCGTTAACCCTGGTCGAAGGTTACGCGGATATGATTGCTAACACCACCTGGGCAGCCACTGATTCTCAGGGGCGGCTTCTGTTGGATGGTATTGAGAGTGGGATGCGGCGTCTGCGGGAGATTATCAACGATCTGATTGATGTGTCACTTCTGGATTTGAAGATGATGGAACTGCACGTACAGCCGGTCTGGCTGCTGCACATCCTGAATGCGGCTGAACGTAATGTGAATAAGGCATTGGGTACACGAAATGTTGATCTGACCATCGAGCGTGATACTATTCCCGTGCAGCCAACTTACGCCGATTCCGACCGTCTATTACAAGCGTTTGAAAAGGTGCTGATGAACGCCATCAAATACACACCGGATGGCGGAAAAGTAACGGTGCGGGCGCGTGAACTGCCGGGTTTTACGGATATTATGATTATTGATAAGGGTATTGGTATATCCTCAGCCAATCTTCAACGTATTTTTGATACCTTTTCAGCTTTGGGTGATGCGTCGTTGCATTCCAGCGGTAAAACAAAGTTTAAGGGCGGTGGGCCTGGGCTGGGTCTACCGATTGCTAAAGGTATTATCGAGGCGCATGGCGGCACGATCTGGGCGGAAAGTGATGGCTACGATGAAATTGCCTGCCCTGGAAGCACTTTCCATATTATGATTCCGATGCGTACAGCAGCCTCAAATGATAGAATAGACGGTACTGCTTTGATAGATACACTACAGGAAAATGACTTATAGTGCCGACGCCAGCTTATCGTCTTAGCGGTTTGCCTCCTTATGCATTTGCCGTTCGTGGGCAGCGTATTCAGGAAATGATATCCGCAGGCGTGGATGTTATCAGCCTGGATATTGGAAGCCCCGATCTGCCGCCGCCATCTGAGGTTGTAGAGTCTCTTGTAGATTCTGCCCGGTTTCCCGGCCATCATGGTTATTCCGGCTACCGGGGTATACCGGCCTTTCGACAGGCCGTAGCGCGGTATTATCAACGGCGTTTTGATGTTGTTTTAGACCCAGAACGTGAAGTGTTGCCCCTCATCGGCACCAAAGAAGGGATTGTAAACCTGGGACTGGCCTATCTGGATAGGGGTGATGTGGCGCTTGTGCCGGATGTGAGCTATCCCCCTTATTCGATGGGGGCATATTTGGCGGGGGCTGAAGTCTGCTGGATGCCGGTTACGCAGGAATCGGGTTATTTGCCGGATGTATCGTCTATCCCGGCTGAGGCTGCGCGCAGGTCAAAGATTCTGTGGGTTAATTATCCACACAATCCAACTGGTGCGACTGCGGAATTGAGTTTTTATGCCGAGGTTGTGAGTTTCTGCCGGGAGCATGATATTCTGCTTGCGTCGGATAACCCCTATGTGGACGTGACTTATGACGGTTATCAGGCCCCAAGCGTCTTGCAAGCTCCAGGGGCGATGAACTGTGCCGTCGAGTTTATGTCCTTCTCGAAGACATACAATATGGGCGGCTGGCGGTTGGGCGCGGTAGTTGGAAACAGCGCGGCACTCAAAACGCTTTTGCAGGTTAAGAGCAATGTGGACAGCGGCCATTTCCGGGCAGTTTACGATGCGGGTGTAACGGCAGTTGAAATGACGCCGCAGCAGTGGATAGAAGAGCGTAATCGGGTTTATCAGCGGCGTAGAGACTATGTGCTGGAAATGCTTCCCGAAATTGGGCTTCAGGCGGATAAACC
Source organism: Anaerolineae bacterium (assembly GCA_026645945.1). GTDB lineage: Bacteria > Chloroflexota > Anaerolineae > Aggregatilineales > Phototrophicaceae > CFX2. The sequence continues at coordinate 68,230 of JAPKMO010000005.1, forward strand.
TAAAGGCTCGCTCTATGTCTGGGCGCAGGTTGTTGAGGGTGACGGCAGTTTTTATGCCGATCAGGCGTTGAGTCAGGCCTTTGTGGCAGTCGCCCCTGGCGAGATTTACGGGCCGGGTGGTAAGCAGTATGTGCGTTTGAGTGTGGCCGTCCCCGATGAGCGTTTGAAGCAGGCGTTCGATCGCTTGCGACACTGGTATGTTAATCGCTGAGGTTTGTTTTGGAACTATATCAGGTCATCAATTCAGGAGAGGAACGCGCGTTTCTCGTTGGCGCGGACATTCGCTCAGGCCGTCCGCTCTTGAGCTTGGAAGATTCGCTGCGCGAGCTGTCGCTGCTGGCGACCACAGCCGGTATGGTGGTTGTAGGACAGACAATGCAGCATATGCAGCGAATTGACCCGAACACTTTTATAGGCAGCGGTAAGGTTGAAGAAGTGCGAGAAGCTCTAAGCGAAGTAGATGCAAAGGTTGTTATTTTCGACGATGAGCTGTCGCCGCGTCACCTGCGCGAGTTGGAAAAGGCTTTAGGCGAGGAAGTTCGCGTTCTGGATCGTTCGGCTTTGATTCTGGATATCTTTGCTCAACATGCGCGGACTCGTGAAGGTGCGCTCCAGGTGGAACTGGCGCAGTACGAGTATCGTCTGCCTCGCCTCACCCGCCAGTGGACGCATCTGGCGCGGCAGGCAGGTGGCGGCGCGGCGCGTGGTGGCGCAGCGGGCGTTGGTCTGCGTGGGCCGGGCGAAACGCAGCTTGAGGTAGATCGCCGGGATATACGGCGGCGGATCGCTAGGTTAAAGGATGAACTGCAAGGTGTTCGTCAGCATCGCAGTCAGCACCGGCAGCAGCGCAGTCGTGCGGGTGTCCCTGTGGTGGCGCTGGTGGGGTATACCAATGCGGGTAAGTCTACTTTGCTGCACGCATTAACCGGCGCTGACATTTATATTGCAGATCAGCTTTTTGCCACGCTTGACCCTCTCTCGCGGCGCGTGGATATGCCTAATGGCCGCCATGTTGTCGTGACGGATACCGTTGGGTTTATCCAGAAACTGCCTACGACGCTGATTGCCGCCTTCCACGCTACGCTGGAGGAGATTGCAGAGGCTGATGTGCTGCTGCATGTTGTGGATACCTCGCACCCCAATGTATTGCAGCAGATCGAAACCGTTGAAGATACGCTGGCGGAAATTGATGTCCCGCCGGTTCCCCGAATTCTGGTGTGGAACAAGATAGATTTGTGGGGTGACAGGCCGCTGCCGGTTTACTCTGGTGCTGCCGCTTATTTGGCGGAGGTGGCGGTTTCAGCGCGCGAAGCGGTAGGTATCCCTGCCTTGTTATCTGTTCTTGAGACAACTTTAGATAGTTATGCGGTTCCTATGAGGCTCCTGCTGCCCTATCAGCGTGGGGATTTAATCTCTGCGCTGCATGAGTCCGCAACGGTTGAAAGTCAGCAGCATACTGAAAATGGAGTTCTGATGACAGTTCAACTGCCGCCGTTTTTAGCCGAACGATTTAAACAGTATCGGGTGTGAAAATGTTTAGACGGATTGACCGATCAACAACGTTGGCTCGCTGGATTGAGCGATTGTCCAGTTTTTTATCCCGCCGGCGGGGTCTGCCGGTGGTGATAGGAATCGCGTTTGTGATAATCGGTTTTATATTTCAACTGGTGGAAGTTTACTCTCCTGCCCCTACCGTGCGGCTGTTGGCTGTAGTTTTTCATAATCTGGGTGTTATTCTGGGGCTTATCGGTCTGCTGCTGGCCGAGCCGCTTGGGAGATAAAGAGTGGTTGTTGAGTATCGTCTGCTCAATAGTATTTCAGACCTTGAGCAGGTTGTTGATCTTGAGATAGATGTCTGGGGCTTGGACCCGCGTGATGCGGTGCCGCTGAATATCCTTCACGCGCTGGTGTGTAATGGTGCTGCTGTGGTCGGCGCTTATGATAGCAGCCGACTCGTCGGTATGGCGTTTGCGTTTCCGGTGCGGCGAGGAAAGAAATGGATGCTTTGGTCACATATGACCGGTGTTCATCCTGATTATCAGGGTCACGGTATTGGTTTTGAGTTAAAGCAGCGCCAGCGGTTATGGGCGCTTGAGCAGGGATATGACGCGATTGGGTGGACGTTCGATCCGCTCCAGCGGGGTAACGCGAACTTTAACTTACATCAGTTGGGCGCAGTTACGAATATTTACCACATTAACTTTTATGGCGAAATGTCCGATGCGATTAATCAAGGTCTGCCATCAGACCGTGTAGAAGTGGTCTGGAAGCTGCGGGACGCGCGGGTTAAGGTGCTTGCGGATCAGAAGCCATCATCGTATGTCCAGGTTTCCCCGCCAGAAGAGAGCGCCTTTGCGCTGCGTTCCGACCAGGACGCTCAACCTATCTTATGTGAGTTTTCTAATTCGACCCGATATATTGAGATACCCTACGATCTGGTGGAACTTAAACGGCTTGATTCGGGGTTGGCGCGCGCCTGGCGGCTGGCGCTGCGGGATGCGCTGATGTCAGCGTTTCAGCAGGGATATGTTGCGGCAGATTTTTCGGTTCATAACAACCGCTGCTGGTATGTATTATCACTGCCGGCGTTTTGGTTTTTGTATGTTCTGGAATGCAGCGATCTTTCGCTTTATGCAGGCATTACAAATGATATTCCGCGCCGTCTGGCTTTGCATAATTCAGGGCGAGCGGCAGCTTATACTTCCGCTCGCCGCCCGGTAAAATTATTGGCCGCCTGGAGATTCCCCGACCGGTCATCGGCGCTGAAAGCAGAAGCATCGTTTAAGCGATTGGCGCGTCAGACCAAGCTCGATCTGGTCAGGCGGCGGGCGGTTTATCATGATGCGCCTGTTGTAGATGTAGCAGAGTTAGCTTGATTGTCTGTCAGTAACCAGTAAATGGGGGGCTTCTCCGCAATGTGGAGAAGTCCCCCATTGCGTTTCAAGGGGATGGCAGTTGTACCCAGTACAAATCAGGGCTGAACATGCTGTGGATGTAAAGACGCATATCGGTCGAGATCGTCAATCCGGCTAATGGCACGGGCAGCTCGGTAAACACAACGGTTTCGATCTGGTCATTTGTGCATCCGCCGCTTTCGATACATTGTTGAGGGTCAACTCGTCCGATAACGCCGCGTGTTCCGAGAGAATAAGCGAAGTACAGCAGTCCATCGTAGCCTAAAGTGATACTTGTGGTGTTCTGAAGGCCAGATACCAGGATGTTGCCCTCTTTGTCGGCTTCGATAGGAAGGTCATCATCTTGAGCTGGGTCTGGGAAATCGCTGATTGAGAACCATTCAATTGCTCGTCGTGCGCTTCCTGTGTTGGCAACATATAGGTAATCGTTGTCAGCAGCTGTTCCGGTTGGCGAACGTAGATTGCTGATAATTTCTCGTATTGTGCCAGTTTTACTCACTAACACAACATTATTATCTTTTAAATTTGTTACTGCAAACTCTGATTCATTGATGGGGGTAATTCCCCACGGTCCGTTGAGTGAGGTTGTGATAGTTTCTGTTATTCCTCTGGTGATGCGTGTTAAGGTGTTGGTCTGGAAGTCGGGTATCCACAGATCGAATCCACCGTTTTCGGCTGGAGCAGCATAAATAGTGTGTGCGTTGCGGATACCGTAGATGTATTGTGCAGTTTCACCGGTTTCGGCGTCTATTTCGTAAACTGTCCAGTCGCCTGTGCATACGGTGTAGAGTTTGTTGTTATACCAGACCATGCCGTTTGGTCTTTGTGTATTTCCGGTAATGATAGATAGGTCTGTTTGAGTGAATGGTTTGAGAGTGCTGATCTCGCTGGTTGTATCGGCAAGCGGGGAGGGTGTTGGCTGTATGGTGCTGTTGGGTTGGGGGGTTTTTGATGGTGCTGGAGTTGGTGTATTTAACTGTGCTGCTGCTGCTGTTGTTGTTATGGTGATGAGTGAGAGGGTGATGATGATTTTAACTGCTGTTGGCATCTTCTTTGTTGTTCCTTATGACTACGCGAATTATAACTCAAGCTGGATGAGCGGCAGACACAAATACAAAAAATGTCGTGCCGCTGCCTTCATGGCTCTTGAGCCACACACTGCCGCGATGGTTCTCCACAATAGTTTTAACGATGCTCAGCCCCAGGCCGGAACCGCTGATGCCTTCCACGCCCTGCTGTCCCCGTTGTGCGCCGCGCACGAAGCGATCAAATACGTGTGGCTGTAAATTCTCCGGTATGCCGATGCCATTATCTTCTACCTCAAACAGCACGCCGCCATCCTTTGCGCTTGCCCGGACAGTCACACGGCCACCTTGTGGCGTGAATTTTATGGCATTTTCCACCAGGTTGATTAACGCTCGCTCAAACTGGCCGGGATCGCCCATAAACCAGGGGGCATTTTCTTCAACCATCGAGCTGAGTTGAATGTGTTTGCTTTCCGCAAGTGGCTGTAACTCATCCAGAGCGGTGGCGATAATCTGCTGCGGGCGGCACAATACCATTGCCAGTGTCCCGGTTTTCAGCCGTTCTAAATCAAGAATGCCCGCTATGATTCGGCTCATGCGCGTAAGCTGTTTCCCAATCGCCGTAATCGAGGTTTGCACCTCGGGGCTTGCGTAATCCGCCAGGTCTTCCTCAAGCAGTTCGAGGTTCGCCATCGCTGCCTGTAGTGGGTTTTTCAGATCGTGGCTGGTCATACGCACCATCTCACTTTTTAGCCGGTCCAGCTCCTTTAGCTGTGTGACATCATTGAGAACGGCCACCCATCCAGCCACGCGCGGCTGTCCGAAACGCCCCACATGGCAGAGATATATACGATTTTGAAGCGATACCTCGTAAGTATACGACCCCTTGCAGCGAAGGCTGTGTAGTGCCTCCTTATAATTTGACGGCAGTGTGTTGCTCGAAAAAAATTTGAATATCGGCTGCTGCGTATCATCTTTACTGATCGGCAGCAGTTGATATGCCGCCGGATTGGCAAATATTAACCGGAACCGCCGGTCAACTGCAATGACGGGATTTTCGGTGCTGGCGAGAACGGTTTCGAGCTGGCTGCGAGCAGCCTCAACCTGTTGAGTAAGTTCGCTCTGTTCGGTGAACAAATGACTATGCGCAATCGCTACGGCGGCCTGCGCAGCCAGTAATTCGAGCGGGCGCACGTCCTCCCGTCGAAACAAACTGCCCTGCCGCCCGGCGATCACCATCAGCACGCCAATCGCGTCACCGCTGTACGTCAGCGGAACGGAAATTACCGACCCGAAAGTTTCTTTGGACAAAGGCAGGTCGGCCACGCCTTTCCAGTCGCGTCCATAGTTCTCAAGATAAACAGAACTTCGTTTCGCAGCGACCGTCCCTACAACCCCCTGCCCTACCTGAATAGTTGAGTGCAGATAACTTGTCGGTAGATTAAAAACCGTCGCCAGTTTTAGAAGCAGCCCCTCGGTTAGGAAAATACCGGCGGCATCTGCGCTCAACCAGCCGGCTGCTCGACTTGCGATCTGCTCAAGAACCTTCTCAAGGCTGATCTGGCTTGTGATAGCCAGACTCACTTCGTATATAGCCTCAAGCTGCGTGATTCGCTCCGCCAGCGGCGTGATGATTTCCTGCCTTAAAATCGCAAAACTGATGATAAGCGCCGCCAGAGAGCTGATATTGATCGAGAGTGAGGATAAACCCAGCGCCGGGTTTAAAAATCCCAGGCTTTGCCCCACAATAAACAAATTTAAAGTCCAGAAAAGGCTGGACGAACGCATCTTACGGCGATAACGCCACAACAGATAAAAAGCCAGGCCGTCAAACGCAAAATAAAAAACCGCTGACAGCGGTTGAAATCGGTACTGGAAACTACCATCCTCATTTAATCGGAACAACGTCGGAGTTCTATTGACTATAAGAAATATCTGATAGCCCAATACCACCAGCAAGCTCGCAAACGCCAGCGTCCGAAACCGCCGGGTATGCACCCCCACCAGTACAGCCGTCAGGGTATATATCGCTATACTCGTCCCGGTAAATCCCAACTCCATGACGCTGGCGGCCACCTTTATCCACACGGAGCGCATATCAATGATGGAAATGCCCAGCGCCAGCAAAGACCCTACATTCCAGATCGTCACCAGCAGCAAAAATACGGCAAAGAATTGATTCAGTTCCTTCCGTACATCATGCCACAGGACGATAATCAAAAAACCCAGCGCCAGCGCCAGCGTTAAACCATTGGAAAGCAGGGTGATGATACTTAAAACCGACATCACCTCATCCTACGGGCCAGTTTCATCGTGATTGTCTGTTAGGAGGATTTTTCTCGAAGCGGTAGCCAATCCGATGCTCGGTCAAAATATAGACGGGATTAGCCGGGTCAGGTTCTACCTTGCGGCGCAGTTGGCTGATATAAACGCGCGGGTAGTAAACATCATCAATGTATTCCCGCCCCCACACCTGTTCCAGCAAATCGCGCTGCGTGACGACCCGCCCCGCGTTTTCCATCAGAACGGCCAGCAGCTTAAACTCTGTTGGAGTCAGATGCACTTTGCGATTGTTGACATGCACATGCCGCCGGTGCAGGTCAATGCTCAAATAACCGTCGCTGTACCCTTGTTCAGCCTCCGCCACCGTAACCTGAGAACGGCGCAGCAGCGCATTCACCCGCGCCACAAATTCGTTCAGGCGCACCGGTTTGATGAGATATTCGTCCGCCCCGGCGTTAAGCCCCTGAATAATGTCCTCCTCTGTTATCGCCTGTGCCGACAGCATCATAATCGGCGTGTCCGCAACTTCCCGTATGCGCCGGCAGACGGTCAGGCCGTCCATGCTGCCCGGCATCACAATATCCAGAATCACCAGATCAGGGCGTTCGGCATGAAAAGCGCGCAGGCCCTCCAATCCATCGCTGCAAGCCACGACTTCAAAATTTTCGCGCCGCAGCTTCCGCCCCAACGCATCGCGGATGGCCTGCTCATCGTCAACAATCAGCACTTTCATGGTTCGCTCCGTAAGCGAATATATAATGCCATCAAAGCACAAACATCTAAAGCCAGTGTAGCATTAGATCAATTTTGCAACAAGTGATTGCAATACAGTCAGGCTAACGTCAGGTTCGCATGAGCAATAACTGTTATAATTTGTATGAACCAGCTGCCAAAGAACGCATTGAAAGGCTTTTTCCAATGCTCCGCTCCCTAAACCTCAAAATTACGACCATCCTGCTGCTGTTAATGGCAGTTATCAGCGCCTGCAATCTGACCAGCGCGCCGGAGGAGCAGTTATCGCTCACTGAGATACCGACCACCACGCCACAGCCTACGCGCACGGCTCCCCCTACCGGCGGCATTCCCACCACTCTGCCGCTGACTGCCTTTGTTGTCCCTACATTACCCTCAGGGCAGATTCCGCCGACCACCATTGCATTACCCCCCACCTGGATAGCGTCTGCCCCAACCAGCACGCCCGTTCCCATCAGCATAGTTATCCTTTCGCCAATTCCGGGTAACGTGGTTGCAGGCAATGTCCAGGTCTTAGGAGCGGCCATTCATCCCCAATTCCTGCAATATCAGTTGGAATACGGGCCTGATCCCAACCCCGGCAACCTGTGGTATCCCGCAACCGGCATCGTTCAAACGCCGGTTTTAAACGGGCTTCTTGGCATCTGGAATACAACCGTCGTGCAGGACAGCATTTATCAACTCCGGCTTCGCGTAACGCTGCGCGACGGCAGCAGTCTCTCGACGGTCGTGAACAGCATTCGCATCCAGAACCGCGTGCCAACCCCTATCCCGTCGAACACGCCCACCACCCCACGCCCAATTGCCGCCTTCACGCAGGATCGCACCAGTGGACAGGCCCCGCTTGTCGTGCGCTTCACCAACCAGTCCAGCGGCAGCATCAGCAGCTATAGCTGGAGCTTTGGCGACGGCGGAACCAGCCCGGAAGTCAACCCGGTATACACTTTCCGCTCGCCGGGCGTCTATAATGTCACGCTTACCGTTGCCGGACCTGGCGGCTCGTCAAATGTCTCCCGGCAGATCAACGTACAGAGTCAGACTCCGCCGGTCGCCGGGTTTACACAGGACAAAACCAGCGGGCCATCGCCCTTAACGGTCAGGTTTACCAACACTTCTACCGGTGCGATCACAGCTTATGCCTGGAACTTCGGCGACGGCCAGACCAGCACCGAACAAAACCCCACTCACCAGTTCACCGCCGTCGGCACATATAATGTAATTCTAACCGTTACTGGGCCGGGCGGCTCGTCATCCGTTACGCGCAAAATTACCGTCGAAGACCCGGTTGTGCCGCCGCCCAAAGCGGCCTTCATTACCGACAAAACCTCCGGCGAAGCTCCGCTTGCGGTTCAATTTATTAACCAATCCACCGGCCAGATTCAGAGCTATAATTGGGATTTTGGCGACAGCGAAACAAGTGCCGATGCCAACCCCCTGCACACCTTTACCAAACCCGGCGATTATACGGTCACGCTGACCGTCATCGGGCCAGGCGGCCAGAATACCGCCCAGGCCGTCATTAAAGTTACGCAAAAACCGGACGCGCCCACAGCCGCCTTCACGCAAAGCGCCACTTCCGGCGATGTTCCGCTCACCATTCAGTTCACCGATCAATCTACAGGGAGCATTACCACCTACGCCTGGGACTTCGGCGACGGTAACACGTCGAGTGAAGCCAGCCCTTCGCACACTTTTACCACAGCAGGAACGTACACCGTCACCCTCACCGTCACCGGCCCCGGCGGTTCGGACGACGCGCAGGTTGTCATCAGCGCCACACAACCTGTTGCCGCAC
>JAPKMO010000060.1 GCA_026645945.1 Anaerolineae bacterium
GCGTAATCGGCGGCGCTGGCGCTCAGGCGTGTCAGGGTATCATCTATGGCGTTCAACGTCCGCTGGGCATTCCGGGTGATGGCCTGATTTTCCAGCCGGGCGAAGCTGTCCAGCAGCACCAACTGAGAGATGATGTATAAAATCACAACCAGCGCCACCAGCGCCGCCGCCAGAATCAACAGGGTCTTTTTTCGCAGCGACATACCTACCTATCCCCGGTTCATCAACCGCGTGACTCACTTCGACGTTCAACTACCTCTCAATTATAACCACAGTATTGTTTTGCCGAAGCTTTTCAAACCACTTTGAAACGCACCCCACCGGGGAAATCCGGTTACAATGAAGCTGAAAGACCATAATCGGAGTTTTGATGGTGATGGACGAGCGGGCGGCTGAAGAAAAAGAGTCGCGGCGGCTTTTAAGGCGCGTGCAGGAGCATCTGTTCCAGGCGCATATCAATCTGGGCGCAGTGCGAGAAACGGTGGGTATGGTGGACGTGCTGTACCACCCCAACAACCCGACCGCCACGCTCAACTACGTCACCCCGCGCCGCAACACGGCCTGGGTTTCCGGCACGATGGTGCAGCCGGGGCTGGAACGACTGCGCCAGTTGGGGCGCGCGCCGCGCGTGCAGTATATCGAAGGGCTGTTCCCGCCGCTGTTCGCCAAGGCGCTGCGCGACCTGAAGCTGGAAATCGAGCGCGAAACGCCCCTGATGATTTATAAAGCCGACGGCATCAACGGACGGATGCCGCCGCCGCTGGCGACGCCCGTCATGCCGGACGGCGTGGCGATGGAGCTGGTTAATGACCAGCGCGGCATTGAATTGTGGTGGTACGTGTGGCGCAACGCCTTTTACGACGTGCTGACGCTGGGCGTCGAACCGCTGTTCGTCGGGCGCGACCTGGCCGCCCTTAAACTGGGCCTCCAGGCGGACATCCTGGTTTACCGCTACGGTTTCCCGGTGGGTGTCGCCCGACTCAGCATCCAGGGCGATACGGCGCACATCCTGGCGACGGCGCTGCTGCGCGAAGTACGCACCCCGCCCATGATGCGCGCCCTGCTGCTGACCACCCTCAAAACCGCCGCCGACCGCCAGAGCAAGCTGGTATTCGCCCCCGGTGAAACCGACGACGACCGCCGCCTGTGCCGCGAACTGGGTTTTGTAGATTTTGGCAGCATCGTCTGTTATACCGCCAACAAACCCGGCGAGGAAACCGATGAACCAACCCTGGAACAGCCTCTTTTGTCGCTGCGATGACACGGACGCGGCTGCCCATACCCTGCGCGAAACGCTGGCGGCTGCCGGTTACACCCCCTACGACCCATTCGGCATGACGCCCGGCCCGGTCTACCGGGAACACCTGCGGCTGTTCGTCGCGCCGGCTGCCGGCGGCTGGGTGCGTATCATCGGCACGCCGGGCGCGGCGCTGCTGCCGCCGCTTTCTCGCCTGGGGGCGTGCCTGTGGCTGGCGCTGGACGGGACGGAAACCGCTGTTTCGGTTTATGCGGACGGCGCGCCCGCCGACCTGGAAACCACGCTGGTTCTTTACCTGCGGCCCGGCTGCGGGCCGGATGACCTGCGCCGCATCCTGTCAGACGGTGTGCCTGCGGCGGCGAGCAGCCCGCCATCCCCCGCCGGCCTGCCGCTGGACGCACTGCCGCCGGACGTGGCGGCCCTGGCCGGGAATGTCAATCCGGCGCAGGCGCAAAAGCTGTTCGAGCGGCTGGGCGGCCAACTGCTGCGGAAAACTGGCGGCGATGCCGAGGCGGAAGCCGCCCGCGCGCTGGTCGCCGGCGGCGGCCCGGACTGGAACAGCCCCGCCGGGGCGCGCCTGCGGGCGCTGGCCGACTGCCTGGCGCTGCCGGCGAACTGGCAGCAGCCAGACTTCATCACGCTGCGGGATGCCTACCAGCTTCACCGGCGACGACGCCAGAACCCGAACGCCCGCCTGTACCCCGGCGATGCCGAAGCGATGGCGCGCGTCCCCAACGCGCTGGATTACCAGCCGGTATATGGAGGGCGCGCGTAAATGGCCGGGCAGGATCGCATCCGCTGGGATCAAATCTACCGCGACCGCCACAAGTCGCCCTTCCCCCCGCCCGACCCGCTGCTGTTTGAGTTTACACCGCCGGTGAACGACTCGAACGATCACCGCGCCCTCGACCTGGCGGGCGGAGTCGGCCAGAACGGGCTGTGGTTAAGCACCCAGGGCTACCTGGTGGACATCGTGGATATCAGCCGGGTGGCGCTGCTGCGCGCGCAGGCGGAAATGACCCGCCGCAAGCTGCGAAATGTGAACCTGTTCCAGCTTGACCTGGACGACGCGCAGTTGGAGGCCGGCGCTTACGAAATCGTCTGCGTGTTCCGCTACCTCAAACGCAGCTTGATGCCCCAGATTCGCGCCTGTGTCAAACCCGGCGGGCGCATCATTTACGAAACTTTCAACCAGCGTTACCGCGAGGTCGTGCCAGGTTTTAACCCGCTTTTCCTGCTGGAAGTTGGCGAGCTGGCCGGTTACTTCGCGGACTGGAAAATCCTGCACAATCTGGAAAGCGGCCACATCTCGCGCATCGTCGCCATCAAGCCGTGATGACCTTGCTTGACGCCCTCTCAACATTAATTATAAGATAAATCTAATGGATAAACGGAAAAGAATGAGCCGGATAGACAGTGAGGCCTTAGCCCGCTGTCCACTCAGGATCAGGCACAGTCTAGTTAGTTGAGAGGTGGTCATAAATCAAACTTGCGCTGCTTTGGCCCTCATCCCCCGGCCCCTTCTCCCTCAGGACGAAGGGGAGGAATGCGCTTTTAAAGTCCCTCTCCATGAGGGAGAGGGATTTAGGGTGAGGGCAAAAAGGGCCACCAGAGATTTGAACGATTTATGACCAGCCCTTAGTTAGTTTACCCATAAGACACGGCGCGCCGCTGCGTCTCCGCGCAACTTCAAGGTTAATTTCCGGTTTGTTCGGTTTACGATGAAAGTGGTTTATGCGAGGAGGAGTTCTTGATGGCAGCTAATCCTTTTGTGGTTTATGTTCGCGGCCTGCCGGAGACACCTTCGATCACCGAAGTGAACATCCGCTCCGGCCCGGCCACGAGTTACCCCATCGTCAAAAAAGTGCTGGTCGGCACCGGCAATCTGCGCGTGCTGGAGGTGCGCCCGGACGAACAGCAGAATCACTTTCAAGGCAAGGTTTACCAGTGGTTCAAGCTGGAACTGCCAGACGGCCAGGCCGGCTGGGCGCGGGATGACCTGCTGGAAGTCTCCGGTGACGGCTCACCCTTCGGTTACGGCGTCATCCAGGTGCGGACGTTCGCTTTTGTCCTCACGCGCACGCCGCCGCAGGCCATCGCCACCCCGCCGCCGATGGAAGTGACGGTCAGCACGCCCCCGCCGCCGCCTGTGCCGTTTACCCCGCCGCCGGTCAGCATCTCGGCAGACGTGCAGCCGCCGGTCGTGCCGACTCCGCCGCCCGCGCCGGTCGCTACCCCGCCGCCGGCAGCGCCCAGCGCCGCGCCGACCGCTTATGTAAACGCCCGCGACGGCGCGAACGTGCGCTCCGGCCCCGGCATCAGCTTCTCGACCGTTACGCGCATCAACCGGAATACGGCCCTGCCGATTCTGGCCGTCCAGCAGGAAGCCGGCGGGCCGTTTCGCTGGGTGAAGGTGACGCTGCCCACCGGCGGCGAAGGCTGGATGCGCGAGGATACGCTGCGGTTTGACGCCAGCGCCGCCCCGCTGGGACTCACCCAGGCCGACCTGTACCCCGCGCCGATGGCCGACCGCTGGTGGGTGCGCGGTTACGACGGCCCGGACGGCCACTGGGGATGGGACTTCGGCGCGCGCACCGGCGAACCGGTTCTGGCCGGGCCGTCCGGCGGGCTGGTCATCCGGTCGGCGGCCTGCGCCCGCTGCACGCCCGACCGCCCCAGCTTTAAACACTACAACATCCCCCTCAGCGACCCAACCGCCCTGAACGACCCGGCCTGGAACTTCGGCTACGGGCATTACGTCATCGTGCGCTACCTGAACGAACAGCTTCCGGCCTCCACGCGCCAGGCGTTGGTTTCGCGCGGGCTGGGCGGCGCGCACCTGTACTGCATGTACGCCCACCTGGACAGCCGCGCCGTCAGCGATGGGCAGCAGGTGACAGCCAATGCCGTCATCGGCGGCTGCGGCGATACCGGCAACTCGGAAGCGACCCATCTGCACCTGGAGATGCGGGCTTCCACCAACCCGAACGACACCAACTGGGCGGGCATGAAAAAGAACCTGCTCGACCCTGGCCTATTGTTCTACCGCTGACGAGGCGAGGGAGGAATTCATGTCAAACGCGCCGCTGACCGCCATCATCCGGGGAATCCCCGAATCACCAGCGATCACCGAAATCAACATTCGCGCCGGGGCCGGCACCAGCTACGCGGTGCTGTTTAAAGCCCCAGTGCGCCTGGCGAACCTGGGCGTGCTGGAAGCACGCCGGGACGAAACCGGAAATCACCTGCAAGGCAAGGTCTACCAATGGCTGCGGCTGGCGTTCCCGGATGGCCGGGAGGGCTGGGCGCGCGACGACCTGCTGGAAATCCAGGGGGACGGCACGCGCTATGGGTACGGCCTCATCGCCGCGCCGACCTTCGCCTTCGCGCTGACGCGGGATGAAAGCGTCTCGCCGCTGGCGGCAGGGCAGCATATCGTCGCGCCGATCGGCCAGCGGGAGCAAATCTCCTCGCCCGCGCCGGTTATCACGCCCGCACCGGCTCCTGTTCCCGCGCCCGCCCCCGCTGCGCCGGCAGTCCCCGCCCCGGCGGCCACCCCTGCCGCCGCCGACCGGGTGCAGAAGGCCGCTTTTAACATCACCTCAGCTTTCGAGGGCGGCGGTTACGCCACCTACCAGAACTACGACTCCGGCATCATCAGCTACGGGCGTTTTCAGTTCACGCTGGCGGCGGGCAGTTTTATCACCGTCGTTAAGCTGTTCACCGAACGTTCAACCAGCCCCGTCGCGGAGCAGCTTCGCGCCTATCTGCCGCGCATCACCGCCAGGGACGAAAACCTGCGCGGTGACATGAACCTGAAGGCGCTGCTGGTGCAGGCCGCGCAGGAAAAAATCATGCAGGATGTGCAGGACGAGGTGGCGGTCGAGGGCTTTTACAAGCCGGTGGTGGAACTGAGCATCGCGCCGCGCAATATTCAAACGCCGCTGGCCTATGCGCTGATCTTCGACATGGCGATTCAACACGGGCGTTTTAACCACCTGCTGCCCAAAACCGAAGAAACGCTCGGTCTGCCGTCCAAGTCGCGCCTGGTCGAAAATGGCGTCAGCGAGCAGACCTTCATCCAGACGCTGGCCCGGCTGCGCCAGGAAAACCTGTACGCGCTGGCGGTCAAGCTCAACCTGCCGGGCATGAGGCCGCGCGGCGACTTCTGGGTGAATCTGGTCGCCAGCGGCGACTGGCAGCTTCAGGGGGACGCGAACGGTAATCTCAACATCAACGGCAAAATCGTCCAGGTGCGGAATCCGTAAATTATTTTGAAAAGCCGTTATTTCATATGCGATTGCCCTGATACGGTAGAGGCGGGTTTCTAAAACCGCCGCGCCCAATGTCTGGCCCTGCCGCTACGCCGCTTTGGCGCTGCGGCCCAGCAGCGACCACAGATAACCCTTGCCCGGCGCAAGGAAAAACGCCGCCAGGAACAGCGCCGTCATGGTCAGCACGATGGCCGCGCTGGGCGCGACGCGCCCGTGCCAGGCGATGTACAAGCCGGCCACCCCGCTGGCCGCGCCGATGATCGCCCCCAGCAGCATGAGATGGTGCAGCCGCCGCACGAAAAAACGCGCCGTCGCCGCCGGCGTCACCAGCATGGCCGCCACCAGCGCCACGCCCGCCACCTGCGTCCCCATCACAATCGTCACCGCCAGCAGCACCAGCAGCAGCACGCGCAGCGCCTCGCTCGGCAGTCGCAGCGTTTGCGCCAGCGTGGCGTCGAAGGAAACCACCAGCAGTTCTTTGTAAAACAGGAAAACCGTCCCCAGCACCACCAGCCCAAAAATTAGCGTCAGGGTCAGGTCATCGGCGCTGACGGCCAGGATGTTGCCGATCAGCACGTGCGCCAGGTCAACCGTGTAGTTCTGCGCCTTTGAGATTAACGCGATACCCAGCGCCAGCATCCCGGCGAAAACGATGCCGATGGCCGTGTCCTCGGTCATCCGTTCGCCGCGCGTTAAAAAGCCGATGCCCAGCGCCGACAGGATGCCCGCCGCCAGGCCGCCGAACAGCAGCGCCGCGCCGCCGCTGCCCGCCGTCAAAAAGGCCACCGCCACCCCCGGCAGAATGCTGTGCGCCAGCGCATCGCCCAGAAACGCCAGCCCGCGTGTGACCACGTAAGCGCCCATCACCCCGCTGACGATGCCGATCAGCGCCGCCGCCAGCAGCGCCCGCTGCATGAAGGCCAGCTGCAGCGGTTCGACAAAAAGCGTTTGCAGCACATCCATTGTTTCCAGAACATCCCTAATTGAAACACCGTCTCAATTATAATTCTCCCGCCAGACGCCCGCAAGCCGTAAAAAACCGCCAGGATACAGCAACGCTGGCTTTATAAATATTTTACGAATACCGGGATTGTATCATTGACATACTTCTAAAAGCGGACGCATAATGAATTTACAATTGCGATTAATTTGCACAACAACGCTCAGGGGAAAAACAATGTCCGCGAAAATCCTGTATGTTGAGGACAATCCACAGAACATGCGCCTGGTCAAGAAGATTTTGATGGCCGCAGGTTATCAGGTGCTGGAAGCCACCGAAGGGCTGGCGGGTGTCGCCATCGCTGCGCGAGAGCAGCCCGATCTGATCCTGATGGACATCAACCTGCCGGACATCAACGGCCTGGAAGCTGCCGCGCGTCTTAAGGCTTCGCCTCAACTATCGTGGATTCCGGTCATCGCCCTCACGGCTAACGCCATGCACGGCGACCGGGAACACTGTCTGGCCGCCGGCTGCGATGGCTACCTTGCCAAGCCGGTCATGAAAAATGAGCTGCTGAACACGGTGGCATCGTTTTTAGGACAAGTCGTGCCGCAGGCCGCCGCGCGCCGTTAACGCGCCGTTCGATAGACGGCGGGCTGCAGCCTGCTGGTCATTCAGGTTTTAAGGCAAGCTGCCGGGGATAGCTGGTCAGCACTTCCAGACCGTCCTCGGTTACGACGACGTTATCTTCAACTCGCACGCCGCCCAGCCCAGGTACATAAATACCTGGCTCAATCGTAAATACCATACCCGGTTCCAACAGGTCTTCCACGCCGGCGGCGATCTGTGGAATTGGCTCGTGTACATCCAACCCCAGGCCGTGTCCGGTGCGGTGAATAAAATACGCGCCATATCCCGCCGCTTCGATGATCCCGCGCGCCGCTCGGTCTACCTGCTCCATCGCCACGCCCGGCCCGGCGGCGGCCCGCGCCGCTTCGTTGGCGGCCAGCACCGTCGTGTAGATTTTTTGCATCTCGGCGCTGGGCGCGCCCAGGCAGAATGTCCGCGTGATGTCCGCCGGGTAGCCCTGCACCGTCCCGCCGTAGTCAATCAGCAAAAACTCGCCGGCCTGCAAAACCCGGTCGGTGGTTGTGCCGTGCGGCAGGGCGCTGTTCGGGCCGGTCTGCACCAGCGTCTCGAAGGCTTTGCCGCCGCTGCCCAGCGCAGTCATCTCATCCTCTAGCCGCGCCGCGATCTGCCGTTCGGTCAGCCCCGGCTGCACCCAGGCCAGCAGGTTATCCAGCGCCTTCTCGCTCAGGCGAATGGCCTGCCGCATCAGTTCAATTTCCTCCGGCGTTTTGATGGCGCGGATCCGCACCAGGTCGCGTTCCACCGGCTGCGCTGCCAGCGACGGATCAGCCTCCAGGAAGGCCAGCCATTCGCTGACGCGCATGGTCATACCGTCCACACCTAACCGTTTGCCGTTCAGCCCCAGGTCACGAAGCGCCTGCCGGAAGGCCTGCCGGTAGCCCGCCGTATCCGTCCAGGCGAAGGCGCGCGCTTCCAGGTCAGGGCGGGCGTTCAGGCGCGGCATTTCCAGTTCCGGGATGACGATGGACATCGCGCCGTCCGGCGTAAAAAACGCGATGATGGGGCGCTCTGACAGGTGAAAATCCAGCCCGGTGAAGTAGCGCATATTCGCGCCCGGCACGATCAATACCGCGTCCACGCCGGCGATCTGGCGCAGTTTTTCCCGGCGCTGGGCATAATGAATGGTGGTCATGGTTGGTTCACCTGCCTTCCTGTGGTGATCGGTCTTGAGGCGTGCATTATAGCCAAAAACTTCAGCCTGCGGCGCGCCTAATTTCAGTTATCATACAAAAAGACGCCAACAATTCGAGGGATGCCTTATGAACCTTGAGGACTTGCTGAACGGGTTGAAAGCCGACGACGCCACCACCCGCTTGCAGGCGGCGCGCATCATCGGCCTGCTGGACGAAACGCTGGCGCTGGACGCCCTGGCGGCCCGCTACCGCGTGGAAAACGTCGGCGAAGTGAGGGCCGCCATCGCCTGGGCGGGCAAGCGCGTCCAGGCCGCCCGCCAGGCCGGTTATACCACCCTGGACGCTATCTTCAAACACTTCCACATCGAGTACGAAATCGAAAACCAGGAGGACGAGCGCGAGGCCGAGCTGCTCCGCAAAATGCAGCTTGATATGGACATGCAGCTTTTGCGCGAGCGCAGCGGCAAGGCGGGTAACGCCGCCCTGGGCGCGGCCATCGGCGGGGTGCTGATGGGCGCGCAGGGAATGATGATCGGCGCAATGGCAGGATTAACGCCCGGCGCGGATGCCCTGTCGTCCGGCCTGGAGGAGCGCCCGCAGATCGGCAAACGCCGTGTGCTGCCCACCCGACCCGGCGACAGCGACATCCGGCTGATCGTGCGCCGCCTGCTGGACGACCCCAACCCGGACAAACGCCGTAGGGCCGCCATTGACCTGGGCAGCATCAGCAATAACCCGGCGGCGCTGCCGTACCTGGCGCAGGCATTTGTCGAAGATGCGGTTCAGGCCGTGCGCGAAGCGGCAGGGCGCGCCGGCAAGCTCATTTACTGGAATGTGATCTATTGGGAGATGGAGCAAAGCGGGGAAATGACGCGGGAAATCGAACGGCGCGCCGCTGCCCGCCGGCCCGCCGAGCCGCCGCCTGCCCAGCCGAACGAACCGCCCGCGCCCCCAGCGGATCCGCCGCAGGTGAACCTGGCCGAAATCCTGCAGAAGGCCGAGGAAAAGCGCGAAAAACGGAAGCAAAAATAACGGTGGGGCGGATTTAGCAATCCGCCCCTTTAACCGGCCAATCGTTATTCTTCCTCATCGGCCAGCAGGCGCGATTCGTCGGCCTTCCGGTCGCGGGGGCTTTTAGCGACATACCGCTTCCACAGGCGGTAGGCGACGGCTTCCGCGTCGCGCTCCACGCCCTGTTCCGCAAAATAATCGCACATGCGCGTGATGTCCCGCTCCAGAACGAAACGGGCACTGCCGTTGCCCTGGCTGTTGATAACCTGCGGAAAGTCAATGATGGTGATTCGCCCCTCCCAGTACAGGATGTTATAGGGGGACAGATCGCCGTGAATGAGGTTGTGCTTCAGCATCAATTCGACATTCCACAGCACCACATTGAACAGCGCGCGTGCTTCGTCCACGTCCAGCGCCACGTCCTGCAAAATCGGCGCAGCCCGGCTTTCATCGCCATGATAACTCATCAGGATGGCGTTTTCGCTGGCGGCGAAGGGTTTTGGCACAGCGCCCCCGGCGGCGTGCAGCGTTTGCAGGGTCTTAAACTCGTGCATCAGCCAGGAGGTATGCGCCACCTGCCGCCCATAAGCGGTTTTTTTGCCCAGCGCCCGCTGCGTCCGGTCGGCATGGACGCTCTGGTTCAGGTCGTGGCCTTCGGCGCTCAACACGCCGCGCCCCTCGCGGTACATGGCGTCGTTACGCAGGTTGCGGAACATAATCGGGCGGTAGACTTTGGCGGCCACCAGACCGCCGCCGAGGGCCGGTGTGGCCTGGCAGCGGTAGACGCTGGCTTCCTTGCCGCCCTTCACCCGCGCCAGCACATCGCTGATGTAGTGCTGGGTGTAAAAGTCGCGCAGCGATTGCAGCAGCCAGCCTTCCTCGAACAGCCCCGGCTGGTAGGTGGTTTTAAAGCCGCCTTCCAGGCCGACGCTTTCGCCAAGCTCGGCGATCACCTGCTGTTCGGGTTTTTTCGGTGTGTGTTTAATTTTCGGCTTGCGCCCGCGCCGCGCTTTACGGTCGGAGCGCATCGGGTCAAAAAGCGTTTCGTACTGCTCGTAATCGTCGAGATACGAATCGTGCTTTGGATTCAAGGTTTGGGTTCCTTTTCGGTCAACTCGTGGATAAACGCATTAGACTGTGCCTGATCCTGAGCAGACAGTGGGCTAAAGCCCGTTGCCAGTGGGCTAAAGCCCGTTGCCAGTGGGCTAAAGCCCGTTGCCAGTGGGCTAAAGCCCACTGTCTATTAGGCTCATTCTTTTCCGTTTACCCATCAGATATGCTGGTCAGGGATAAACCGACCTCTCCCCGGCGCGGAGAGCCAGAGCGAGTCCGAAGCGCAAAACCAGGTTGCCGAAACCGGGATGGACGCAGCCAGCATCAAACAGGCAAACGCCAAGAATCCGCCTCGAACCGAGAGCTGATTCGGGTACGCCTGGAGCGGCTGCTGGGCTAACTTAGTGGCGGAACGTTAAGCGAGGCAGCGGGCAGGCGTACCGCACGCGACAGGGGCCAATCTGATTTGTGACATGCAAACGCCTCCCATGAACTCTTAAACACCGTTGATGAGCATAACATAAGTCCAGGCCGCCTGTCAATCGCCGGATGGCGATAACAGGGCAATTGCATATCACGCCAGGTTCGGGGCCATAAAGGATTATAGTGGTTCGTAGGGGCGCAAGGCCTTGCGCCCCCTACCCACGAAACGACCTTTATCGAGCCTCAACGGCCTTTTGAAAACCCATTAAGCTTGCATATGCGACTGCCTTATAGCGATAAAGACCGCGCTGGTTGACATCCGCCGCCTTCTGTGCTAAGTTACGGATAACATGTTACCGTTAACAGACAACCGCAGCCCTTGAATGCCGCCCGGCTGCCGGGTTCGCCAGGCAGCGAAGGCAAACACGGGCCGGGTTCTGGCCTGACCGGGGGAATGCCATGAGTACCATCGGCGATGTGGCAAAACGCGCGGGTGTCTCGGCCATGACCGTCTCGCGGGTCATCAATAATTCGGGGTATATCAGCCAGGAAACCCGCGAGCGTGTGGAACAGGCGATTGCCGAATTGGGATACGTGCCGAACGCGCTGGCGCGCAGTTTACGTTTTAAGCGCACCAAAACAATTGCTTTGATTTTAACCGATATTACGAACCCCTTTTTTACTACCCTGGCGCGCGGCATCGAGGACGCCGCCAGCGAGCAGGGCTTCAGCGTCATCTTTTGCAACACGGACGAGTCTCAGGACGAAGAAGCCGAATACCTGAGCGTGGTGGTGCAAAAACAGGTGGACGGCGTGCTGCTGGTGCCGGCCTCCTCCTCGTCCGAGTCGGTGACTTTTCTGCAAGATCGCGGCGTGCCATGTGTGGTGCTGGATCGCCGTTTGCCGGACGTGGCGGTAGATACGGTGCGCGGCGACTCGGAAGCCGGCGCGTACCGGCTCACCCGGCATTTACTCGATCTGGGACACCGGCGGATTGCCCTGCTCAACGGCCCGTCGTCGGTTTCAACGGCGGAAGACCGCCTGGCGGGTTATCGCCGCGCCCTGGACGAAGCTGGCCTGAGTTCAGCGGCCCGCGTTTACGAAGGCTCGTATACGGTGGAGGGCGGCTACCGGACGGCGAAACAGATGCTGGGGGATACACCACGCCCCACTGCCGTATTTGCCGCCAACAACTTCATCGCCATCGGCGCGCTGCGCGTTTTGCGCGAGGCCGGGCTGCGCGTGCCGGATGACCTGTCCCTGGTGGCCTTCGACGATTTGCCGGCCACGATGATGATTGACCCCTTTTTTACGGTCATCGGCCAGCCGGCTTACGAGATGGGGCAGCGCGCCACTCAACTGCTGCTGGAACACCTGGCCGGGCAGTCGCCCGCCGAACCCCAGGAAATTGTTCTGCCGGCACAGTTAATCGTGCGCCGGTCGAGCGGCCCGCCGCCCGCCGAAATTTAGGCCGTCTCATTTGACACGCCGCCGGTTTTGTGGTAGGTTATGCGTAACATGTTATCGTTATCAGTTTAAGCAGACGGCCTAAATATTACGATGCTGCGGGGTGTAGATGCCCCAGACGAAATTTTGGTAGTTTCACCGGCGCGCCGTATAATTACAAACATTCGGCGGGCTGAATGCTAAAAATGTTGGTTTTAAACGCCTAGAGGATTTTTCGATGAGCGATGTTCTGGTGACGATGGAAGGGATAGAAAAGTCCTTTCCCGGCGTTCACGCGCTCTCCCAATGCCAGTTTGAACTCCGCAAAGGTGAAGTCCATGCCCTGGTAGGCGAAAACGGCGCCGGCAAATCCACCATGATGAAAGTGCTGGCCGGGGTTTATACGAAGGACTCTGGCCGCGTCATCTACAAGGGCAAAGAAGTGGATATCCATACCCCCCGCGCGGCGCAGCTTTTAGGCATCAGCATGATCCACCAGGAACTCAACCTGATGCCCCACCTCACGGTCGCCCAGAACATTTTCATCGGGCGCGAACCGCGCCAGAGCGTAAAATTTGTGTTGGACGACAAAGCCATCAATGACAATACGCAGCAGCTTTTAGATATGCTGCACCTCAAAATTGACCCCCGCACCAAAGTCGCCGACCTGACGGTTGCCAAACAGCAGATGGTCGAAATCGCCAAGGCGCTGTCCTTTAACTCCGAAGTGCTGATTATGGACGAGCCGACGGCGGCGCTGACCGAAGCGGAAATTGACGAGCTTTTCCGCATCATCCGGCGGCTGCGCGAGCAGGGCGTCGGCACGGTGTACATCACGCATCGGCTGGAAGAGCTGTTTATGATCTCCGACCGCGTGACCGTGATGCGCGACGGGCAGTATGTGGGGACGGTCAACACCACCGAAACCAACCGGGATGAAATCATCCGTATGATGGTGGGGCGGACGATTTATGAAGCCGCGCCGGACATCCCCCAGAACGGCCAGCAGGACAAGCTGCTGGAGGTGAAAAACCTCAACCGGGGCCGCGTGTTGAAGGATATTAACTTTTACCTCAAACGCGGCGAAATCCTGGGTTTTGCCGGGCTGATGGGCGCAGGGCGCACCGAGGTCGCGCGGGCGATTTTTGGCGCCGACCCGATTGACAGCGGTGAAATTTACATCCAGGGCAAAAAAGTCCATATCAAAAGCCCCAGCGATGCCGTCCGGTACGGCATCGGCTATCTGTCCGAAGATCGAAAACGCTACGGCCTGACGCTGGGTATGGATGTGGAAGCCAACGTGGTGCTGGCCGCCTTCAAGAAGTTCTTGGGCTTTTTAGGCGTGGTCAACAACAGCCGGACGCGCATGACCGCCGATGAGTTCGTCAGAACCCTGTCCATCAAAACGCCCAGCCTCAAACAGAAGGTCAAAAATCTTTCCGGCGGCAACCAGCAAAAACTGGTAGTCGCCAAATGGCTGATCGCCGATACCGATATTTTGATTTTCGACGAGCCGACGCGCGGTATTGACGTGGGCGCGAAAAGCGAAATTTACAAACTGCTCAACGACCTGGCGCACCAGGGTAAAGCCATCATCATGATTTCGTCCGAACTGCCGGAAATCCTGCGGATGAGCCACCGGATCATCGTGATGTGCGAGGGGCGGATCACCGGCGAACTGAGCAGCGCCGAAGCCACCCAGGAAAAGATTATGAAATACGCCACCGAACGCGGCGGTATCATCCAGGCCGATGATGCGCCCGTTCCGGCTGCTTATAGTGAAGTGGGGAATGTTTAAGAACTATGGACATTTCGGTCGCCACCCCCAAAGCCCTGCCGCGTTCGCTGTTCCGTTCAGATGCCACCCAGCGCATCCTGGCGTTCACGGCGCTGATCGTTCTGATCGTCGTTTTTTCGCTGGCATCACCGAACTTTTTGCAGTTCAACAATATCATCGGCATTTTGCTTGCCACCGCGGTTAACGGCGTGCTGGCGCTGGGCGTGACGTTTGTCATCATCACCGGCGGCATTGACCTGTCCATCGGTACGGTGATGACCTTCTCCGCCGTCATGACCGGCGTATTCATCACCTTCTGGCAGCTTCCGATTCCGGTAGGTTTAATCGGCGGCATCGCTACCGGGGCATTCGCCGGTTTCATCAACGGCGTGGTCATCGCCAAGATGAAGATACCGCCCTTCATCGCCACCCTGGGCATGATGTACGTCGCCAAAGGGCTGTCGCTGGTTATTTCCAACCTGAAGCCGATTTATTTCAACGACACGCCGGAATTTCGTCAGATCGTGATGGGGTCGGCGCTGGGGTCTATTTTCCCGCAGGCTCAGGTACTGCAAATACCCAATGCCGTGCTGTTTTTGTTCGGCGCGGCGCTGATCGCCAGTTTCATCCTGGGCCGCACGATCCTGGGCCGGTACACCTTCGCGCTGGGCAGCAACGAAGAAGCCACCCGGCTTTCCGGCGTCAACGTAGCCCGCTGGAAGATCGCCGTTTATGCCCTGGGCGGCACGTTCGCCGGCCTGGGCGGCGTGATGATGGCCTCGCGGCTTAATTCGGCGCAGCCCGCGCTGGGGCAGGGTTACGAACTGGACGCGATTGCCGCCGTCGTCATCGGGGGAACATCCCTCAGCGGCGGCGAAGGCACGATCATGGGGACGATCATCGGCGCTTTTGTGATGAGCGTCCTGGTCAACGGCCTGCGTATCCTGTCCGTGCCGCAGGAATGGCAGACGGTGGTGACAGGCGCGATTGTCATCCTGGCGGTATACCTGGATATTCTCCGCCGCCGCAAATCGTAGTTGATCTGACCGGCGGCATACCTGATTATGGCCGTTAAGCGCATAGCTTAACAATATTTACACCGGCAAGAGAAAGGAGGCAGATGGGGCGCGCCCGCCATACCCGGCGCGGGCGGACTTTAAAGGCTCGCCGTCTGGCGGCTGGCCGAACCCCAGAACGGGACACAAAACCTGCACGTGTAAGTATTTGTTCCGCTTTCACTAAATAAACAGGAGATTTGTAATGAAGACCTTTACCAAACTTTTCCTGCTGATGATGTCCCTGCTGCTGGTCGTGGGCATGGTCTATGCCCAGGAAGCGACCGAAGAACCGGCGATGGAAGAAGAAACCCCCTACTGCACCGAAGAAGTTCGGGAAGAGATGGCCGCGCTGGATATTTACATCCCGGTGATCTCGAAGGGCTTCCAGCACCAGTTCTGGCAAGCGGTGAAAGCCGGCGCCGAGAAAGCCGCTGAGGACTGCGGCGTGACCGTGACCTTTGAAGGCCCGGAAACCGAGGCGATGGTAGATAAGCAGATGGAAATGCTGCAAACCGCGCTCGACAAGCAGCCTGACGCGCTGGTGTTCGCCGCCCTGGACAGCAAGGCCGCCATCCCGCTGCTGGAACGCGCTCAGGAAGAAGGTATCCCCGTGATCGCCTTCGACTCCGGCGTGGACAGCGACATCCCGCTGACAACCGCCGCTACCAACAACGTCGCCGCCGCCGCGATGGCCGCCGACAAAATGGCGGAATTGATCGGCGGGGCAGGTGAAGTGGCCGTCATCGCCCACGACCAGACCAGCCGCACCGGCATTGACCGCGTGGCCGGCTTCACCGAGCGGATTGCCGAAGCCTATCCCGACATCACGGTTGTGGATGTCCAGTACGGCGCCGGCGACCACCTGAAATCCACCGACCTCGCTAAAGCCATCATCCTGGCGCACCCGAACCTGAAGGGCTTCTTCGGCGCGAACGAAGGCTCGATCATCGGCGTGCTGAACGCGGTGGTTGAGCTGGGCATGGAAGGCGACCTGGTGGTGATCGGCTACGACTCTGGCAAACAGCAGATAGACGCCATCATCTCTGGCATCGAGGCGGGCGCTATCACCCAGGACCCGATTGGCATTGGCTACAAGTCGGTTGAGGCCGCCGTCAAGGCGCTGCGCGGCGAAGAACTGGAGCCGGAAATTGACACCGGCTTCCACTGGTACGATGCCACCAACATCGACTCCGAAGTCATTGCGCCGCTGCTGTACGAATAAAACCGGCCGGGCTTGAATAAAATTAAAGAGGCTGTCCAGCGCTGGGCAGCCTCTTTTTTGCGCTTAAAAACCGAGCGCGGCGGGCGGAAAGCCGAAAGCGGCCCACTGCCGCAGCCGCGACCGTCCCGTTTCGATCAACTCCAGCACGGCCTGGCGCTCCGCCGGTTCGGGCTGCGCGTCGCGCCACAGCGGGTCGAGCAGTGTTCCGGCAGGCACGTCCGCCGCGTCGGGATGCAGGGCCGCCAGCGCCGCCGCCGCGCCCAGCGCGTAACGGCGCGGGATCACGCCCTGGCGCAGCGCCACCCGCATCGTACCGATCAAACGGTCGTCCCAACCGAGCTTGCGCGCCGGGTCGCGCCCGACACGCTCCGCCGTATCGCGCAGGTAAGGGTTGGTCATACGCCGGAGCAGGTCGTCGGCAAAGCTTTGATAGCCCTCCGGCGTGAACAGCGGGTCAACCCCGGCGTGTTTGCGAATCAGCGCCGTCCCGGACTCTTCGATAAAAGCCGCCCGGATGAACGGTAGGATGCCGCTCACTGCCGGTAAATCGGCGATTCGCGCCACGCCGCGCGCCATCGCCAGGTAGGCCGCCAGGGCGTGCGTGGCGTTGTGGCCGTACAGTTTGGCTTCCTCGAACGGCAGCAGATCGTCTTTTTCCTCAAAAACCGCGATTCCCCGCGCAAACGGCGGCTCGAAATGAATCCGCGAGATGAGGATGCGGTTGAAGGCTTCCACCAGAAAAGCGCGCGGGCTTCCCGGCGTGACCGGGACCAGCCCGGCGGCTTCGATTTCATCCGCCTCGGTGACAACGCCGCTCATCTTGCCGATCACGGTGTTCAAAAAGCGCACCCTGCCCCGCACCGCCTCACGTTCGGCTTCGGGGATTTCCGCCATCACCTTCGCTTCCAGAATTTCGGCGGCGTGGTTGTGGTTTTCGGCGGCATAAACGACCGCGCGCGGGCCGCCGACCGCCGCTTTGCGCCGCAGCCCTGCCGCCAGAATGCGGTGCAGGCTGCCCGGCCCCGGCGAGTCGTAAAACGCCACGCTGGGGACTGCCGTGCCAATTTCGTCGGCTTCTGCCAGGGCTTCGATCAGGCGCTCCCGGTCGGCCTCCTGCGCCGGGTCTTCGATCTGCACCGGGCCGAACCGGGCATGTTCCACCCGGTCGGCGTGGGCGATGTTGACCGTAAAATTCCCGGCTGACCGGCGCACGGCATCCACCACCTCCGGCATCACCTCGGCAGTCACCAGCCGGCGGAACGCCCCAGACTGAAACGCCTCGTACAAAAACAGCCCGGCCTGGATAGCGCCGAAGCCAAAACCGACATAAGTGCGCGTGCCGTCCAGCGCCATCTTCAGCGCATTTCCTGGCCGCCGGTCACGTTGATGGCCTGGCCGGTCATATAACTGGCCTGGTCGGATGCCAGGAATACCAGCACATTGGTCACGTCGGTATAGGTGCAGCCGCGTTTCATCGGCACTTCGTCTATGTATTTCTGGCGCACCTGTTCCTCGGTGATGCCCCACCGCTGCGCGTACTGTTTGTACAGCGAATCCACCCACAGCGGGCTGTCCAGCAGGTTGCCAGGGCAGATGGAATTAACGCGCACACCATGTTCGGCCAATTCCAGCGCCAGGCTTTGCGTCAGGCCGATGCCGCCAAACTTGGAGGCCGCGTAAGCCGAATTTTTGAAACTGCCCTTTTTGCCGGACTTGGAGTTGATCTGGAGGATGACGCCGCTGCCCTGGGGTTTCATGACCCGCGCAGCGTGTTTGGCGGCCAGAAAGTACCCCACCAGATTCACCTCAATCACGGCGCGCCACTTCTCCGCCGGGAACGTCTCCACCTCGCCGGAAATGAGGATGCCGGCGTTCGCCACCAGAATATCCAGCCGCCCGAACTCCGACACAGCGCGGTCTACCAGCGCAGCAACCTGATCTTCCTTCGTCACGTCCACCTTCAGGCCGATGGCGCGGCGTCCGGTGGCCGCCTGTTCGGTTTCGATCAGCGCAGCAGTTTCCTGGGCGGCGGTTTCGTTCAGGTCGGCCACCAGCACGTGGCAGCCTTCGGCGGCCAGCCGCTGGCAAATGGCCTGCCCCAGCCCCTGCGCGCCGCCGGTCACAACGGCGATTTTATTTTCGAGTGTCCTGCTCATCGGCGTTTCTCCTACGGCAGCATGATCTTCAGAAATTCTTCTTCGGCTTCGACCGTCCACTCGTGGCCGTCTTTCAGCAGGGCGTAAACGGTCGGCAGCCGGTCTTTCAGGTCTTCAATCGGCGTCAGCGGCAGGTCTTTGATGTGCGGGAAGATCACCACCTTACCGGGAAAAACGGCATCCTGAACGGCACGCAGCCCGTCCTTAAACGCGCTCAATGAGCCGATCGCCGCCACCGTCCGGTTGCGCGACAGCACACCGGATTCACCCTGGGCGAGCATGGCGCGCAAATCCTGAATGGTCGAGCCGGACTGTCCGATGTAACGCACGCCCTTCAGGTAAAAATCGCCGGCGTCCACTTCGACCATCACGCCGCGCGCCACGCCGGCGAACACGTTCATCACGCCGCCGGGGGTCAGGTAATTGGCGCAGTCGGCGATGAGCGCCGCCACCGGGGCCAGCACGACAATATCATCAAAACCCTGCTGCTGAAAGGCAGCCAGCGCCTCGCGGCCTTCCGGCGTGGTGGGGTTCAAGCACACGAACTGAATGCCTTTGGCTTCGGCTTCCGCGCTGAAGGTGTTATACAGGTCATCCAGGCGGTGCTGGCTGACATCGGTGCAGACGATCAGCGCCGGCCCATCCACGACCTGAACGGCGCGCTGGACGTGCATCCGCCCCATCGGGCCGGCAGCGCCCACCATCCAGGCGCGCCCGCCGGGTTTCATCTCCGCCCGCACCGGCTGGTCGCTGTAAGCGCGGGCGATGTCCGGCGTCGTGCCGCCCACGTAAACCCAGCGGTTGTAATGCACGCGCCCGATGTCAATCTGCACTTTACGCGGCATAGGCCGGTCGGCGACGACGGCGAAAACGCCGAAGTTCGCCAGACGCGGGCTGACGGTTTCGATAATGTCAGGGTCAGCGCCCAGCAGCACGATGTCGTCCACCTGCTCGATCGGCGGCTGGTTCAGGTCATCCACTTCGATCACTTCGACGCCCAGCGCCCCGGCGCGCGCCTTCAGCTCGCCTGCGAAGGCAGGGGGGACGCGCGTCAGCAGCAGTTTAGCGGGGTGCGATTGTTCGTCGAAACCGGCGCTGAGGCTGTACGGGCGCGGGTCATCCACCGCTGTGCCGATAATCCACGTCACGCCGCCGGGTTTTAGCGCCGTCCGGTACTCAAGCTGGTAAGCCGCAATCACACAGGCCCAGGGTTCGGTCAGGGCGCTTTCGGCATACCCCTGATCCGGCTGGATGGGCAGCAGGTAGTTGCCTTCGTCGCCGTTTAAGATGCGCTGGTCAATAACGCCGTACCAGGAAAAACCGCCCTCGATTTCGTAACCGTAGGCGTAACCCACGCCGCCGACATAAATATCGGCCTGAATGATGAAGCGGTCGCCCACATGGTAGCGGTCGCGCAGGTTTTCGCCCACCTGCACCACCGTCATGGCGACTTCATGCCCCAGGACGACCGGGTTGGTTTTCATGTCCCGGTAAATGCGCGGATGATCCTGCCCCAGCTTAATCACTTTGATGTCCGAAAAACAGATGCCGCAGGCGTCATGGCGCACCAGCAGTTGGTCTGGCCCGATTTTTGGCAGGGGGACTTCCAGCGGCTTGCCGTCGCGCCCCAGGTTTTCAAAACCGGCCCCGTACAGCGGCCAGATGAGATTGTGGTCAGGCAGCGGCGCGCGCGCCTGGCGATATTCGGCTAATTTTTCGGACATCGCACCTTCTCCTTATGACACAAACTGTTTTGATAAAATCAGAATTTACTGCATGAACCGGCTTAATCTGCATACTGGCAGTCAGACAGTGGGCTTAAGCCCACTGTCCCACTTAAGCCCACTGTCCCACTTAAGCCCACTGTCCTACTTACGCCCACTGTCCTACTTACGCCCACTGTCCTACTTACGCCCACTGTTCAAGGCAGGCATTCTCATAGCCTGGCAGCCTGGCGGTTCAGGAATGGTTTTCCGTTCATCCAACTGCGTAACGCTTTAAAATATCATCCGGCGCTAAATCAGGGTTCAGTCCCAACGCGCCCGCCGGACCCGGCGGCAGCCGGCGGCCAATGCGCGTATAAAACGCTGCCCGCTCCGGGCGGGACGGCAAATGCTGTTTGGCCCAGGCGCTCTGGAAGCCCAAACCGGCGGCGCGCTGCAAAGCCGTATGGCCGTAGATGAAATACGCGCCGTCCATAAAAGCCTGCCGCACCGGGGCCAGTTCCGGCGCGTCGAAGTCGTCCACCAGCTTTTGACCGAAGCTGTTCATCTCGGTGCCGACGTTCAGCGGCAGCGCCAGGTCTTGCGCCACGCGCACCACGTCGTAAAGGTTCTGCACCTTCACGCGGCGCACTTCCGGGTCGCTGATGTTCCAGTTGCGGTCAGGAATGATGTTCATGGCAACCACGCCTTTGTTCATCAGCAGTTCCAGCAGCTCCCCGATGGCCTGCTCCCCGGCGGAAGTGCCGTCCAGCCAGGTCGCGCATGGCAAAGCCTGGCCGTCCTCAATCAGTTGGTGGAAGGTTTCGACCGTCGGGAACATGCCGGACTCCGGCTGCACATAACCCACGCCGCCCTGTTTCATCAGCTTCGTGCGGACGGTGTTTTGGAAGGCCGGCGCGTCAGCGATCAGCTTTGCCACCTGCTCGACGCTCAAACCCAGCCTGCCGGCCCAGAAGGCGGTTGGGTCGGGGAAATGTTGGGCGGCGGCGCGCACATACGCCAGCACCAGATGGCGCTCGGTGGGGTTTCCGCCCGGCGTCAGCGGCAGGATGTCGGCCTCATAATCCACCGTCACGGGGTCGAGATGGGCGTTCACGCGCTCGATGATCTGGCGGTTGCGCCGCGCCGCGCGCTGCCGTAAATCGGCCAGGACAGCCGCGCCGGTTTCCGACACGCGCCCGGTGCTGAAGCCGATGCCCATGTGATAATAAACGCCCGGTTCGCCCGGAGAGTTAATCTCCCGCGCGGCAAACTCCGGCACAAACACGCGCGTTTCGATGCCGGCGCTGCCGCGCACGCCAAGCTGTTCGCAGGCGTCCAGGAATTCGTCCACCGCGTCCAGCACGTCAAAATCCACGATGCCCATCGCGGCGTAACCGCGCCGTTTCGCCAGCCAGGCCAGCGCCGACGGGGAATAACCGTAAGCATTGAACGAAAAAAAGGTGTGGCAGTGCAGGTTAGCGGCCTCACGCGGCGGCTCGCAAGCGACCGCGCCGCGCCGCGCCAGCGCCGCCAGTTCCGCCAGCGCCTCCGCGCGGGCTGCCGCGTCGAAGTCGTTTAAACGATTTTCCAGTTCGGCAATCAGGTTTTCTGCTGAGGCCATAATGAGCGTTTTTCCTTGTGATAACTTCAGTTTAAACAACGCAGAGGCGAGATTTTCCTCGCCCCGGTTAACGCTTCTCATGCCAGTTGGTCAAGCGGCAGGCCGTCCTCCGGGATGAACTGCCGCCAGTAAATCACCGACTGCCGGATGTTCGACAGGATTTGCGCCGGGCGTTCGGCAGTGCCGCTGAACAGTTCCAGCGTCAGGTAAATTTCGCGGCAGGGCGGCAGGCCGTCCGGCGAGTCATCCGCAGCCTCGAACGACTGCTTGAGCGCCGCCAGCACCCACTCCGGCCTGACCTGCCCGCCAGCATTAAAAGCCGGGGTGAACGGCTGGTGTCTGGAGGCGCTGCCGTCGGTCTGCTGCAAATGAATGATGGGCGAATACCGCCCAAGCACCCGCAGCCAGCTGTACAGGTCGCCGTCATCTTCCTCAGCGAACAGATAAGGCCGCGCCGCGATATAAGCCGCCATCTCGTCGGCGCTGCCGCCCGGCGCGCCGCCCATCCACATATCTGGCGTGGTTTGACCCCGGCGCGCGGCCTCGGCATAAACCGCGATCTGCCCCGCATCGGGACGCAGGTAAAGGCGCTGGCCGGTGTGGTGGCCGGTATCCAGCGTGATGTGCAGCGCCGCGCCGGCGCGGCGGGTGACTTCGGCCAGAAACCGCCGCGCGCCGCTGATCGTCCAGGGCGGCTGGTGCGGGCTGTACATCTGCTCCACCGACAGCCCGCGCAGGCCGAGCGATGCCGCCAGCGCCGCCAGTGCCGCCAGCCGGTCGAACAGGTCGCTTTCGGCCTGGGCATAACGCGCCGGGTCGTACAGCGCCGCCTGCGGAAAAGCATGACAGAAGAAGCCCAGCCCGGCCTCCAGCGCGGCGGCGCTGCGAATCATCGGCTCCAGCCAGTTATGCTGGATGTGGTCGCGCACCCTGGCGTCGGGATGCCCCAGCCCCAGGGTGGTATACGTGCCATGCCCGGAATAAAAGTTCACCACCCGCACGCCGGTGCGCGCCGAAGCCGCCTTCACGCCGGCAGTCCAGTCGCGCAGCGCCTCCGGCGGGCTGTAGAGCGGGTCGCACTCGTTATCGGCGCTGGCTTCGATGGCGTAGACCCCCATTTCTGCCGCGACAGCCATCCATTCGTTCGGCGTCGTCCAGCGTTTGGACGCGAAACAATTGTCCAGAGCCAGAAAGATGCGCGGGTAACGAGCGGTTTCGTCGGGCATGATCTCAGATACCCAGGCGGCAGCGCCGCAGGATTTCGTCGTTGGTCTGAACGGTCGTCACCTGATGCCCCGGCAGCGGCAAAACGCGCTCGTGGATGGTGTCAATAATCCATTCCTTCTGCGGGAAGAAAGCGTCCTCCAGTTCGGCAGCCGGGGTAATCCAGTTGCGCGCGCCGACCACCGCCACCGGGCCGTCCAGAAAATCGAAGGCCAGCTGGCTGATGTTCGAGGCGATGGTATGCAGGAACGAGCCGCGTTCGCTGGCGTCCGACGCCAGCACGACCTTGCCGGTTTTACGCACCGAAGCCAGGATTTTGTCGTAGTTGAGCGGGTTGATGAAACGCGCGTCAATCACCTCGCAAGAGAGGCCGTACCTGGCTTGCAGTTCGTCGGCGGCCTCCAGCGCGCGGTACAGCGTCGCGCCGATGGTCACGATGGTGATGTCCGAGCCTTCGCGGCGCAGCGCCGGCTCGCCCATCTCCACCTCGTAATACTCGGTCGGCACACCGCCTTCGACCAGGATTTCCGGCTCAGGATAAAGCCGCTGGCTCTCGAAGAATACCACCGGGTCGGTGCCGCGCAGCGCCAGGTTCAGCATACCCTTCGCGTCGTAGGGCGTAGCCGGGAACATCACCTTCAGGCCGGGGATGTGCGCGACGATGGAAGTCCAGTCCTGCGAGTGCTGCGCGCCGTATTTAGCGCCCACCGACACCCGCAGCACCAGCGGCATTTGCAGCACCCCGGCAGACATGGCCTGCCACTTCGACATCTGGTTGAAAATTTCGTCGCCGGCGCGCCCCATAAAATCGCAGTACATCAGTTCCGCCACCACGCGCCCGCCGCACAGCGCGTAACCGACCGCCGTGCCGACAATCGCGCCTTCCGAGATGGGCGAGTTGAACAGGCGGTGATACGGCAGGCACTCGGTCAGGCCGCGATACACGCCAAACGCGCCGCCCCAGTCGCGGTTTTCCTCGCCGTAGGCCACCATCGTCGGGTCTTCGTAAAAGCGGTGAATCATGGCCTCGAACAGCGCCTCGGCATAGGTCAGGCATTGCAGACGCGGCAGCGGTTTGCCGTCCTTAAGGCCGAAGCGGTGTTTCGCCAGCGTCGTTTTCAGGCGGCTTTCGTCTTTGGGGATTAACACTTCCGGCGTGCCATCGGCCATGCGGTCTTTAAACTGGTTGGAGAACATTAGGCCGCCGATGGTGTCCACGCTGGTATCCACGCGCGGCGACAGTTCCAGCGATACCGCCGCCTGCGTCACCTTGATGATGCGTTCCCGGATTTCCGCCTGGATGGCGTCAAGCTGAGCGTCGTCGGCGTGGCCGTTTTCTTTTAAGTATTCCCGGTAATTTACCAGCGAATCATGGGTGCGCCACAGGTCTATCTCAGATTTGTCGCGGTACGACGACGCATCGGACGGCGAATGCCCGGCGAAGCGGTACGTCACCGTGTCCAGCAGCACCGGCCCGTTACCGGCTTCCAGCACCTTTTTCTTGCGTGCGATGGCGTCGGCGACAGCCAGCGGATTGTAACCGTCCACGCGCTCGGCGTGCATGGCCTCCGGGTTCACGCCCAGGCCAACGCGCGCCAGGATGCCGAAGCCCATCGTTTCGCCCACCGTCTGGCCGCCCATGCCGTAGAAGTTGTTCATGAAGTTGAAGATGATGGGCGGCGCGCCGCCGATTTCCTTGTCCCACAGCGTCCGGTACTGATCCATCGCGGCGAACATCATAGCTTCCCACACCGGGCCGCAGCCCATCGAAGCGTCGCCGATGTTGGCGACGACGATGCCCGGCTTGCGGTTGACGCGCTTGAACAGCGCCGCACCGACGGCAATATCCGCCGCGCCGCCCACGATGGCGTTGTTGGGCATCACGCCAAAAGGCGGGAAGAAAGCGTGCATCGAGCCGCCCATGCCCCGGTTAAAACCGGCGTCACGGCCAAAAATTTCGGCCAGCGTGCCGTACAGGGCATAGTCAATCGCCAGTTCCTTCACGTTGGTGTGTTTGGAGAAGGTTTCCACCACCCGCAGCGGTTTGCCGTCCATGTAGTTCGCCATGATTTCGGTCAGTTCGTCGTCGAACATCTGGTGGATGGCGGACAGGCTTTTCGCCAGAATTTCGCCGTGACTGCGGTGCGAGCCGAAAATGAAATCCTCCGGCGTCAGGTTATAGGCCATGCCGACGGCGGCGGCCTCCTGGCCGATGGACAGGTGCGCCGGGCCTTTGTGGTTGTATTCGATGCCCTCGTAAACGCCCTCTTTTTTAATCCGGTCGAGCATGGTTTCAAATTCGCGGATGTAGGCCATATCCCGGAAAATCCGCAGCAGGTTTTCCCGCCCGTATTTTTTCACTTCCAGCGCCGGGTCTGGAATGTAATCGTTGACGGGGATTTCGACGCTTTTGATGACGGTTCGTTTGCGAACGTCGGACGGGTCAATCAGGATGGATTTGGTCATGGGTTGTTCCCTTAGTTAAAACATCGTCTATGGCTGATGCAAGCTGGCGGCTACAGCGCCAGTAAAACGTCCAGTTGAGCTAAATTCTGGCTCAGCGCTTGCAAGAAGCGGGCGGCAGGCGCGCCGTCCACCACCTGATGGTTGATCGTCAATGACAGCCTCA
>JAPKMO010000061.1 GCA_026645945.1 Anaerolineae bacterium
CCTGGCGCGGCGCGGCAGCGGAGTTGTTTCGAGAAGCGTGCGCGCGGGGAATCATCACAACGATGGATCCACAGTTCCCGCTGTTCAATCTGCCGCTTCCCTGGATGACCATGCTGGATGACATACTGCCTTTTGTGAATATCCTGTTCTGTGACGAAAACGAAGCCCGCAGCCTGAGCGCCGAAGAAGATCTGGATGCTGCCGCCGAGCGGCTGCTGGCTGCCGGGCCGCAAACGGTGATTATCAAACAGGGAGAGGCCGGCTCAACGGTTTACGAGCCGGGCAGTCAGTATCACCAGCCGGCGGTTGTGCTGGGGGAGATGGTGGATACTATCGGCGCGGGCGATACCTACGACGCCGGGTTTATCTACGGCACGCTCCAGGGGTGGCCGCTGGAAAAGCGGGCATTGTTCGCCAGCATCGCCGCCGGTTTCACGGTGACGGGCGTCGGCGGTTCGCAGACAATGCCGGAGGTGAGCCGGATTCTGGAAGAAATGCGCGCGCGGGAAGAAGGATTAAACCATGCTGCCTGTTGACCGCTGGCTGGAGATGGACTTAACCTGGTTCGACCCACAGCGCGACTGGTCATCGCAGATCGAGACGCTGCTGGAACGAGTCGCGCCGCTGTTACAGTCCGTCGGCGGGCAGCGGGGTATCTTCTTTAACGTCGGCTGGCTGATTGATCTGGTGACGGAATGGACGGGCGACCCCGCACAAAAGCTTCCCACGCGCAGCCGCCGCACCGCGCGCTGGGCCGAACAGACCTACGCTCAACTGCGTGACTTCCTGGCCGACTTGCGTGCGGGCGCGGAACGCTATCACCTGCCGGATTTAAAGATCGGGGTGCTGTTCGTCGGCTGGGGGCATGTCGTCTGGCCGCCAGAACTCAAGATTTACGATTTCGACTCCGACTGGTACGACCGTCACCCGGAACTGTACGGCCCGCCCCTGAACTTCATCGGGATGCCGGTGCTGTATCCGATCAACCGCCTGCGCGCCGACAATTACCCTTATGCCACATTCCCGAACAGCCTGCCGGAGAATGCCTATTTCCCGGATTTTTTCGGCGTGCAGTGGGGGCATCTGGCCGAATTTTTAAATCTGGACGCCCTTCACCTGCGTGATGGTTTCGCCGGGCCGATGGTCTACACGCGCAACGGGCCGTATGGCACAAGCGCGCCGGATGACCCGGCCACCGCTGCGGCGTTCAGCCAATCGGTGCGCGACCTGTTCCGCGCGGTTAAAACCGCCGCGCCGTCGAAACTGGTTTTCGGCTATTCGAGCGCCATCAGCCCGGTGGCTGACTGGCGCGTGGGCTGCGTGGATTTTGAGTCCCTGGTGGCCGATGGGTATATTGACGGCTGGATTGAACAGACCTGGGGCGGTGCGTGGCAGGATTGGTGGCATCAACTGTGGAAAGGCTGGACGTTCCAGGCGGCCAATCTGCTCACGCGCGGCGCGATGATCGCCAGGGCGAACCAGCAGCGGGCGACGCCTTGCAAATTTTACAATCTGATCGAAACCTGGGATGGCTGGGAACCCTGGGATACGCTGCATCAGGTGCCGGGCAAACTGCGCTGGGCCATGTGGGCGTTTTCGCACGCCGCCGTCCAAATGCCGGACGGTTTAAAAGTGCCGGATGGCAGCTACATTTCGTGGATGAACAACGGTGACGGACAGCTTTTAAGCGTCGAGGACGTGGCGTACATCAGCCGCCACCTGAACGCGGCGCAGGAAAGCGCGCGGCGGCTGGAAAAAGTGTACGGCTCGACAGTCGTTTATAACCGCGCGCTGATGGAGTGGTTGAGCAGTCGTTCGCCCGGCGAAAACGCTTCGGAATGGGTGGACGATCAGGCTGCCATGCTGATGAAATGGGGCGTTCCGGCTTTGAGTTCGACGCGGGCGGAGTGGCTGCCTGATCTGGCAGAAACACCCGACTCATTCATTTTGCAGACCCCCGGCCATTTAAGCCATGAAACCCAGGAGATGTTGTTAAACCAGCGACGGCTAACTTTAGCTGTTGGGATGGCAGCATGGATGGATAACGAAATTCTGGCGCGCCTGGGCCTGGAGTTGAGCGGCAGCCAGACTATAACAGGCGGCTTTCAGGTGTGCAGCGGCGAGGGCGCGCCGCCCTACGACCGTCCCTATCTGCCGTCTCATGCCCCGGTGCGGGCGCTGGATGGGACGCATGTGTATTACCAGTCCGCGCAGACGCCGCTTATCGCCAGCCGCGAAGGATGGGTTTACTGGCAGCCGCCGGACTGGTCAGAGCCGAACAACTCGTTTTTGCCCAAATATCAGCTCGGCAGCACATTTCCACATTACCGGGCAGCGGCGCTGCTGCATGATTTGGCACGGGCGGCGGGATTAAGCCATCTTCGGGGTGTTGAATGGGCGCTGCCGATGGCTTTTCATCTATGGCGCAGCGGCGGGCAGGTGTATATCCTGCTCGGTAATCTCGAAACCGGCATTCTGGGGGATGCGCGCACGCCGCGCGCGGTAACGCTGTGCCTGAGCCGGACGCAGCTTGAACTTGACGGTGATCTGTATCGTCTGGCGCGGGCCGACATTGAAGGTGAAACTGTCGCTCCGGCGTCTCATGATGATGTGTGGCTGACCTATCAACTTATGCTGCTGCCGGAGCAGAGCGCCATCTATCGAGTGGAACAGGTTTAAATAGACGGGGCGCGCACACCAGCGCGCCCCAATTCGTTTTTTGAAAGCCTATCGAATTGGCACATTCTCCCAGCTGCCGCGCACGTTTTCCACATAAGCCGGAATCCAGCCAATCTGACCTTCAAAACGCACATGCAGCCAGTAATTGCCGCCGTTTTGCCGTGTGCGCCCGATGACCGACACGACCGCGCCCTGCGGCAGCGTCCGCAGGATGGCCGCGCGTCCGCTTGGGCGCCGGCGCATGTCGGTGAGGGCCGGCAGCACCGCCGTGACACCGACATCCGGCGCGCCGTCTATCTGGTCGAAGATCGAGCCGGCGCTCGGCAGCAGGCTTGGGTCGCCGGTAAAGCGCAGGTAACGCCCGGATGTCCAGCCTGTGATCGCGCCGGCCTGGATGAGATACCAGGCGTATTCGCCACCTTCATCGGTGCTGCGGGCCAGGATGGGGTACTGCTGGCCGGGCAGCGCCCCGCCCATCAATGTTGCGCCCAGGTACGGGCCGGTGCGGATGGCCTGTCCCTTCACTTCGTCCGAGATCGTTCCCGTGCCGGGTGCGGCGGGCGTGGCAGTGGGCGGTATGGCAGTCGGCCCAACGGCGGTAGGTACGCCTGTGATAATCAGCGTCGGCGTGGCAATTGGGGTAGTCGTGACGTTGCAGGTGATGGTGTAGTTGGCCGGGCTGCCAGCGGCATTGTGCGCCACCGTGACGGCGGTTACGAACGTGCCGAGTCCCAGCGCGTTGCACCGGATGAAAACATTCTCGGACGGCCCGCCGTTCACGATCTGGAACGTGTTGGGCGTGATGAGCGTGAAATTGAGGTTGTCGCTCAGGGTGATTGAAGTGATGGTCAGAGTGGCCGTGCCGGTTTCCGAGACGATGATCTGCGCGTTGACCGGGACGCCGGGTATGGTGTTGAGGTTAATAAAACTGCCCGGCGCGGGAACCGAGCCGTAGCCGGGGGCGGCAGCCGCCGTGCCGGTGCAGGTCAGCGTATACTGCACCGTCGGTTGCGACGGATCGTTGGTGGCTAAGGTGAGGGTGGCCGTGCGCGCGCCCGTCCCGGTGGGGTTGCACTCGATGGCGACGTTCTGAGGCGCGCCGCCGTCTGCGATAGTGATCGGGAAAGCCGGAGATGTGATGCGGAAATCGCCCGCATTCGTCCCGATGATGGACGGATTGCCGACCGCCAGCGCCGCCGTGCCATTCTCGCTGATTTGCAGCGCGTCGGCTTTCACTAAGGCGACGCCGACCTGGGTCGTGCCGATGTTAATTGTGCTGCCGGGCGCGGGTATCGAGCTATAACTAGGGGTAGCGACCAGCGCGCCAGTACATTGCAGCGGATAGGCGATGGTCGGCCAGGCCGGGTCGTTAGAGGTCAGCGTCAGTGTGGCCGTGCGCGCACCTTCGGTGGCGGGCGTGCATTGGATGGTGATGGGCTGGTTCGCGCCGCCGTCAGCGATGGTGAACGGGAAAGCCGGGTTAGTGATGGTGAAGTCAGCAGCGTTCGCGCCGGTGATGGCGGTTGCCAGCGAACCGCCGAACAGCCCGACAGTCAGCGCCGCGCCGCCGGTTTCGCTGACGGTGAGCGTAGTGCTGACCGGCGTGCCGACGGTAGCCGTGCCGACGCTGATAGTCGCGTTTGGCGCGGGCGAGGAGTCGTAGCCGGGATCAGCGGGCGCGTTAACGGTGCAGTTGACAGTATAGGTAGCCAGATTGCCCGCCGCATCGTGGGTGACGGTTACGGTAGTGGTATAAGGTGTGCCGTGAGCTTCGTCGGCGTTACACTGCACGATGATGTCAGTCGGGCCGCCGCCGGCGGGTACGCTGAAGCTGGCTGCCGACAGCAGCGAAAAATTGCCGCTGTTGGACAGAACGACGCTGGTAACGTTGAGCGGGGCGCTGCCGGGGTTGGAGACGGCGATATTGGCGCTGACCGGGCTGTCCTGGGTGGTCGTCAGGTTGATGGTGCTGCCGGGCGCTGGTACGGATTGATAAATCGGCGTCAGTACCACCGTGCCGGTGCATTCGAGCGGGTAGGCGATGGTCGGCCAGGCCGGGTCGTTGGAGGTCAGCGTCAGGGTGGCGGTGCGCAGCCCTTCGGCGGCGGGCGTGCATTGGATGGTGATGGGCTGGTTCGCGCCGCCGTCGGCAATGGTGAACGGGAAAGCCGGAGCGGTGATGGTGAAGTCGGCGGCGTTCGCGCCGGTGATGGCGGTCGCCAGCGAACCGCCGAACAGCCCGACATCGAGCGGGGCACTGCCGGTTTCGCTGACGGTGAGGGTGGTGCTAACCGGCGTGCCGACTGTGGCTGTGCCGACGGTGATGGTGCTGCTGGGGGCGGGTGACGAGTCATAGCCGGGGACGGCATCAGTGATGATGATAGTATAGTTTTGCGTCCCGATGATCGAATTGTCGGCGTTGTCGGTCGCCCTGACCGTGAACGGGAACGTACCGGCCAACGTTGGCGTGCCGGACAGCAGGCCGCCGGGGGACAGGGTTAATCCGGGCGGCAGCGAACCGGAAAACAGGTCGAAGGCATACGACCCGGAGCCGCCGTTGGCCGTGATGGTCTGGTCAGGATAAAGCACGCCAACTGCGCCGTCCGGCAAAGTGGTTGGGGACAGCAGCAGCAGGGCGCGGCAGTTGAGGGTATAGGATACGCTTGGGCGAACCGGGTCGGTGGTATCAAAGGTGAGTATGGCGGTACGGTCGCCGGCGGCCAGGGGTGTGCAGCGGATTATAACCGTCCAGTCATCGCTCGGCCCTAGTGTAAACGGCGGCGCCGTTCCGGCTACCAGGCTGAAGTCTGCGGCGTTTGCCCCGCTGAAGAAACCGGCTGCCGGTTCGGAGACGGTCAGATTGGCCGTCCCCAGATTGGTGATATGCAGGCTGCCAGTGACCGAACTGCCGAACGCGGTCGTGCCGAGGTCTATGACCTCGCCAGGGGCAGGCGCGGATATGTAAACCGGCGTGGGTACGGAGGCAACGTCGCAGTCAACGGTGTAGCTGGCCGGGCTGCCGGCGGCGTTGTGTTCGACCGTAACACCGGTTGTGAACAGCCCTGGCCCGGTGTCGGCATCGCATTGAATCTCAATCGTCACCGGCCCGCCGCCGGCAGGCACATTAAAACTGGCCGCCGACAGCAGAGAAAAATCGGTCAGATTATCTAAACTCACCTGCGTGACGTTCAGCTCTGCCGTTCCGGGATTACGTACCTGGATGATGGCGCTGGCCGGCACGCCTTCGGTGGTGAAGATCGTTAGCAGACTGCCGGGGTCAGGGTCGGGCAGGGGGTCGGAGAGGTAAATCGGCGCGTCCACCACCTCGACACACTCCGAAAATTCGGATGTGTCGTTGTTCGGCGCGGTCGCCGTCACGGTCAGGAAGTCACCGGCGGTCAGGGGAAGCGTCGAAATGCTGAACGAAGCGTCGCCCGCGCCATCGGTAGTCACGTCCAGAAAGTCGAGATAATTTTCGCCTTCGCCATAAGTGGAGGAATCGCAGGCGGTGTTGCGGTAAAACTCGATGCGGTAGGTGGTGTCTGGCGCGCTGGCGAGCGTACCGGTAACGCTGCCGGGCGTGGCAGCCGTAATGACCGGGAAGTTCTGAAGGTTGTTTGGCCCGCCATCCGTATCCCCCGCATCGTTCGGCGTGACGCCAGGTGGGAACAGATCAATACCTAACCCGCCGTTGTCAAAAATCGCGTTGCCCAGGATGGCGTTGTTGACGGCAGCGCCCGGTACTCCACCGTCATCTATAAGGATGCTGGGGCCGACATTGTTGGTAATGAGATTGCCGGAGCCGCCGACCGTGCCGCCGACCCGGTTGCCGCTGCCAAGAATTTCGATGCCGATGCCGTTTGGCAGTGGGTTAACCCCATCAGTGCCGATATAGTTACCGATAATGACGCTGCCGCTGCCGGCAATCTGGATTCCGGCGCCCTCGAACCTGCCGACAGACAGACCGCTGATCGTGCTGCCGCCGCCCGAAATGATGATACCATTCGCGCCGGCGCCGGCTGAAACGCCGTCAAGTATAATCAGCGGCGAGCCGGTAAAACCCGGCTGCGTTGTGCCGTCAAGAATGACAGGATCGGTGATGTTGAGCGGGGAAAGCAGGAAAATCGTCTGCGTACCGGTGTCAATGCTGAACTGAATGGTATCCAGGACGCCTACGGAAGCGTTTGCGTTGGCTATCGCCTGCCGCAAACTGCCCGCGCCGTCATCATCTGTGTTCGTCACGATGTACGTGTCCGCCCGGCTGATCTGAAACGACGAAAAACCCCATATCAGGGCCAATAACGCAGCTAAAAAACTGATAAAAACCCGCCGGGGGCGCATGGCACGCTCTCCTTGTGGTTATTTAACTATTCAGGCTCAAGTTTCAGTATACCTTAAGTCTGCCTCATAGAATGTCAGCGAATTGATAAAACCCTCCGGTTTCCGCCGTTTCCAGGATAGATAGCATGGGGGAGATTCGTACTATTGATATTAAAACCTGCCGGGATTTGCGATTTTTATGCCTGCTTCCAGCGCGGATTGTCTATCACGGTTGGCTGACCATCCCGTTCAATGACCAGTTTGCGGAAGCCTCTCTGCTCAATCGTGCCGTAGTCGTGTCCGGCATTGGCCGGATAGGCGAAATAAAACACCAGATCGTCCGTCAGGCCGGTATTTACCGTGCGGTGCGCCCAGCGCGGCAGCACATACACTACCTGGCCGGGTTGAAAGTCCAGCACCTCGGCCTCGCCTTCTGGCGTTTCCATCACGATCATGCCCTGCCCGCTCAGGCAGTAATAAACTTCGCCCGTGTCGAGTACCTGATGGAAATGGCCTTTGGTCATAAAATATTCGTCGCCCACTTTGCCGGGGTGGATGATCGAAATCCCTTGCAGCAGTTCGCCTGCCGCTTCCGGGCGTTGGATTTCGTAGACCTCATACAGCAGCGTGTCTTCGCGGGCCAGCATGGTTTCATAGGCAGCCTGGTCAAGATACTGGCCTTTCATAGAGGACAGCCGCCGCGTGATGTGGCTGTCCCACACCGACGGCTTGCCTCCATCGAGCGGGAGGGGGTACGCAAACGGTTTTGCGCGCATGGTATTTTCTTTCTCCATATTTATGCCGAGCGCGCCCGGCGACTTTTGCCGGATGGAAATAATTCTGTACGCGCTGCCTGGCCGGATTATTTGATTACTGTAATTGCTAGTCCCCTCCCCCTGCCTAAATCTTGGAGAGGGGGTTAAAATGGGTCATAACAGGCTTCTAAGTCCCATCCCTACCTTGTGGAGAGGGACATAGGGGTGGGGAAGGCTCACAACGGAACTAGCAATCAAGGTTCGATTATGTCTTCGATGCGAAGTTTCCATTCCTGGAATGTTACATCAAAGCCGCTGCCGTCCGGCGAGCAGCACATCAGGCCGACCTGAAGCCGTTCTTCCAGCGTCAGGTAGGCCAGCCGCAGCATGGTATACGCCTGACCATCCAGCGAATAATGAATCTCCAGCGCGTCGCCATGCCGGGAAACCCGCAGCCAGATGGCAGCCGGGTTTTGCGGAAGCGGCACGACCGACCAGTCGGAATAATCGCGCGTGACGACAACGCTGGCCTGCTGCACGCCGCCCACATATTCAATGCCGCATTTGAGCCAGTGAAGCGCATCCAGCCGAACCATGACGCCGGCCTGGTCATACAGATCGCGGTACTGGCCGCTGATTTTGACTTCGGTGACGAAATTGCCCGCGACCGGACGAAAGTAAAAGTGGCCGTTATCCCGGATAAACCCGTAGTGTGTCTTGCGCCAGAAATCGGTTTTTGAGCCGGTGGTCACTTGAATAATACCATCCTGATCCTGCCAGGATGGCGGCTCGTTATACCATTCCATAAAATTATCCTTGTATTGACCTATAGGGGCAGGTTAAAGGGGCGCACAATTATGCGCCCCCGACTGCTTAATATGGCTAAAGGTTCACGTCGCCGCACAGATGCACCTGGATGCCCATTGCCTGCATCATGGCCGCTTTCGCCGCCAGGGCTTTATCGGCATCGGCGGCGGATGGTGCGTAGGCCACATTCAGATGATTGGCTTTGTGCCGCGCCATCATCTGGTCGCGGGTGATACCGTGTAAAACAGCGTGCATAATCGGCCACTGCGTCGTGGTCGCCTGCCAGCGGCGCTGTGTTTCGACATCCGGCAGCATAACCACCGTCGCACGCCCAATGTCGCAGTGAAGCTCGCCGTTCATCACAAAAACGCGGCTCCATACGATCTCGCCGGGTTTGCTGATGCCCTTCAGCGTGCCGCCGCCCAGACGGAAGTACATTGGCGGCTGGCGTTCGCTGGAAGCACCGGCATAACCATTGATGAAATGCGAAGCCGGGGCTGCGCCGGAGATGAGGAATACCCACACAAAGTCGTCTACGCCGTCGCCCTGGAAGTGTTCGCCGTAACGTAAATCGTGCAGCGTCGTGGCCGGGTCGAAACCCATAACACGCCACACGCGGTTTGTTACCAGCGCGTCCACGCCGGCGCACTCGTCCACTTCATTAAAGTGTGGAAGCGCCTGTCCAGCGTACAGTTCGTTGCCGCCGGCATCATAAACCGGCGGGCGTTCGACGTTATTGAGCAGCCCTTCCACCAGGTCAGACGCGGGTGCCATGTCTTTAAGACCCTGCTGGTATTGAATACCGATAGCG
Source organism: Anaerolineae bacterium (assembly GCA_026645945.1). Taxonomy (GTDB): domain Bacteria; phylum Chloroflexota; class Anaerolineae; order Aggregatilineales; family Phototrophicaceae; genus CFX2. The sequence continues at coordinate 9,373 of JAPKMO010000061.1, forward strand.
GCGCAGCCGAACTCATGCGCGATTCGCACGGCGGCGATATACATCTTACACTGCTCTAGAATCTGATGATCGGTCAGATCGGTTTCTTCGTTCGGCCCGGTGACGAACTTCACGCCGCGCGCATCCAGCCAGTCGCGGACTTTCTGCGCTTCGGCATCGCTCACCGTCCGCATGGCGGCGACCAGTGCCGACTGGCTGAGGCGCTCTTTGTAAAGGCCGGCGGGGTTGATGAGTTCGTCATCAATGATAGCGTTATACATGCCCATGCAGCCTTCATCAAACACACCCAGGATGGCTTTTTCGTGTTTGAGTTGGGCGGCCAGCGCCTGCCCCAAAGCGACCTCGGATGCCGGCGCCTGCGCCGGATCGAAGTGGCGAACATGGCCGGTGTCATGGGTGATTTTGCCTTCTTTGATCCACTGGCGAATACCTTTGAGGAAAAATTCATCGGTGAAGTCTTCGCTCCAGATGCTGCTGTATTGAACGCCCATCTTGGTCAGCGAACCGTTGAGGTTGAGCAGGCCGACCAGCCCCGGCCATTGGCCGCTCCAGTTAGCAACCGTCAGGATTGGCCCCCGGTGGCTGCGTAACCCTGCTAGAACGTGATGGCTGTACTGCCAGACGGCCTCGGCGACGATGAGCCGGGCTTCGGGGTGGATGTTTTTGAACACATCCATGCCCATACGCTGGTTCCAGATGAAGCCGTGTTTAAGGTCGGGATCATAAGGGTGGCCGCGTTTGACCGTGATTCCCTCTTTGGCAAAAGCGGCTGTTACACGCTGTTCCATATCTTGCTGGGCCGGCCAGCAGACTTGATTCGCCGATAATCGTAAATCGCCGCTGGCGATGAGAACAGCTTCATTTTCCCCAATCGGAGTGGGTTGTTCGATTTGAGGTATGGTATAACTGGACATTATTTTCACCTTTTGTGCAAAAATGTGGCATCAACCCAGATGTGACAGCTCTTTCATTGATGGAATGGCTTGTGAGCGAAACCGCATTATTGACCTGAAATATATAAATAACACTTGTTCAGATCATGTAATAGCGTCGTCTAACCAATCCGCGTGGAGTATACCCCTCGCGTTTCGAAATCGCTACCGCAATGAGCAGTTGCCGACATTCAAAGTGCAGTTTCCGGCCTCAACTTTTGCTTGACCGACCTGCAATTCGCTGCTAGAATAACCCTAACCTCAGCCCCATTCGTCTAGAGGCCCAGGACGTAGCCCTCTCAAGGCTAAAACAGGGGTTCGAATCCCCTATGGGGCAACGGTTTCCGGCGTTTTTAGTTGGTTGCCATCTGCTACGTCTCCTACGTACAAACTTGATCGTAGAGCAATCCACTCGGTGCGTTCATGCGCCCGATTCTATCATCCTTTTTTCAACTGTGTAACTTTTAAGCTTGTTAAATAACATTGTGATCCCAATTATCGAAAAAGCACCGTAAAACCCCAACCTTCAGGTTTGGAGAATAAGGCGGCCTGTATGAGTCGCTTTTCGTGTATACTGTCTGGATGGCGAAAACACGTGATACAAAATCCAGCATGAGCCAAAGCGTTGAAATTCGCAGAACCTACAAGTATCGCCTGTATCGCTCGAAGCGCGATTTTCGTCTGCGCGATACGATCAACAGTTTCTCGGTGCTGGAAAAGCTGGTCATTGAAGCCGGACGCAGCACGGGTGAAATCGGCGCGTTCGACTTCGGGCTGAAAACGTTTCTTGTCACCGCCGACGGCCACTGGATTGAGAACCCGCTGTTTTTCCAGCATGATTTGCCACGCCTGCGCCAGATTCAATATACTCATCTTTGAAGACCTGAACCTGCAAGGCATGAAGGCGCTGTGGGGGCGTAAAGTCAGCGACCTGGGTTTTGCTCAGTTTCTCAGCGTCTTGAAGTGGGCTGTCTTGAAACGCGGGAAACAGGTTGTATCCCTTGACCGTTTTGAGTGCACTACCGGCAAGTGTTCCGGTTGCAGTCATGAGCAGTCCGTCACCTTAGCGGAGCGCATCTTCGTCTGCGAGAACTGCGGCCTCTCGCTTGATCGAGACCACAATGCGGCTTTAAATATGCTTGAGGCGGGGCGTCGCCTCATACTGTCTCAGTCGGAAGAAGTCCCCGTGACAAACGCGGCATCCGGCGCTCACGTCAGTTTCTCCCACCTTTAGGTGTGGGGAGTACGTCACGAGAGTCCTTTGCTGATGATATAAGAACGACAGCAGGCTCAAATCGTCGCCCGCTGATTAAGGTGATGTTCGTTGGGCTTTCCCAAGGCGCCGCCCATAATCGGGTTATCTTTTGTTTTACTCGCCGGTTTTCTGTGTGAAGCGATAGGCAATCAAAATCGGAATGAACGTTGCGGCGATTACAAACAGCGCGGCGACATTTGTCACGGGCCGGTCACGCGGGCGGGTGAGCTGGCTCAGAATCCAGATTGGCAGGGTTTGCTGCTGGCCCGCCGTGAAGGTTGTCACGATCACTTCATCAAATGACAGCGCGAAGGCCAGCATTCCACCCGCCAACAAGGCGGTAGCGATATTCGGCAGCACAACGTAGCGAAATGTCTGGAAGGTCGAAGCCCCTAAATCCATCGAGGCTTCCATCTGTGAGCGGGCTGTGCGCCGCAGACGGGCGATCACGTTGTTATATACGGTCACGATACAAAACGTCGTGTGGCCGATGACGATAGTCCAGAATGTGAAGCCCATGTCGGTCAGGCTGATGGCCGAACGCAGCGAAATGCCGGTGACGATCCCCGGCAGCGCGATCGGTAGAATGACCAGCAGCGTCAGCGCGTCTCTGCCGAAGAAGTTGCCCCGGTAGATCGCGCCGGCCAGCAGCGTGCCGAGTACAATCGCCAGTGTGGTTGCCACTGCCGCGACGGCAAGCGACAGGCTGAGCGCGTTCCAGAAGTCTGCCCGATTGACCAGTTCACCAACCCAGCGAGTGGTCAGCCCCGGCGGTGGAAACCTAAACGAGGCTTCCTCGGTGGTGAAAGCGTACAGGATGATGATAAGCAGCGGGAAGTGCAGAAACAGCAGCACCAGCCCGACGGCGATTTTTAGCCCCAGCGAGGCACGTCCGGTAGGATTAGAGGGCTTCAAAAGCGCCTAACCTCCTGGCAACCATCAGATAAAGAAACATAATCACAATCGGCACGACGGTCATGGCCGCCGCCAGCGGAATGTTGCCGGCTGTACCCTGCTGCGCGAACACCGCCTGGCCGATGAAAAAGCTGGAATTGCCGATCACACCGGGGATGATGTAGTCGCCAAGCGTCAGCGAAAACGTGAAAATCGAACCGGCAACTACGCCGGGAAACGCCAGCGGCAGAATCACTTTACGGAAGGTATAACCGGGCCGCGCGCCGAGGTCGGCGGAGGCTTCCAGCACCGATTTTGGCACGCGCTCCAGCGCGGCGTTGATCGGTAGTATCATATATGGCAGCCAGATATAAACGAATACCAGGAACATGCCGAGGAACGAGAACGACAGCGATGGCCCGCCAATGCCGGGGACTGCCAGCACGGCATCCAGCAGCCCGTTCAGGCCGAGCAGGTTGGCGAACCAGGTAATGATACCTTCCTGCGCCAGGATGATTTTCCAGGTGTATACCCGTACCAGGTAGCTTGACCACAGCGGCAGCAGCACGCCCAGGTAGAGCAGCCCTTTGATGCGGTAGTTCGCGTATCGCGCCATGTAATACGCGACCGGAAACGCCAGAATGGCGCAGGTCACGGTGACGGCGGCGGCCATGACGGCTGTCCGCACGAAAATATCTACATTCGATGGCGATGCCAGTTCCTGGTAGGTTTGCAGTGAAAACTGGCGCACGATCAGGCCGGTGAAGCCATCCAGCCGGAAGAAGCTGTTAACCAGCAGCGACGACAGCGAGCCGATGTAAAACACCACCAGCCACAGCAGCGGCAGCAGCAGCGTCAGTATAAGGCTGAGGTTCGGGCGGCGGAAGAAAAAGGTCGAGATTCGACGCGGAAGCGATGGTGGCAGTTTGGGCGTCGGGGGAGGCAGAGTCAGCGAAGGCGCGGCCATATCATTCCGTCTCCGTCAGATGGCGGGCGCTGTCCTTGTGCCACAGCAGCTTCACCCGGCTGCCGCGTGTGGTCTGGATGTCCGCAGAGGACGACTCCAGGTTTTGCTGTACCACGATCAGATCGAAGCCGACATCTGTTTCTACTAGATAGCGCGTGTGCATCCCCAGGTAAATCGCGTCGCGCACCGTGCCTGCAACACTGTACACGTCATCTGTTGTTGGTGTATCCGGCGGGCAGATGCGTATTTTTTCCGGTCGAATCGAAAACGTTTCTGGCGAGCCGGTCAGCTTGCGCGCGGAATCGCCGCTGATAAGATTGGTCGTGCCGACGAAGCCGGCCACGAAGCCAGTCGTTGGATGTTCATACAGTTCGGTAGGCGTGCCGATCTGCTCGATTTTGCCATGATTAAATACGGCCAGCCGGTCGCTCATCGTCAGGGCTTCTTCTTGATCGTGAGTGACAAAAATAAAGGTAATGCCGATACGTTCCTGAATCGCCTTCAGCTCAATTTGCATCTGCTGGCGCAGTTTGAGATCGAGCGCGCCCAGTGGTTCGTCCAGCAGCAGCACGCGCGGGTGATTAACCAGCGCCCGCGCCAGGGCAACCCGCTGCCGCTGCCCGCCGGAAAGCTGTGATGGCTTGCGGTTTTCCATGCCCGGCAGCTGTACCATTTCCAGCATTTCGCTCACGCGGCGCTCGCGTTCCGGCTTTGGCACTTTTTTGACCATCAGCCCGTAGGCGATGTTCTGGCCGACCGTCATGTGCGGGAACAGCGCGTAGTCCTGAAACACCGTGTTCACATCACGTTCATAGGGCGGCACGTTTGCCACTTCCTGCCCGTAAAGCTGAATGCTGCCGGAGGTGGGCTGCTCGAAGCCGGCGATCAGGCGCAAACAGGTGGTCTTGCCCGACCCCGAAGGGCCGAGCAAGGAGAAAAATTCACCGTCATAAATATCCAGATTCACATGGTCAACGGCTTTAACCTCGCCAAAATACCGGCATACGGCTTGCAGCCGGACGGCGATGGAAGGTTGGGTTGGAGCGTTCATCATGCGTTTTTGACCATCACGTGTTTGGTAATTTTATAGTCCGCTACCGCCTCGGCGGACAGGTCTTTACCGAAGCCAGACTGTTTAAAACCGCCGTGCGGCGCTTCCGAAGCTAGGGGGATGTGGTCATTGACCCAGACCGTGCCAAACTCCAACTGGGCCGCCAGGCGCATGGCGCGGCCAACATCCTTCGTCCACACCGACGCAGCCAGGCCGTACTGCACATCGTTACCCAGGCGCACGGCTTCGGCTTCGCTGTCGAAGGTGTTAATGGTCAGCACCGGGCCAAATACTTCGCTCTGGATGATCTCCGACTGCTGGTCGGCGTTCACAATCACCGTCGGCTCGAAGTAATAACCATCGGCCCGGCCAGCCGGGATGCCGCCGCCGGTGAGTACCTGCGCGCCCGCTGCTTTCGCCCGCTCGACAAAACCCTGCACCCGTTCGCGCTGGATACGAGAAATCAGCGGCCCCATCTGCACGTCATCGTCATACGGTAGGCCGATTTTGACGTTCCGCATGGCTGCGACGATCGCTTCGGTGGCATCCTTGTAACGGCTCTTGTCGACGTAAACCCGCGTCGAGGCGGTGCAGTCCTGGCCGGTATTAAACGTGCCGGTGAGTGTGGCGACCGCCGCGATGTTCTCGATGTCTACATCGTCAAAGACAATAAACGGCGCTTTGCCGCCCAGTTCGAGATGCACCCGCTTGAGCGTATCAGCCGCCGTTTTCATGATTTTTTTGCCCGTCGCGGTTGAGCCGGTCAGGCTGACCATACGCACGTCGGGATGTTCGACCAACGCCTGGCCGGTATCATTGCCGCCGGTGACGATGTTTACCACGCCGTCGGGGATGCCGGCTTCGGCGATTAATTCCGCCAGCAGCAGCGTCGTCAGTGGGGTAGTGGGCGCGGGTTTCAGCACAATCGTGCAGCCTGCCGCCAGCGCAGGGCCGATTTTCCAGACCGCCATCATGAGCGGGTAGTTCCAGGGAGTGATCTGCCCGACCACACCGACCGGCTCTTTGCGGTAAATCGAAGTGAAACCTTTCAGGTATTCGCCCGCGTTGTGGCCGTGCGTATCCCGCGCGGCGGTGGCGAAAAAGCGCAGATTGTCCACGCAGGCCGGTAAATCTGCGCCCAGGCTGACCGCCTGAAAGGGTTTGCCGGTGTTATCGGATTCCAGCCGCGCAAAATCTTCCGCGCGCTGTTCCAGCAGATCGGCCAGCCGCCAGATCGCCAGCGACCGTTCGGCAGGGGTTAACTGCGACCAGCGGCCATCGTAAAAGGCGCGGTGGGCCGCCTGCACGGCAGCATCCACGTCAGCGCGGCTGGCATCTATCACCTCGGCAATCACCTGGCCGGTGGCCGGGTTTTCAATCGCCATGCGGCTGCCACCCTGGCTGTCCACCCATCGGCCATCAATCCATAGTTTGTAGTCCATAGTTTGAAATTCCTCAAGGGGGCAGGGGCGCACAACTGCACGCCCCCGCGAAGATCTTTTTAACGCCCGCCGATGACGGCAATATAACTCGTTACCCACTCATAATATGGCACGCACACCTCGCCGCGATCATCGCCGCAGTTGGCAACCGGCGTCTTCCAGAAGCGGATCTTCTCGAAATCGTCAAAGCCGTTGGTCGCGCAGCCATCCGGGCCCAGAAGTTCATTACCTTCGCAGGCCGCAGGGACAGCCGGCACCGAGCCGAACCAGGCCGCCAGATCGCCCTGAACCTGTGGACTGAGCGAGTGTTCCAGCCACATATACGCGCAGTTGGGATGCGGCGCGTTAGCGTGCATCATGGTTGTATCTGCCCAGCCGGTCGCCCCTTCCTGAGGGACAACGCTGGCAATCGGCTGGCCGGCGGCCTTTAACAGATTGACCTGGAACGGCCAGGAACCGGAGGCCACGATGCCTTCGTTGGTGAAGTCGTCAATCTGGACGAAGGCGTCGTGCCAGTAGCGGGCAACCAGTTCGCGCTGCTGGCGCAGCAGGTCGAGCGCGGCGTTAAACTGGTCACGGTCGAGCGCGTAGGGATCGGTGATGCCCAGTTCCGGCTGATGGTACATGAGATACTGCGCGGCATCGGCAATGTGAATCGGGCCATCATAGGCCTGCACGCGGCCTGCGTTGGATTTACCATCCGGCAGCGTTTGTTCCTCAAAAACGACGCTCCAACTGGTGGGCGGTTCGGGGAAAACCTCGGTGTTATACATCAACACGTTCGGCCCCCACTGGTACGGCGTGCCATAGTGTTCCGCAACGCCGTCGCCGTTGGTATCTACGGTGTGCCAGGGCGCGTTTTGCAGCCGTTCGTCTATGGTGTTCCAGCTTGGAATCAGGTCGGGATTAATCGGCTGGACGCGGCCACCGTAAATCAGGCGCAGGCTGGCGTCGCCGGAAGCCGTCACCAGGTCAAACGTGCCTTCGTTCATCAGCGCCACCATCTCATCTGAGGTGGCGGCGGTTTTAACGTTGACCTTGCAGCCGGTTTCCTGCTCGAAGCGCGTTACCCAGTCAAACGCCGGGTCGGTTTCGCCGCGTTCGATGTAGCCGGGCCAGGCCACGATGTCCACCTGCCCCTCGCCCTGCCCGATGGACTGCATGGGCGACTGGGCCGCACTGACTGTAACCCCCAGTGCCATCATCACTAACAACAAAACAATAACCTTTTTCATGCCTGCCTTCTCCCCTACATAACAGTGAAAGAGTAAATTTGCCTTTGCTGAGGCTTGTTGAATTATAACGACAACTTAAGACTTTGTGCAAAAGTTGTTTAGGTTGTTCCCGACCTAAAGTTGGAATGAGGAAAAAGATAAATATGAGTACCCTAATATTCACCATATTAATCCTGAGTGAGATATGCCTCCCGCATATTGACAGTGGGGGGGTAGATTTTTTATAGTTCCATAGAATGTCGCTTTTGGGATACCCCGGTTTCAGGTTGGCTGGGAAATCGCCGATGACAGCCGCCCGCACGAGCTTTCGTGACAACTCCGGCTCGAAAATTATATAATTCGGTTTCTTTGCCGAGACTCATCGCATCTGCCGGATTGTCTTGGAAATTTGGCCGAGCGCCCGGCGTTGGTCAATACATGAAGGAATGTTATGGAATTTGTACCCGTGATCGTAGTACCGTTTGTTCTGGCCCTGGCGATTGTTCCAGCCAGCCAGCGGCTGCGGCCTGAATACCAGGGATGGGGACTGGCCGCCGTTCTTGCGATTCTGTTCGGGTGGCTTCTTGCGCTTTTGCCGACGATTAGCGAACAGGGAGCGGTATCGGCGGCTATTTCCTGGATGCCGCAGATCGGCCTCAATCTGTCGCTGTATGTGGATGGATTGTCGGTGCTGTTTGCCCTGGTTATCACCGGCATCGGCGCTGCCGTCATGTTATATGCCGGATATTATTTCGAGGATGCCCGGCAGGTGGGGCGATTTTTTGCCCTGCTGCTGGCTTTCACCGGCAGTATGCTGGCGGTGGTGATGGCCGGTAATCTGCTGACGCTGTTTATCGCCTGGGAACTGACGAGCATTGTTTCGTTTTTGCTCATCAGTTTTAAGGGTTCGGATGCAGTGGCACGCGCGGGCGCGCTCCAGGCGCTTATCATCACCGGGGGCGGGGGACTGGCGCTTTTAGTTGGGCTGCTGCTGGCGGGGACCGCTGCCGGAACGATGGAACTGAGCGACCTGCTTGCTCAAAGCGATGTTCTGCGGTCGCACCCCTGGTATGGCGCAATCACCGTGTTGATTTTAGTGGGTAGTTTTAGTAAAAGCGCGCAGTTTCCGCTGCATTTCTGGCTGCCGGGCGCGATGGCCGCGCCGACGCCGGCCAGCGCATTTTTACACTCGGCGACGATGGTCAAAGCCGGTGTTTATCTGCTGGCGCGCCTGTCGCCCATGCTGGGGGATACGCCGCTGTGGAATGCGGCTTTGCCGGTGGTTGGCCTGCTGACGATGCTGATTGGCGCGGCGGTCGCGCTGCGCCAGCGCGATTTGAAGGGCATCTTGGCCTATACGACGATCAGCCAGCTTGGGGCGCTGGTGGCGCTCATCGGCCTGCCGGAAGCAGCCGGAATCAAAGCTGCTATGGTGGGCATCCTGGCGCATGCACTGTACAAAGGCGCGCTGTTCCTGATAGTCGGGGCGGTTGACCATGCTACCGGCACGCGGAATATAGACGAGCTGGGCGGTTTGTGGCGCAAGATGCCCGCTCTGGCCGGTGTTACTGTAGTGGCGGGTTTATCTATGGCCGGCGTGCCGCCGCTGTTTGGTTTTGTCGCCAAAGAAACGCTGCTGGAAGCTGTGATCGCCGAACCGCTGGCGCTGGCCGTCGTGGTGCTTAGCGCCGCGCTAACGGTGGCGGTGGCGTTTCGGCTGGTCTGGGATATTTTCGGAGGGGAATCACGCGCGCGCCTGCCGCAAGAAGAACATCGAGGGCATGACAGCCATCACCCCTACGGGGATGATGCTTATGATTACAGCCATATCCATGCGCTGCCCGGCCCGATGACTGCCGCGCCGGGGTTTCTGGCAGGGCTGTCGTTGATTGCCGGCATCGGTATCGGTGTGCTGATCGCGCCGGTAGTTTCACCGGCGGTCGGGAAAACGATCAGCCTGTATCTGCTGCCGCCGGGCGGTATCAATCTGGCATTTGTTTTGAGTATGGCGGCGCTGGCCGCCGGCGCGGCGATATTTGCGACACGCCGCTTCTGGCTGTCGTGGAACCTGCCCGGACTGCCCGGCGGTGAGCAAATTTACCAATACCTAGTGAGCCGGGTTGAGCGGGTAGGGGATGTGCTGCTGCGCTCGCAGGGCGGCAAAATCCGGTATTATCTGGCGGCGATTTTGCTGACGGTGGTTGCTCTGCTGTCCACCGCGATTACCCGAACGACGATCATCTATCCGGCAGAAATGATGGCCGGGGTTGCTTCCGCAGCCGATATACTGGAAATTGTGCTGCTGGTGCTGGCGCTGGTCGCCACGCTGGCGAGCATTTTGCTGGAACGACATCTGCTGGCGGCGCTGGCGCTGGGCGTGGCCGGTTACTCAATCGGCGGCATCTTTTTGCTCGAACCCGCGCCGGATGTCGCGCTGGTACAGTTCCTGGTCGAAACCCTGGCTACCGTGCTGATTATCATCATCCTGGCACGCACCAGCGAAGAAGAGCGCCGCCGCGCGATCACGCGCCTGTGGGGGCAGACGAACACGGGCTTAAAACGCGACGTGCTGATTTCGGCCACGCTGGGGTTGGCGGTGGGGTTTTTCGCGCTGGCCGCCGTCAACAGCCGCCCGACTCCTAACACGATTGCCGCCTGGCATTTGGAAAACGCGCTGCCGCAGGTGGGCGTGAAAGATGTTGTAGCTGGCATTATCACCGATTTTCGCGGCACCGATACGTTGATCGAAATTACCGTATTCGGCATGGCGGCGCTGGGTGTGCTGACGATGCTGGCGCGCCCGAACCCCGGCAAAACGTGGTCTTTGTTTCGGCGGCCTGAAACAAGCGAGAGTCCCATCAAGGACGCGCTGCAAGAAGACGCGGAACGTCCTGAACCGGTAGTTTATCGTTCGCGTTTTGCCGACCCGGTAACGCAGCTTGCCGCCGCGCTGGTGCTGCCGTTTGCCACGCTGATCGGCCTGGCGCACCTTCTTTATGCCGGCGTGGCGCCGGGGGATGGCTTTACGGCAGGCGTAATTGGCGGCTTGGGGGTCGCATTGTGGTTTGTCGTGTACGGATATGAGGAAACAAAAAGACGGCTGCGCTGGCTGCATCCTGGCCCGCTGATCGGCATCGGGCTGACGCTGGCCTTTGCCAATGCCATTCTACCGCTGGTTTTCGGGCGCGAATTTCTGGCTTTTACCCCGATAGAAGGTTTTTCGCTGGCGGACATCAAACTGGCCTCAACGGTGTTGTTTGAGGTCGGCATCTGCCTGACCGTATTCGGCGGCGTGAGTGCCATCCTGGAAGCTATCTCCCATCCAAAGGAGGTCGAACCGTTATGAACATCCTGTTTGCGCTGGCAACCGGTATCATGTTTGCGATGGGCGTTTTTCAACTGCTGCGGCGGGATTTAATCAAAGCCGGGATGGGTTTTTACATCCTGTTCACGGCGATCAATCTGTTGTTTCTGGCCGTCGGGGCTTATAACGGCAGCGTCCCGGCTTATGTGGATGCCAGCAACCGCCCGGCAGGGCAGCCCAGCGACCCGCTGGTGCAGGCGCTCATTCTGACGGCCATCGTCATCAGTTTTGGTTCTTATGCACTGCTGCTAGGGTTGATCGCGGTTTCATCCCGGCGGTTTAAAACGGTGGACAGCGATGAACTGGATCAACTTAAGGGGTAATTTATGCCGAATGTACTGCTGATCGGGCCTATTTTTATTCCGCTGGCGTTTGCTGCGTTAGGTGTTACCCTGTCGCGCTATCGCACACTTCAGCATGGTTTCGGGCTTATAGGCGGCGTGCTGGCGTGGCTTTCGAGCATCGGTGTGCTGCTGGAAAACCTGCAAGGTAACATTTTGACCTACCGGCTGGGCGGCTGGCCGCCGCCGTTTGGCATCGTTCTGGTGGGCGATTTACTGGCATCGGTGTTCGCCGTCATGGCGACGACGGTCGTGGCGGCAGGTATCCTGTACGCCCTTGGCTGCAAGGATAAATGCGTGCGTTATCCGGCGTTCATGCCGCTGTTCCTGGCGATGGGCGCGGGTTTAAACGGGGCGCTGTATACCGGCGACATCTTCACGCTGTTTGTATTCATCGAATTGATGGTGATTACATCGGTGATTCTGGTGGCGATTTCCGACAACCGGCTGGGGTTGGAAGCGGCCATTAAATATCTGTTCATCAGCGCGATGGGGACGCTGTTCCTGCTCATCGGCATCGCCGCCCTGTATGCCACCTTCGGCACACTGAATATGGCGGATATTGGCCGCCTGTTAGCTAATGACCAGCGCCCACTGCTGGCGCAGGCTGCCGCCGTGCTGCTGATGTGCGCCTTTTTGCTCAAAAGCGCGGTTTTCCCGTTCCACTTCTGGCAGCCTGATTTTCATACCACCGCGCCGACGCCGATTGGCTCCATGCTGTCGTCAGTGGTGGTCAAGGTTGGAATTTATGGGCTGATTCGCATGATGACGCTGATGTTCACGGCAGAGGCGCCGCTCATCCAAGAATTGTTGATAATCCTCGGCATCATCGGCATTTTTTTCGGCAGCCTGGGCGCGCTGCGAACATATGATGCCAAACGCCTGCTGGCTTATTCGACTTTCGGCCAGATTGGTTTCATCCTGGTCGGGATTGGCTGGGGGACAGCCGCCGCCCTGTCCGGGGCGCTGGTTTATGCTGTTAACCATGCGTTTGTCAAATCATCACTGCTGATGATTACCGGCGTGGTTTCCAGCCGGACGATGACCAAAACCGCACGCCTGTCGGAGATCGGTGGCGCGGGTAAAACGTTAGCCGTTACGTCAGGGCTGTACTTTTTAGGCGGGATGGCGCTGGCGGGCGTACCGCCGCTGAACGGGTTTGTCAGTAAGGTGGCGCTGGCGCGGGGCGGCATCAGCGCCGGGCATTGGCTGGCGCTCGGTCTGGTGGTCGGCGCAGGGGTCATTACGATGTTGTATATGTTCCGCACCTGGCAGTGGATTTTCCAGCAGCCGCCGGCAGGTGAGTTCAAGCTAAAACCCGGCGGAGACAGCCCGCTTGCCCCGGCTTTACTCATCGGCCTGTGCGTGCTTCTGGGCCTGTATGCAGCGCCGCTGCTGGACATCGCTGCACGCACCGTCAGCCAATTGAGCAATCCCCAGCTTTACATTCGGGCGGTATTGGGAGGTTAGGTTAAGATGCTTTTTTATATGCTGCTGGCTGTTCCAATGGCGCTGATCTGGGTGGGCATCACTGACCGCATCATGCTCGACGGCGTGCTGGTTGGTTATGGATTAAGCCTGGGAGTCCTCGTGCTGCTGCGCCCGCGAAGGCGGAAGGTGAACTGGCGGCGTCTGCCCGATCAACTGGTGGCGCTGGTGATTTATGTCGTCGAGTTGTTCTGGGATATTGTGCTGTCCGGGGTGGATGTGGCGCGGAGGGTGCTGTCGCCCGACATGCGGTTAAAGCCGGGCATCATCGCTGTTCCTACCCAGGACCCATTGGAAAGTCCAATTATTGCTGCTTTGAGCGCCGATGTCATCACGCTGACGCCGGGCGAGCTGGTCGTTGAACTGGAGGATAACCGGATTTTATATGTTCACTGTTTGGATGTTGAGGCGACAATGGCGACAATAGATGCGGAACAGGCGCGCCGTATCCAGTTGTTCGGGCGTATCATAGGAAGGTCATCATGAGCGATGCTGCGAATATGCTGGTTCAGGCCGCGCTGACGGTGATGGTTATCCTGCTGCTGCCGTGCGCTTATCGCGTTTTGTCCGGGCCAACCCCCGCCGACCGCTTGCAGGCGACCGATACCATCACCACGCTGCTGATCGGGATTATCATTCTGCTGGCGCTGCTGCAAGGTTCATCTTTTGTGATAGACATCAGCCTGGCACTGGCCGCATTTGGCCTGGTGGCAACCCTGGCGGTTGCCCGGTATCTGGCCGAGGGGAGGGTGTTTTGATGGTTATAGGCGAAGTGGTGGGTTTGATACTGCTCGGTACGGGCGTCTTTTTTTCGGCTGTGGGCATCATCGGCATCATTCGCCTGCCTGATGTTTATACCCGCATCCACGCTTCCGGTAAGGTATCCACGCTGGGCAGCATCAGCCTGCTGGCCGGTACGGCGCTGATGATGCCGGAGGCTGCGCTCAAATTGATCGTTCTGGCGCTTTTCCTGCTGATTACATCTCCGGTCGCTTCACACGCGATTGCCGCCGCCGCGTACCGACAGGGTGTGCCGCGAGCCGGCGCCGTGCGTGATGATCTGGCGGCGCGGGCGGAGCAGTCCGCTGCTGCCGAGTAGGTTGCCCAGCTTCTGAGGGTGCGCCTTTGTTCGCAGGCCACCCTCGTATATTTGTTTGCGCTGTTTTAAAACTCCCCCCTCATTTTTATCCGGCTTAACCCGTTCTGCCAGCCGCGTCAAAATGCCCAAAAATCCTCTTGCATATCGGCGAAAAACTGGTTATATTCTACATATTAAACGTTTAAGTTGACGTTATTGCTTTTGTTGAAGAGGAGTTTTATTGTGCTGCGCCGATTGTGGGAATTGAGCGAGTTTCCTTTTCATCCTGAAAAGCTCAACCACTACGAAACACTTTTCACCATCGGCAATGGTTATATGGCGATGCGGGGAACTTTCGAGGAAGGATACCCCGGCGAGATCGCTACCACGCTGATACACGGCATCTACAATCATGCCGCCGGTACGCTGGTGCCTGATCTGGTAAACGCTCCGAACCCGCTGCCGCTCCGCCTGTGGGTTGACGGCACACCGTTCCGCCTTGTCAACCAGCACCATACTGCGCTGCAACCGCCGGACGGCGCAGTCCTGGGCTACCGGCGGCGGCTGCAACTCGATCATGGGGTGTTGATTCGAGAAGTGTTGTTCCGCGCGGCTTCCGGCAGTATCGTTCGAGTCGTGTTTGAGCGTTTTGCCAGCTTGCACGATGTTCACCTTCTGGCGCAGCGCGTGCGGATTACGGCTGTGGATGGCGACCCTGAAATTCGTGTTGAAAGCCGCCTGGATACCGATGTGACCAACCACGAAGTTCGTCACTGGGCGGATATTCAGGCGGAGGCGGACGGCGTGGTACTGGCACTTCAGGCGCGAACCAACCAGTCCGGCTACGTACTGGGAATGGCCTCGCGGCTTATCAGCCCCTATCCGGCTGAAGCGCGGGTAGAAGGGGAGTCGCCGCTTGTAGGCAGCACTTTTCGACTGCGGCAGGAAGAATCCATATCGCTCGACAAACTCACCATTGTTTACACCAGCCGGGATGTAGAGGCAGATCGTGTATTGGATACGGCACGCCGGCATTTACAAGCGTCGGTGGCTGCCGGATACGGACAACTGCACTCCGCGCATGAAAATGAATGGGCGCGCTATTGGGACACGTCGGATGTGCAGATCGAAGGTGACGATTACGCCCAGTTTGCCGTCCGGTTTCTAATGTATCACCTGCTGATCGCCGCGCCGCGACAGGATGAACGGGTGAGCATTGGCGCGAAAACGCTCTCCGGCCTGGGTTATAAAGGCCATGTTTTTTGGGATACCGAACTGTTCATCGTGCCACCGCTGATCCTCACACAGCCGCAAATCGCGCGCAATCTGCTGATGTACCGCTACCACAATCTGCCGGGCGCACGCAACAAAGCCAGGTCGAACGGCTACGAAGGGGCGATGTATCCCTGGGAAAGCACCGATACAGGCGAAGAAACCACGCCGCAGTGGTCGGACGAACAGGAAGACGGCTCGCGGATTCGTATCTGGACAGGTGATACGGAACAGCATATCTCTACCGACATCGCCTATGCCGTTCTGCAATACTGGCGTTGGGCGGGGGATGACGATTTTATGCGCCGGTATGGCGCGGAAATCGTGCTGGATACGGCGGTTTTCTGGGGCAGCCGCGTAGAGGCCCGGTCGGGACGCTACGAAATATCGCAGCAGATCGGGCCGGATGAATATCACGAAAACATTGATAACAGCGTGTTCACAAACCGGATGGTTGTCTGGCATCTGGAGCAGGCGCTTCAACTGCTGGATTGGCTGTGGAGTAATGCGCCGGATGATGCCGAGCGGCTGACGGCTGCTTTAAGCCTGACTCCGGCGCGACTTGAACGCTGGCGAGACATCATCCAGAAGATGTAC
>JAPKMO010000062.1 GCA_026645945.1 Anaerolineae bacterium
GGTTCAAGGGAAACAATCGCATCCCAATACACATCACTTTCAGCCGCCTCAATAACCATATTTGAGGCGTTTGAGGTTAAAAGCCGTGTCTGATACGTTTCTGATTGTGTTTTGCTCACCTCAACCCCGCCGCGCAGCGCGCGAAGCACCGAAGCGGCTCTTTTCAGGCGGCGCGGCAGCGCGATATGATCTTCAGGCGTCAGTTCGTCCAGGCGCTTCCAACCGTGAATGGTGAGAAACCTGTGATTGCCGGTGGCACGAATGGTGCGGCCTAGCTGCGTGGTCAGCCGGTGGACCGGTTTCGTCCCGGTGCAGAAAGCGTTCGTCACTGTGCTGGGTTCGAGTTTCCAGGTTTCGGTATTGAGGCTCATCACGCGGAAACCGACGCGCCCGCACAACTCCGCAATCGGCACATAATATCCACTGTCCGGCAGATAAACGAGCGTGTCCCCCGTGAGGCAGCCGGACTCGCGCAGGTCGCTGAGGACGGGCCGTTTGTCCTGGCGCTGCTCCACCGCGCGGGAAAGCTGCGCCGCCGACAGCACCGGCACGTTTAACTCGCGCGCCATCTCCTTCAGGCTGCGGCTGATGAAGCTGATCTCCTGCACGCGGTTGTTGGAGTACGCGCCGCCGGCGTTCATCAACTGCATGTAGTCCACGATCACCAGATCGAGGCCGTGTTCCCGCGCCAGACGAAAACATTTTGTCCGCATCTGGATCGGGTTCATGGCCGGCGTATCGTCAATAAAAATGCGGAAGCTGCTGAGGGTCCCCGCCGCGCGAACGAAACGCCCCCATTCCTGGTTGGTAAGCTGGCCGGTGCGGAGGTTCTGGCTGTTGATGGCCGCCTCCATCGAAACCAACCGCTGCACGATCTGTTCGACGCCCATCTCCATGCTAAAGATGGCGATGCGCGCGCCCAGCCGCGCCATGTTGACGGCAGCGGACAACATGAACGAGGTGTTGTGACAGACAATACCATTGGCGACAAAAGTCTGGCCTTCGGGAACGGTCAGATCATAACAATGCTGCGGGCCGGAGTCCTCAATCTGCGTGATTTCGTCCTGGTAAAATTCAGCCCTGCCCCACACGGCGGCGTGGCGCTGGATGGCGACATAATCCCCGCACGCCAGTTCGGCCAACTGCTTCCAGACCTTCCTGCCATTTTTTGCCAGAACCAGCACCGGATGGTTAAACGTGCCGGTCAATGAATAACCCGCCCGCGTCGTCAGCTTCAGGGTGGGCTTCACGCCGCTGTCGTAGAAGTAGGCGGTCTGGCGCATTCCGTCCGGCGTCTGGATGCCGATCTCCAGCGGGTAGTAGCAGCCGCCTTCATCGTCCGGGAAACCCGGCACGTCGGGCTTTAACATTTCAATCGGGACTGCACCCCGTTCAGTGTTGACCAGCGTCCCACCCGCGACACATTTACCCATGCCAGGGCGGCCCGCGAAGATGATGAGGTCGGACTTTTGCAGGCCGCCGAGCAGTTTGTCCAGGTCTTTGAAGCCGGTCGGCAGACCCAGCGCCTCGTCCTGGTAGCGCATCAGGTGTTCGATGCGGTCGTAATAGGCGCTGATCGCCTCGCGCATCGGCACCAGTTCTTTGGTAAGCTGGCGTTCGGTCACATCGAACAAACGCGCTTCAGCATCGGCGATAACCTGCTCAATCGCCAGTTCTTCGTTCAGCGCCAGTGCCTTGATCTGGTCGGAAGCCGCCATCAGCCGCCGCCGGGTGGCCGCGCGCTCCACCAGACGGCCATAAACTTCGGCGTGCATGGCCGACGGCGCGCTGTTAATCAAATGCGTCAGGTAAGCCGGGCCGCCGATTTCATCCAGCTTGCCCAGGTCATCCAGTTCTTTAGAAAGCGTGACGTATTCAATCGGCTCATCGCGCTCCACCAGGCGCTGCATGGCCTGCCAGATGTAGCGGTGGCGCAGCAGAAAAAAATCGTCGGCCTGCAAAAAGGCGGCCACGCCAAAATACGCCGGCGGGAAGGTGATAACCGCGCCGATGGTGGCTTCTTCAGCTTCCTGGCTGTAGGGGGCGGGCTGGCTGCCCCAACCGTCGAACAGATTGCTCATGAAATTCCAGGTATTGGGAAACAAAACGGCGCGAGAAAATGGCGCACCGTTTTTAGATTCTTGAATCTATCATAGTCGCCGGTGATACCCGGCGCAAGCCTGCCGGCGGCGCGGTCAGTCCTCGCTGTCCTCTAAATCGTCAAAATCCAGCGTGTCCACAAAGTCGGCAAACGCGCTCAGGCGGGATTCATCCACTTCACCGGCGGGGGTTTCGCTGGCAGCTTCCTTCTCAACATCTTCATCCGGCTCGGTCGCCGCCCGGTCCATCACCGTTTCGGAGACAAAAATCGGCGCGCTCACCCGCACGGCCAGCGCGATGGCGTCGCTGGGCCGCGAGTCAATTTCGAGCTGCTCGCCAGCGACATCCACCACAATGCGCGCGTAATACACGTCCTGGCGCAGATCGCTGATAAGAATGTGAACCACGCGGCCACCCAGTTCTTGGATGACCGACTTCAGCAAATCGTGTGTTAAGGGGCGAGGGGTAGGCATGTCCTGAAGTTTGACCGTGATGGCTTCCGCTTCGCACGGGCCGATCCAGATCGGCAGGTAACGCTCGCTGTTGACATCTTTGAGGACAACCACCCGATGCTGCGACATTAAGCTCACACGGATGCTGTCAATGATTACCTCTATCATAAGATTTTTACTTTACCCCTCAGTGCCAGTCTTCTCACTGATTTTGCTGTTAAAGCCGATTATACCCCGAAGCAGGCAGACGGCAATATACAAAACGGCTCTCGTTTCCTTTTTAAGGTCGGCCAGCCGCCCGCCGCAGGTGGCGCGCAGCAGCCAACTTCGCCTATAATGAAAAACAAAATTTGCACTTTTTTAACAAGGAGAAAAACCATGAATATCTTGATCGGTTATGCCAGCGCGCACGGCTCCACAGCCGAAATTGCCGAATTTATGAGCGGTATTTTTAACGAGCGCGGTTTTAAAGTCACGGTCGCCAGCGTGGAGACGATCAAACTGGTCGGCCCTTACGACATAGTGATTCTGGGTACGGCCATCCATGCTGGAACGTGGCTGCCGAAGATGGTGGATTTTGTGACCACCTTCCATGACGCGCTGGCGGACAAACCGCTTTACCTGTGGGTCAACTGCATCCGCGTGCTGGAAGCGCATGGTTACGACCATGTGATTGAATATTACATGGTTCACGACCTGCTGAAAGGACTGGACGTGCGCGAGATTACAGCCTTCGCCGGCAAGCTGGATTTACAGCGCGTGGACTGGAACGAACGCTGGACGCTGGCCGCGCGTTACGACGGCACAACCTGGCCGAGCAATTTTGACGGCGATTTTCGGGATTGGGACAAAATCCGCGCCTGGTGTGAAAAAATCGCCGCCAGCGTTTCAGCTCAGGCATAAACAATAAAAGTGCCTGGCCGCCAGGCACTTTTCTACCGACAATCCCGATCACCCGCCCTCCTGCAGCCGCGCCGGTTCTTTCGGCAGCCCCGATTTGTTGTGTCTGCCTTGCCCCCTTGTGGTCTAATTAGAGGGAATCACCAGCTCCTGCCCGACTGACAGCCGGTCGGGATTGGCGAGGTTATTGGCCTCGATGATCGCCTGAACGGTGGTGTTAAAACGCCGCGCGATGGCGAACAGCGTATCGCCGGACTGAACCGTGTAGGTTGTGCCGCTCACGGGCCCGGCCACCGGCGGCTGCTCGTTCGTCCCCCCGGCATTGGCAGCCGGTTCACCGGCGGGCGCACCCGGCACGCAGCCGGGGATTTGCAGCGTTTGCCCCGGCTGAAGCAAATCGCCCACAAGCTGCGGGTTCGCGGCGCGCAGCTCCGCCAGGTTTACGTTATTGTTGACGGCAATCCGAAACAGGTTGTCGCCAGGGCGGACGGTATAGGTGCATTCGCCGGGTTCGGCAAAAGCGGTCGGCGTAATCAGCCCTGATGGCGTGGCGGTCGGCAGATCAAAAACGACCGCTAAAGTCGGCACGACCGGCGTCACCGGCCCCAACGGGCTGAACGGGGTAATGAATGTGGCCGAGGTCGGCGTGGCTTCAAACGCCGGCGGCTCCGGCACGGCTTCGGTGGCCGCTTCCGGCTCGCTCGGTTCAAAGGTTGGCAGAACCATTTCCGTCGGCGTGGTTTCCACCGGCGGCGCGATTTCCTGCGCGGTCGGCGGGGCCGGGAAGTCGCGCGTCGGCGCGATTAGGGTGATGGGCGGCAGGGTCGCCGTCGCCGGGAAATCGGTCAGTTCCGGGTTATCGGCCTCCGGGACATTAATCGGTATCTCGGTGCTGCTGACGGGCTGGAAGGATTCGCCTGCCTGCTGGTAGCAGCCTGCCAGCATCAACAGCAGGAGAATAACAATCCCGCGCCCGCTTATTTTCCACATAAAACACGCGCTCCTCACTTCAGTGACTCAACCTTTGAGCATACACCCAAGCGCGTTTACAGGCAAAAAGGGTTGCAATTGCCCCCTCCTTGGGTTAAAACTAACCGGGCTGCCGGAAAGAAAGGTGGATAATCACGTGGCCGCAGAAGGCAAGAGGCGGGTTCTGGTCGTTGATGATGACCCGGAATTGCAGAATCTCGTAAAGATACTGCTCGACCGAGTGAGTATAGACACTATTCCGGCATTAAATGTCGCCGAAGCTGTCCAGATTTTACGCGGTAAACCCCTGCCCGATCTGGTTCTGCTCGACCTGATGCTGCCGGACATCAGCGGTTTGGAACTTTTGCGCCAGATGCGCGCCAAAGAAGCCTTTGACCATCTGCCGGTAGTGATCCTATCCGCGATGGCTGACCCGAAAGAAATTCGTGAAGGGTTGGAGATGGGCGCGGATCGTTACCTGACCAAACCGTACATCGCCCACAATCTGATTAAAACCGTCCAGGAAGTGATACGCACAGGCCGCCGGCAGGAATAAAATCGCGCAGCTTGACTCTATTCCCGCACCCCTGCTATGCTTACCGTAAGTCCTGCCACGCAGCAAATGGAATAAAGCCGGTGATGAACGATGCCGAATTAACCATCCTGAGTCTGGTCGCTGAAGGCCCGCGTTACGGGTACGAGATTCAAGAACTGATTGACGAACGCGGCCTGCGCGAATGGCTGACCATCGGTTTTTCCTCGATTTATTACATCCTCAACAAACTTGAGCGCCAGAACATGCTCACCGGCCAGTACCGCGCCGAGGGGCGCGGCCCGGCGCGTAAACTCTACACCATCACCGAGGCCGGGCGCGGCATCCTGCAAACGGCGGTGGCCGACCTGCTGCGCCAGCCGCGCGCCCTGGGGTCTGGCTTCGAGCTGGGGCTGGCGAACCTGCGCGCGCTCAAACCCCGCCAGGTGTACCAGGTGCTTCACCATCATTTGATTGACCTGCGGCATAACCTGGATTCGGTCGAAAAAGCCTGGCAGCGGCACGAACAGGAAGGCACATCCAACGCCGAACATATCCAGGCGCTTTATACGCACAGCCTGGCGATCATGCGCGCCGAAGAAACCTGGCTGGTGGGTTTTCTGCATGACTGGAAAACGCGCTACCCCGGCGTGGAACAAGACAGCCCGAAAAACAGCGAGGACGAAAACGACCCCGCCGCCCACGCCGCCACGCGCATCAACCCGCGCACGGCCACGACCGACCCGGCCAAGATGATCCAGCGCCTCAAGCGCCGCCCTCCGACGGCGGAAAATTAAGCGCGTAGACGATAAAACGCCCGTCATCGTAAGAAACCGACACCTCTACTCCGGCGGCGCGCAGCGCGTCCAGCCAGGGTTGGGCCGGCTGGTGGCGCGGGACCGGGAAATAACGCGCGCCGCGTTCACTCAAACGCAGGGCGTCCGCCACCAGCGCCGCCGGAGTCGGATAATACACCCGCCGTTTGTCCGACCACGCCCCCAGATAATAATCCAGTTCCCACCCCAACCAATGATCGTAAATGACCGCCGCCACCGGCTGTGCGCTCAGGTAAGCCGCCAATGCATCAATGCCGGCATGTGTCCCCCGGTCGCCGCCGACCGGCACGCGGCCAGACGCGGCATCCGCCGCGCCCGCCAGCAGCAGCGCCCCGACGATCAAACCGGCGGCACGCTGCGGCGCGACCAGCCGCCCGCACATTATTTCCCACGCCCAATCCAGGCCGCGCGCCGCCAGCAGCACAATCAGCGGCAGTATCGGCAGCAGGTAGCGGTCGTAGATGTTGAACGCCACCACCACATGCAGCAGCAGGTAGCCAAACAGATAGGCGGTCAGAATCCGGTCGGCCAGCGTCGAGCGGGGGATAAACCGCGCGCCCCGCGCCGCCAGCGCCACAGCCGCCAGCGCGCTCAGCAGCGCCGTCACCGGAGGATAAGCCGCCAGCCAGCCACCCAGTTCCGCCCAGGCGCGCAGGCGCGGTACAATTTCGTCGAAGCGCACCAGGAAGCGGCCAGGGTCATTATGCGCCGCCGCCAGCGCCCACATGCCGTCCGGCTGCGCGCGCGCCGCATCCCAGGCCAGCAGCAGCGCGAAACCCAGCGCCACCGGCAGGCACAACCGCGCGGCGGTAAAAACCGATGAGCGCAGACTGACCCCCTGCCCCACCCGGCTGCCCCAACCGGCCAGCGTCAGCAGCGGCAGATAATAAAGCGCCTGCTGCTTGCAGCCCAAGCCCAGCGCCAGCCACAACCCCGCCCACAACCAGCGGCGGGCGCTCGCCAACCGCAGCGCCAAGACAATACATAACAGCATCAGGCTGTCGGTGAAGGCAGTGGCGCTGAAGGCGACCGCATAGGGCGACAGCGCCATCAGCAGCATCGCCAGCAGGGGCGTCCGCCCGCGCCCGTACAGCCGCCGCGCCAGCGCGTAAACCAGCGCCACCAGGCACAGGCTCGCCAGCACGTTCGGCAGGCGCGCGGCGAATTCCCCGGCGTACGCGTCCAGCGTTAACACGCCATCCGGCAGATGGGTGACGCCGACCAGCGTCATCGAAAGGGCGCCGGCGTAAATGCTCACCGGCGGTTTGTCCAGCGGGCCGCGCAGCAGCCAGTCGCCGTTCACCGCCGCGCGGCGGGCGAAGGTGGCGAACAGAGCTTCATCCGGGTGAAAACGCGCCTCCCGCGTCAGCGCGTGGAAGCGCAGCGCCGCCGCCAGCAGCAGAATCAACAGGGGCAGCCCGCGACCGCCCCACAGCCGTCCGGCTATCGAAACCGCTCCCGCAGGTATTCCAGCGCCACCCGGTCAATCGAATCCGGGTCACGGTCGAGCCGCCAGCGTTCCTCCAGGTTTTCTGCCCCCACCAGCGCCCAGAAGGCCTGTTTGGAAGCGTCATCCCAGACACCGGTTGCTTCGCGCCGCAGGTAGCCCTGCTTCAGCAGCCAGCTTTGCAGCTCGCGGGCGATATCCTCGGTGATCGGCAGGCGGTCTTCGGCGCGCGGCATCCCGAAAAAAACGTGGTGAATGTTCACCAGCCGCCGCAGTTCGCGCACCGGGTCAGGATGGTCGTCCACGCGCAGATCGAGGTAGCGATCGTTGTCGCCGCCATAACCGCCGTCCGGGCGCGCCACCAGCACCCCCGCCGACTGTTTGCCGCGCCGGTCGCCGCCGGCATCCTCGCCGGCTTGCAGCGCCGTCACCAGCCGGTCGGCCAGTTCACCAGAGGCGGACAAATACGCCGCCGCCATTGTTTCCAGAACGGCTGGCCCGGCCAGGATGTTACCCTGGCAGGCGAAACCCTGGCCGGTTTTGTGGCCGGCCCAGCCGTAACAGTCTTCCCCGGTAAAGGCCGCCGAACCCCCGCGCGCGTCCACCATGCCCACCTGCCGGTGCGCGCGCTGCGCGTCCGCCGCCAGCAGGGTTTCCAGGGCCGACTCGGCGCTTGCGCCATTCGCCATCAGCGCCAGCCCGTCCGGGCCGAAGCTGACCTTCGCCAGCGACTGAGTCGCCACTGCCCCCGCCCTGGCGCGCGCCCAACTGACGACCGCCCCGGCGGCTAAAAATTTGCTGGCGACGGCCACACCCCAGGCCGGCTCGTCCGGGTCATAGGCGACAATCGAAAAAGTGCTTGGCCGCATTGTTCACTCCTCGTCAAAATGCCAGTCGGTGCGGGTGGCAACCACGCCGTATTCCCAGGCCATCACATGCCGCACGCGCACATGATATAACAGGTCGTCGGTGTTCAAAAAAGTGGCCTTGACGCCGCTGTGCGGGTCTACGTATTTTTCCATATAAGCTCCGTTCACCCGCTCCCGCTCGGCCTGGTCGGTCACGACCGCCGCGCGCCCCTCCAGGATGATCGTATCGTCGCCGTCCCCAGCATGAACAATCACCCAGGGCTGAAAGGCCAGGTTGCGGGCTTTTTGCGACCCCGGCGGCGTGGTGAAATAAACGTCCCGCCCGTTCCACCAGTACCAGACCGGGACAGCGTGCGGGCGTCCGTCCGGGCGGGTGGTGCTGACCCAGATGGTACGAAAACCTTGCAGCCACAGGTCTACTTTGCGCCAGGGAATATGTCCACCCATCAGCTACCTCCAGGTTGGCGATGAAACATAAGATGGTATTATATGAGAGAACCGAACGCGAGGAAATATGAGCCACATTTTTGTCTGTTACAGCCGGGTAGATCGGGCCATCACCGAGCAGCTTGCCGGCTTGCTGCGTAAAGCTTACAATCACGTCTGGTACGACGACAACCTGCACGGCGGCGAAGAATGGTGGACGGAAATTCTGAAGGAAATCGCCCGCTGCCACCATTTTATCTTCCTCATGTCCGATGAATCCATCGGCTCGGAGTGGTGCCGCCGCGAGCTGGACGAAGCCCGGCGGCTGACCAAACACGTCCTGCCGGTGCTGGTGCGCGCCCGCACGCTCATCCCGGCGGAACTACAAAAACTCCAGCGTATTGATATGTCGTCCGGCATCACCGTCGAAAACCTGAACGCTCTGTACGCCGCTTTAATCCGCGCCGTCAACGATGACCAGTCGTCCATCAGCCGGCAGAAGCAGCGCGCCGCCGACCGCCGCGCTCTGGAGCGGCTGTGGCCGTTCATTCATGGCAGCTACATCGAAGCCCTGTGCGACCAGGTGCAGCGCGGCAAGCTTGACTGGGAGCCTTACACTTCGCACATCGCCAAATACCTGGATTTGCGCGCCAAAACCCGCGACCGTTTTTCCAACCTCATCCTGGAAGAAGCTTTCGAGTCCTTCGACGACGCGCTCATCCGGCTGGACGGCCAGCTTGGCTGGACGTATGAACTGCGGGAAAACGACGGGCGTTCCTACATGATGCAGCCGGAAAAAGCGAAGGAAGACAGCTACTGGTTCGAGAAGTACAACCGGCTGGTGCGCCGTTCCACCGATGTGCTGATGCGGCACATCGGCCTGGTGGAAACCATCAAGACGATTCTGCCGGACTTCGACTTACAGAAAGAAGAATAAAATAAACAGAACTGACGCCATGAAGACACTTCATCTCAATAAGCGCGCTGTTCGACCGTTGACCCCACCCCCTCCCCTCACGGGGCATTCGTCCCCATTCGGCTCACCGAATTCAGAGAGAGGGCTAAATCACGCCGGTCACAAAGTCTCCCCCGAATTCGGGGGAGATTTAGAGAGGGTCTACAGGCAGCAGCGACCACTTCATCTCAATAAGCGCGCTGTTCGACCGTTGACCCCACCTCCTCCCCTCACGGGGCATTCGTCCCCATTCGGCTCACCGAATTCAGAGAGAGGGCTAAATCACACCGGTCACAAAGTCTCCCCCGAATTCGGGGGAGATTTAGAGGGGGTCTACAGGCAGCAGCGACTACATCAGCTGGTCTGTACGCCTTTAATGTGGCGTCTCCGGCTTTCAATTTCAAGTTGACCGCCCAAGATATTAGGACAGAAATCATCATGAATTTCGGAGACATCACCGGCGTCATTGCCGATATGGACGGCGTGCTGTGGCGCGGCAGCCAGCCGCTGCCCGGCCTGGCCGCCTTTTTCGACTTTTTGCGCGCCGGCGGCATCCCCTTCGTGCTGGCTACTAACAACAGCAGCCAGACACCGCAGGCGTACCTGCACAAGCTGTCCGGCATGGGCGTCAACAACCTGGCCGAAAACCAGATCATCACCTCCGGCACGGCCACCGCCGATTATCTCCAGGCGGCCTACCCGCCCGGCACGCCGGTGCATGTGCTGGGCGGCGACGGGCTGAAGCAGATCATCCAGCAGGCCGGTTTTCCGCCGGGGCAGGACGAAGCGCGCGTGGTGGTGGCCGGGGTGGACTTCGACCTCACCTACGCCAAACTCAAACACGCCTGCGCCCTGGTGCGCGCCGGCGCAGATTTCATCGGCACAAATGCCGACGCCACCTTCCCTTTGCCGGACGGCCTCGCGCCGGGCGCGGGCAGCATCCTGGCGGCGATGGCAGCCGCAACCGGCCAGCAGCCCATCATCATCGGCAAACCGGGCGCGCCGATGTTCCAAACCGCCCTGCGCCGCATGGGTACGCCCCCCGAAAAAACGCTCATGATCGGCGACCGGCTGAACACCGACATCGAAGGCGCGCTGCAGGCCGGGTTGAAGGCGGCGCTGCTGCTGACCGGCGTTACCACCCGCGAGGAACTGGCCGCCAGTCCCGTCCAGCCAGACGGGGTTTACGACGATTTGCCTGACCTGATGGCCGCCTGGCAGCGCGACTTGGCAGAGCGTTGACCCCCTCGTCGCCAAAAGACGGGCGACGCGCATTCATCACGCCGCAAAAGTGAGCGTGTGCCGCCACCTGTCTACAACCGTTATAACTGCACCCGGACCATCAGCATGTCCGCCGCTTTTTCGTCCGACATGCGCGGATACATGGCCTTCAGCAGTTCCCGGCTGGTGTCGTCTTCGGGACACAGTTCCGCTCTGGCGGGGACATCCTTGCCGCGCAGACGCAGCGTAACCGGCGCGCCGCCCGCGAGGTTGCGTATCCATTTCCGGTCTTTGCCGCTGAAGAAATAAATGCTGTCCCCCTGGCGGCTATAGGCCACCGGCGTGGTATACAGCCGCCCGGTTTTGCGCCCCGTCACGGTAATGAGCATCAGGCCGTGACTGGCGACAAAATGCAGCGGCGAGCGCAGCAGGCGTTTCAAAACGGCGTTGCCAATATCCAGCATCACAGACATGGGCGGTATCCTTTCGTCTTATCTGGTATACGCTGCTCAGGCCGTGAGCGCTGCATGATAAAGCCACCTATCATGACATGACATTCGTCAGTTTCGAGCGACGGTCTGGCGCGGCCATTGGCAGAATAAGTGACCGCCGATAAACTCAATTCTCCCTCAACAACAACATATTTTTATGGAGATAAATCATGGAATACACCCGATTGGGACGAACCGCGCTTAAGGTCAGCCGCCTGTGCCTGGGGACGATGAACTTCGGCCCACATACCACCGAAGCCGACAGCTACGCCATCATGGACAAGGCGCTTGACCTGGGCATCAACTTTTTCGACACGGCCAACGTCTACGGCTGGAAAAAAGGCGAAGGCGTCACCGAGCAGATTATCGGGCGCTGGTGGGCGCAGGGCGGCGGCCGGCGGGAAAAAGTGGTCATCGCCACCAAAGTTTACGGCGTGATGGGCGACTGGCCGAACGAAAGCCGCCTGTCGGCGCTGCACATTCGCCGCGCCTGCGAGGACAGCCTGCGCCGGATGCAGACCGATTATATTGACCTGTACCAGATGCACCACATTGACCGCAGCGCCCCCTGGGAAGAAGTGTGGCAGGCGATGGAGACGCTGGTGCAGCAGGGTAAAGTGATCTACGTCGGTAGCAGCAACTTCGCCGGCTGGCACATCGCCCAGGCCAATGAAGCCGCCAAAGCGCGTCACTTCATGGGGCTGGTCAGCGAGCAAAGCCTGTACAACCTCAAAGACCGGATGATCGAAATGGATGTCATCCCGGCCTGCGAATATTACGGTCTGGGCATCATCCCCTGGAGTCCCCTGGCCGGCGGGATGCTGGGCGGCGCGCTGCAAAAAGCCAGGGAAGGCCGCCGCGCCTCCGAAAGCCAGCAGAAGATGATCGAAAAACACTACAACCAGCTAGAGCGGTACGAGGCGTTCTGCGCCGAAATCGGCGAACAGCCCGCCGACGTGGCGCTGGCCTGGCTGCTGAAAGACCCCATCGTCACCGCGCCGATCATCGGCCCGCGCACGATGGAACAGCTTACCGGCAGTCTGCGCGCCCTGGAAATCAAACTCAGCCAGGAGCAGCTTAAAACGCTGGATGAAATCTGGCCCGGCCCCGGCGGACCGGCCCCGGAAGCCTATGCCTGGTAACACACTGCTGCGGGGGCGTGTGTCACATGCCCCCAAAATCCCGTCTACCCGCCGCTCCCATCATCCGCTACAATCGCCACTATGAAAGTAAACCGACGCCGATTTATCGTTTTATTGGGCGGGGCGTTTTTAACGCTTACCAGCAGGCTGCTCGCCCACGACTGGGAAGACGAAACGCCCGCTGTAGCTGCCGCGCGTGCGGTGTTGGAATCCGTTTTTGCCGGACGCCGGATGGCGCTGGATTTCCGGCGTTTCAACCGCAGTTTTGACGAATTGTTCCGCATCCAGATCAACGCGCTTGACCTGTTCCCGGTGGCAAGTTGTTTTAAAGCCTGGCTGGCGCTCCATTATTTCATGCATGTGCCGCCGGACGAATGGGATACCGGCGAGTACAGCCCGGTCTACCAGATGGCCGTTAACAGCGACAACGTGATGACCGGCGTCGTCCTGGATATGGTCGCCCGCCGCGTGCGCAGCCGCAAAAACGCCATCGAAACCTTCAATGACTTTCTGACCCAAACGGTCGGCATGGCGAACGGCCTGCACACCTGGAACTGGCCGGACAGCCCAACCGTAGGCCTCACCGACCCGCGCTTCGCGCCCTCGGCGGCGCGGTCAGTGCGCCTGGACGGGCAGGAATACCGCGTAGACAATGCCTTCACGGCTGCCGACCTGGCGCGCGGGTACGATTTTTTGCTGCGCGGTGAATACTTCACCCGATCGCCGGAACTAAAAGCCGCCATCCAGTCGGCGCGGGCGCTGCTGTCTATACCCGCCGCCAGCTATCGCTCGCCTATCGAACGGGTATACGCAGATGGGTATACCGGCAAAGACGGTATTTTGCCGTCGGCGGACATCAGCACCGGGCGCGTGGTCAACGACGCCGGTTTAATCCGGCGCGGTGACTATCATTACATCATCGCCTTTATGTCGGCAGGCGAAAGCGAGTCCACCGCCCTTTCTGTGCTGGGACAGGTCATCAGCCAGATGCAGACATTTGACGGGTCGTGATTATGCCAGCTTTTATTGACGCGCTCACCCAGGTTTACCTGGAAAACCCCTGCCGGGTGCTGCCCAACCCGCTGTGGAAAACCCTGGCGGAATTAGATAACTTCCGAACCACCGTCGAAGTCGGGCGCGACGGGCTGGTTAAACGGCTGGAAGCCGCCGGCGACGACCAACTGTTCGTCCACTGGACGCGCGAGGGGCGCAAACCGAGCCTGCTGATGCGTCGCCGGCTGGAAACCATGCGCCGGGCGCTGGTTCACCAGCATTATCTCGACCCCGACACAACCGCCGGGTTTGCCACGCGGCTGCCGTTTTTCCGCCTCATCCACCGGGGCAACCCCGCGCCGCCCACTCTGCCGCCGGGCTATCGTTTTGAAGCGGTTGACCCGACCGATCAGGCGCAGGCAGTGGCGGATTTCATCGCCGAATGTTACGACGACCTGAAACCCGCCGCCGAAACCGTCCAGAACTGGACGCGGCATCCCGTTTACGCGCCTGACCTGTGGACCTGGGTGATTGAAGAACAGGCCGGCGAACGCGCCGCGCTGGTGATCGGAGAATTCGACCCGGCCATCGGTGAAATGTCGCTGGAATGGGTGCAGGTGCGCCCGGCTTACCGGGGCAAGGGCCTGGGCAAAGCGGCGGTGCTGGAACTGCTGGGGCGCGCTGCTGACCGCGCGGCCTTTACGACCGTCTCTGGGCCGGTGGAAGACCGGAATAAACCCGGCGGGTTTTATCGCGCCTGCGGTTTCACCGGCTACGATGTGTGGTGGCTGCTGGCCGACCCGTTCCGTTAAGTTCCAAAGTCCCCGGCGGCCAGGTGCGCGCGGCGAATCGGCTCCGGCAGGCGGTAGCGGGTGGCACAGCGCAGAATCAGTTCAATCGAAGTTGGCAGATCGGCCAGATGGCCGGGCGAGATGTACACCGGTTTGACGCCGGTTCGCGTCCGCACCACCGCGCCGATGACCTGCCCCCGGTCTATCAGGTCGCTGTAAGCGCCCTTCTCGCTGCCGGGTTCGGCGTAATGCCCGACCAGCAGTGTTTTACCGCAGCCGATGGTCGGCTTTTGCAGCCACAATCCCAGGTGAGCAGCGATGCCGATGCGGCGTGGGTGCGCGATGCCCATACCGTCGAAGATGAACGCATCCGGGACGTGCTGCAAACGCTCGAAAGCGGTTTCCAGCACCGGCCCTTCCCGAAAGCTCAACAGCCCCGGAATGTAGGGGAACGGCGTGGGCATAGCGGCGGTGACGGTTTCGACCGGCTGTAAATCGGGGAATGCCAGCACCACGACCGCCGCATGAGACACATCATTTTTCACGCTCACGTCCACGCCGGCGACCAATTTCAGCGCATCCAGCGCAATCGGTCGATCGGTGACGAGTTCGCTGGCAAGCTGTTTTTGCAGGGCTACGGCCCGTTCCGGCGTTAAATTCCAGTCGTGGCGGTGGTGAATATTCATCAGGTTAAGTTTCGCCCGCCGTTCGATTGACTGCCGCATCCGCTGCCATCGGTTAATCCTCGTTCACAATCTGCCCCCAGTATAACACTGTTGTCCAGGGGACGACCCGCCGCCGGGCCGCCCCTTGCTTAATGCGCTGGCAGCGAACCGCCCTACGCCTTTTCGACCGGGAACTGGATTTCGGTTATGTTATCCGCCGGCGCGCAGCCGCCCGCCAGATACACTTCGCGCGGTGGGCCGACGACGCGGTAGCCGTTGGCTTCAATCCAGCGCCCCAGCGCCACATAGGCATCATTCAGGCCGCTGTAGTCGCCTTTGTGGACGGTGCAGGCCGCCTGCTGAACGGCGGGCAGGTCGCGGGCGGTCATCTGCCGCCCGCCCCCCAGATCAATCGTCGGCGGGCAGGCCGCATTCACCGGGAAGGCGAACTCCATATCAATGTTCATCGCGGTGAATTCTTCATCGTAGTAAAGGCAGAAACACGGGGCGATTTCGTCCGAACCCGCCGCGCGCAGCGCCTTGTACGTTTCGTCCCACAGCGGCCTCATCTGCGGGATGGACGGGACGATCTGCCGCAGCGAGATGATGTGCTGGGCAGGCAGAGACTTGAGAATCACATCGTAGTCGGGCATTTTATCCTCCATTTCAATCTGTCTCAGGCGAGCTTCCACCCGCGCCAGCCGCTCCTGCTCCTCGCTCACGCGCTGCTGCAGCTCGGCCTGTTTGAGCCGCAGCATACCGCGAAGCTGCTCCGGCGTCAGCCGCTCATCCAACACCTGCGCGATCTGTTCCAGCGACAGCCCCAGGTCTTTAAGCGCCAGGATGCGGTTAAGCCGGGGAAGCTGGTCAAACGAGTAGTAGCGGTAGCCGGTGAAGCGGTCAATCTGCGCCGGTTTGAGCAGGCCGAGTTCGTCGTAGTAACGAAGGGCGCTCACCGGCACACAGGTCAATCTCGAAAAGTCACCGATCTTGAACATGGTTTCCCCTTTGCGCGCGTTGGGTTAACCGGGACAACCACATCGGGTCATCCCTACACCCTTATCATGCACCCTCAAGCGGCTTGAGAGTCAAGGGGTGAGAGGAAACAAAAAACGCCGCGTCCGGCAAGTCGAACGGCGGCGTTAGCTGCGGATTTATATCGCCAGATCAAGCGGTAAATCGCTGATGTCTCGCAAACGATGGCCGTCTATCAGCGTCATCAGCATATCCAGTTGGGCGTCGTTCTGCGTTCGGTTTACCGCCTCGATCAGCTCATTCAGCGCAAAGTGATAGACATGATCCACATCGCCCGTTCCCAGGGCCACCGAAGCCAGGCGCGTTGGCAGCGGCTCAGCCGTAACAACCATGACATGCGGCGTACGCCCTTTTCGATTGCGGATAAGGTTCAAGCCTTCGGTGCGGACATTCTGCGCCCGGTCGCTGCGAATCGTCCATTTACAGGAGATGCTGGCGTGGAGTATCAGATTGGGCTGATTCCTGGCTCTCAAAGAACTATAATGGCAAGAAACGTCCGCATCACCGACAACCGTCTGATGTGTGTTAATTTCCTCATCGGTCACCGGATAACGCGCGACGACAATATCCGGCGTGATGAGATAATCGCCCCCCAAAGCCGCCCTTAACTGTGGGTTGTCTGAAACCGCCGCCTGAATCGCGGCCAGATGATGATACTGGTCAAAACTGGCAATAGTCGCATTCAGCGAGAATCGCCACTGTCCAGGCCGCAGATGATGCAGCAGGGCAAAAGCCTGCTCTAAAAAATCTCTGGTCGCAAGTTCAAACTGGCTGCCCAGCTCTTGACCAGGGATAGGGTCTGAGGTTAATGAACACCCAAACTGTTCAACAATGGCCTGCGCAATATCCCGACTGGCGCGACTGGCTTTATCGGCGATGTTAACCAAATAATCACGATTTATCCGCAGTACATCCCGACAAAGACGCTGATGATACTGGCGACGTAATTCAGCGACGCTCATCACTACCCCTCTACAGGTTTAAAGAAGCCAATCACGTATTCCTCGTGCATTCGCTTCTCAATCTGTGAATCGACATCTGTCTGCCGGCGCGCCGGCATCATCCGGCGATTACGGTCTATGCGCCGGACGCCAACATGCGGCACTTCAAAACCGAGACTCTGGCCGATCTCTGCCAGGCAGCCGTGTACGTTCGTATCCACCCCCCGCAGGCGCGAACTGCCTACCACCATCACGGAAGCTTTTCCCGGCTTTAATACGCGGAACATCTCACGCAGAACGCGGGTCATTTCGGAATAATAGCGTTCGACTGCGCGGCCTTTTTTATGATCCAAAGCGGCGACGGCGGCGATTACCTGCCGCGTTTGATCGGGCAGCGGCTCGAATTCCATGCCGTTTACCGCCTCGCTGCCGATATAGGCTTTACGAAGCTCCGACAGCGAGTCGAGTTTATAACCGAGCCACACCAACGAGAATTTATGGGCGCGCATGTAGTCAATCGCGTTTGATGGATACGGCGGGGATGTGACCACCAAGTCTATTGTACTGTCGCGCAGCGGAAGTGCCTGAGCATTGCCCATACTGATAATCGGAGCGAGGCCGTTTGCAGGCAGATCAGCCAAGCTGCGAAGGTTGCGCTGAAAGCGTTTTTCAAACTCCTTCACAGGCGAACGGTATTTTTTGTCCGCGACCTTATGCGGGCGCGTATGCGCCAGATCAAAAGCCAGCGAAACCCCGCCCGACTTCGTAATAATGATGGCTGAAAGTGTCAAGGCGAGAAAAGCGCGAATCCGGTCGTCACGCACCTGCCGGATTTCGTCCAGAAGAAAAATCAATCCCCGCTGCGATTCGCGGTCAAACCAGTAATCCACAAATTCCTGTGTTCGGGAATCTAAATCCATCGTCGGAATGTCATCAGCAGCATCAAACAGGCGTGTTTTTACGCGGCTGATGACTCGGCTGCCGGCCTCTGCCGCTTCGATTAACGGGAGCGGCGTGGTTTTTACGCGGCAGACATGCAGCGCCAATGGGTCAATATCCACAATCACAGGCTGCCGGCCGGCGACAAACGCCTCCAGCGGCGTGGTGCCAGAACCGGCCATCGGATCGAGAACATGATCGCCCGGCATCGTCAGCGCCTCAATAAACTTTCGCGGCAGCTGTGGGGGGAACTTGGCCGGAAAAGCATGAAGATCGTGGGTATATTCGCTGCTGGAACGATTGTGAAAGTCCAGGTCATCGGACAGCAGCGCGATCAGTGTTTCTTTCAGCCGTTCCGCTTCGTGCAGCCGGGCGTCCTGGGGATACAACATTGTTTCGCTTAACCCATCAAAGTACAGTTATCATCTCCATCATAGCCGAAGAACAAAGTTTCGCCTAGCGTGGGGAAACAAAAAACGCCGCGTCCGGCAAGTCGAACGGCGGCGGAGAAACAGCAGAGGCGGGTTTCTAAACCCGCCCCTACACAGATTTGATAGATAGATTGTTATTCCAGCGTGTCGCTGGCGAGGCTGAGCAGGCCGGTTTGCATCTTCGGCATCCGGGCCTTTTCCTCTTCTTTGCCGAACTTAATCACCTCGCCGTTTTCACCAATCGCCTCCACCGCCAGCCCCAGGCTTTGCAGTTCCTTCACCAGCACGCGGAAGCTGGTGGGAATGCCCGGCTCTTCAATCGGCTCGCCCTTGACGATGGCCTCGTAGGTTTTGACGCGCCCCTGCACATCGTCGGACTTAACCGTCAGCATTTCCTGCAGCGTGTAGGCCGCGCCGTAGGCTTCCAGCGCCCACACTTCCATTTCGCCGAAGCGCTGGCCGCCGAACTGCGCCTTGCCGCCGAGCGGCTGCTGCGTGACCAGGCTGTAGGGGCCGGTTGAGCGGGCGTGTACCTTGTCCTCGACCAGATGCGCCAGCTTGAGCATATGAATGATGCCGACCGTCACGGGGCGATCAAACGGCTCGCCGGTGCGGCCATCGTACAACACCTGCTTGCCATAAACCGGCACCGGATGGCCGGTTTCAAACATCACCCGGTCGGCCAGCTGCAGCAGGTCGCGCCCCTGAGCGTCCGCCGGGATATAAAAATCCGGGTTCGCCCACTGAATCCACAAACGCAAGGACACGTCCAGCGCGTTCTGGTCGCGGCGGCGGCGTTCGGCCACCGAAAGCCCGGTGTTATCAAACAGCAGCACATCATCGGGGTTGATACCCTGCTCCGCCAGCCATTCGCGCAGCACGGCGCGCCGCGCATACACTTCGTCGGTAATCAGCAGGTCTACGTCGTATTCCCCCTTGCCGCCCAGCCATTCATGGACGTACAGGCGGCGAACCTCGTTTTCGTCTTCCAGTTCTTCGGGGTCGTACTCGAATTGTTTGATCCAGCCCCAGGCGCGGTCGGTCGTTACGGCCCACGCGCGGTCAATCATCCAGGCGCGGCCCAGTTCAGCCTGGATTTCAAATTCCTTCGCGCCGTCAAAAACCGGCGTAACCGCCCGGAAACCCAGCCGGTCTGCCGCCCAACCCAGATGAATCTCCAGCACCTGGCCGATATTCATACGACCGGGAACGCCCAGCGGGTTGAGGATGATTTCAATCGAACGGCCATCCCGGAGGTACGGCATATCTTCAATCGGCACGATCTTGGAGATAACACCCTTGTTGCCATGCCGACCGGCCATTTTGTCGCCGACCGTCAGCTTACGCTTCTGGGCGACGCTGACGCGCACCATCTTTTCGACCCCAGCGGGCAGGTCGGGATGCTCCTCGCGGGTGAAGGTTTTTACGTCCACCACCTTGCCCTTTTCGCCGTGCGGCAGCCGCAGCGACGAGTCCTTGACCTCGCGCGCCTGCTCGCCAAAGATGGCCCGCAGCAGCTTTTCTTCGGGGCTAAGTTCCTTCTCGCCTTTGGGCGTGATTTTACCCACCAGAATATCGTTCGGCCCCACCTCCGCGCCAATACGGACGATGCCGAACTCGTCCAGGTCTTTCAGCGCATCCTCGCCCACGTTGGGGATGTCGTAGGTGATTTCTTCCGGCCCCAGCTTAGTATCGCGGGCTTCGATCTCGTGTTTTTCGATGTGGATGCTGGTGAATTTATCCTGCCGCAGCAGGTCTTCGCTGATGAGCAGGGCGTCCTCGTAGTTGCCGCCATCCCAGGACAGGAACGCGCCCAATACATCGTGTCCCAGCGCCAGGTTGCCGTACCAGGTAGATGAACTGTCGGCGATCACTTCCCCCCGGCGGATGCGCTGCCCTTTCACCACAATTGGGCGCTGGTCAATGCAGGTGGACTGGTTGGAGCGGTTGTACTTCCGCAGCCGGTAAATATGTTCCTCGCCCGCGTCGTTACGGACGATGATACGATCCCCCTGCACGCTGATGACCTCGCCGTCGCGGTCGGCCACCAGCACCTGCCCGCTGTCATAAGCGGCTTGGTCTTCCATGCCGGTGCTAACAATCGGCACGTCCGGCTGCAAGAGCGGGACGGCCTGGCGCTGCATGTTCGATCCCATCAGGGCGCGGTTGGCGTCGTCGTGTTCCAGGAAGGGGATGAGCGCGGCGCTGATGCCGACGATCTGGCGAGGAGCTACGTCCATATAATCAATGCGGCGCGAGGACATGACCATGAACTTCTGGTTGTAGCGCACCGACACGCGATCATTGACGAACTGCCCCAGGTCGTCCAGCGCGGCATTGGCCTGGGCGATGATGAACTGATCTTCCGTATCGGCGGACAGATAATAAACGTTTTCGCCAACGAACGGGATGACCGGAATTTTTTCCAGCCCCATCGAAACGAACTTTTTCGCCATTTCCGCCGTAATCACGTCACCGTCGCTGGCGATCACCTTATCTTTGGCGTCGGTGATGTCCTCGCGCAGGGTACGCCCGATGATGTTCGGGTCATTCGGCGGCAGGAATTTAATCACCTCGCGGTAAGGCGTTTCGATAAAGCCGTATTCGTTAACGCGGGCATAACTCGCCAGACGACCGATCAGGCCGATGTTGGGGCCTTCCGGCGTTTCAATCGGGCAGATGCGCCCGTAGTGGCTGTGATGCACGTCGCGCACGTCGAAGCCAGCGCGTTCGCGGCGCAGACCGCCGGGGCCAAGCGCCGACAGCGTGCGTTTGTGCGTCAGCTCCGCCAGCGGGTTAGTCTGCTCCATGAACTGCGAAAGCTGCGACGAACCGAAAAATTCGCGGATGGCGGCCACCACCGGGCGGATGTTAATCAGCGCCACCGGCGTCAGGTTTTCCGACTCGCGGATGGACATACGCTCTTTGACCACGCGCTCCGTCCGGCGCAGGCCGACGCGCAGTTTATTCTGAATCAGTTCGCCGACGGTTTTCACCCGGCGGTTGCCCAGGTGGTCAATATCATCCGGCCCGATCTGGCCGTTGTTAATCAAAATCATGCGCTCGATCAGTTTCACCACGTCCGATTTGGTGATGGTGCGGACGCGGCGCGGGATCAGGTTATCCAGTCCCAAACGCTGGTTCAGCTTGTAGCGCCCCACCCGCTCCAGGTCGTAACGCCGCTGGTCGAACAACTGGCTGAACAGGTATTCGCGGGCGTTGTCCAGCGTGGGCGGGTCGCCGGGACGCATCCGGCGGTAAAATTCCAGCAGCGCAGCTTCGGCCAGCGTTTGCTCTTTTTTCAGTTCCCACACCGGCTCCATTTTGATCGTGCTGGCAAGGTATTGATGGTCAGGGTTGGTGTCCACATGGGCGTACAGCGCCAGCAGTTCTTCATCGCTGCCGGTTTTAATCGGCGACCATTCTTCCGGCTGCCCGTCGTCCACAGCCGCCAGGGCGCGCAGCAAAATCGTCACCGGGATGGTGCGCTTGCGGTTGAATTTGACCGTCAGATAATCGGTCTTGCGCGTTTCAAACTCCATCCACGCGCCGCGATCCGGGATGAGCTTGGAACTGGCAAGCAGCCGCCCGGTAGTGCGGTCTTCTTCCGCATCGAAATAAACGCCGGGGGAACGAATAAGCTGGCTGACGACCACGCGCTCCGTACCGTTGATGATGAACGTGCCTTTTTCGGTCATCAGCGGGAAGTCGCCCATGAAGATGTCGGAGACAATCACCTCATCCCCGGCTTCCCGGTTCACCAGAGCAACCCGCAGGTACAGCGGGGCGGCGAAGGACATATCGCGTTCGAGGCACAGTTCTTCGCTGTACTTCGGCTCCTCGAACCAGTATTTGAGGCCGAGTTCTTTTGCTTCCCGACTGTTGCCGGGCAGGTACAGCTTCAGGTTGCCGTTGAAGCTTTCAATCGGGCTGATCTCGTCGAACAGTTCCGCCAGCCCTTCATCCTGAAACCACTTGAACGACTGGAGCTGCACCTCAATCAACGAGGGCAGCGGCAGCACATCCGCAATACGGGTGTAGTTTTTTACACTGAGTGTCCGTTGCAACGCACCGCTCCTCAATCCATTCAGCTAAACGAGAATGCCTCGAGTCGCAACACTCATCGGCAGATTATGGGGAATAGATAATCCGATCAAAACGGTCAAAAGAGGAACAACCTAGAACAACGCGAACCATAAGTATAACGAAAATAGCCATCCGAGTCAATCATCAGTTTGGGAGTAATCGCCAGGAAAATCGCGCCAAAGTTATCTTATTCGAACATTTTCCTTTCGGGAAATTAACCTGTCTTAACGCTTTCCCGCGCCTGTTGGCGTTTACAATAATTTTGTGACTTACGAAAAAAACCTGCTCGCTGCCATACAACCACACCAGCGCGACAAGAGGTAATCAGTTATGTCTATTTCCCAGAAGCCTTTAATGCCCAGGCGAACCGCGTTAGGGCCGCTTGGCAGCCTTCCCATTTATGCCAAATTGATTCTGGCATTTTTGTTCGTGGCAGCATTTGCCGTCATCACGGTTGTCTACTTCACCAACCGTACTGCCACTGATAACCTGCTCATCATGCTCGGCGACAACCTGAACAACCGCGCCATAGCCCGCGCTCACACGTTGGATAACCTGCTGCGTGACCGCGTGGTCAGCAAGTTGGAAACACTGGCCTTAAGCACACCGATTGAGAATGCAGTAGCCGCACAGAATGCCAGTTACACCGGCAGCATCCCCCAGATTCGCACGCAGATCAGCCAGGTTGACCGCGAATGGGCGACCCTGGACGATACGCATCCGGTGATTGAAAGCCGCGTGATTAATGCCGTCGCCGACAACCTGCGGCAGTACCGCGCAAAGTTCGTCAATAACGTCGAGGTGTTTATCACCGACCGCTATGGCGCGCTGGTGAGCGCCACCAACCGCATCAACGACTACGACCAGAGCGATGAAGAATGGTGGCAAAAAACCTGGAATAACGGCCAGGGGGCCGTTTACATCGGCCAGCCGGAATACGACGACAGCGCCCAGGCTTACGGCATCACGGTAGGCATACCGATTTATGCGCGCAGCGGAGATTTGATCGGCGTTTTACACAGCACCTACCTGCTCACCCGCATCCTGGATGTTATTACCGGTTTCCAGGCCGGGCAAACCGGGCGCGCCGACCTGTATCTGCCCGGTGACAAAGTGCTGCCGCACGACGAACTGAATATCGTTCAGGTCAGCCCCGATAGTGTGGCCGAATTAAAAACCCTTGAAAACCTGCCTTACGGCCAGATCACCCTTGAGGGCAGCTTGGTTCTTGCCACCCTGGTTCCGCTGGCCTCGATCACCAGCGCGGATTACGTGGCGAACCTGGGCTGGACGCTGGTTATCCATCAGGACGTGGCGGAAGCCTTCGCCCCCTTGACTGGCGCGGCGCAGGCTTCCATCCTGGTTGGCGTGGTTGTGATGATCGCGGCGATGGCACTGGCGTTTGTGGTAGCGCAGATCGTCGCCGTGCCAATCCGCCGGCTGAGTGCAACCGCCCGGCAGATCGCCGCCGGCGACCTAAGCGCCCGCGCGGACATCGCCTCGCGCGATGAAATCGGCCAGATGGCCCAGACTATCAACCAGATGGCCGAACAACTCCAAGACCTGATCGGCTCGCTGGAAGCGCGCATCGCCAGCCGCACCCGCGACCTGGAAACTGCCGCCCAGGTGAGTGCGCAGATTTCCACCATTCTGGACACCGACCGTCTGCTTCAGGACGTGGTAGACCTGACCAAAGAACGCTTTGGCCTGTACCACGCGCACGTGTATTTGTTAAGCGAGGACGGGCGCGAGCTAATCCTCACCGCCGGCGCAGGCCATGTGGGGCGGCAGATGGTATCCGAAGGGCGGCGCATTGAGACGCAAAACCCACACAGCATCGTGGCGCAGGCCGCCCGCACCCGCCAGATCGTCACCGTCAACGACGTTTCGGCGTCCCCGAACTTTTTGCCCAACCCGCTGCTGCCGGATACCCAGGCCGAGCAGGCCATCCCGCTGATCGCGCGCGGCCAACTGCTGGGCGTGCTGGATATTCAAAGCGCGCGGGTGAATCACTTCACCCAGGACGCCCAATCCACGATTGAGGTGCTGGCCGGTCAGATCGCTACCGCCATCAGCAACGCCCGCCTGTACGAAGTGGCAGAACGCACCAGCCGCCACGAAAAGGCGCTGGGCAACATTGACCGGAAAATCCAGGAAGCGGTGAATATGGACGAAATCCTGCAAGCGACCGTGCGCGAACTGGGCAAGGCGCTGCGCGTGCCGTACACCGCCATTGAACTGCAGATTCAGGGCGAGGATGAAACATCCCAATGACATATCCTAACCCGCAAAGACACTTTATAAACAACCGATGCGGTTTAAACCCGATAACAGGAAGGTCAGTTAGCATGTCCCCTCAAACACGCCTGTACATAACTTTGATGCTCATCCTGGCCGCTGTTCTGGCCCTGACCGGCTGCGGCGGTCAGCCCGCTTCGCCAACTGCCGCCCCGCTGACCGAAACCAGCATCCAGTTTTCCTGGCTGGCAAACAACGAATTTGCCGGGCTTTATATGGCCCAGAGTGAGGGCTACTACACTGCCGAGAACTTAAAGGTTGAATTTATGCCCGGCGGTTTTGACGACCAGGGGAACTACATCAACCCAATCGAACAGGTTGCGACAGGAAACGCTGATTTTGGCATTGCGGATGGGGCGGATTTACTCGACGCGCGGGCGCAGGGACAACCGATTGTTGCCATTGCTTCGATTTTCCAACGTCACCCGGAGGCTTATGTCTCGCTGGCGGAGAAAAACATTGTCCGTCCCGAGGATTTGATCGGGAAGAAAGTGCTGGTTGCAGCCAAAGCCAGGATTCTGCTGAATGCGCTTCTGGCAGCTCAGAACATTGACCCTTCCCAGGTGGACATTATTGACCGCACGGACTTCAGCTTCCAGCCTTTATTGACCGGTGACGTGGACGTGATTGATGCCTTCATCACAGATGCGGTTGTCCGATTGAAAGCGGAAGGCCATGCCGTCAACAGCATTCTGCTGATCGATTACGGAATCGAATCCTACCCCAATGCCATCTTTACA
>JAPKMO010000063.1 GCA_026645945.1 Anaerolineae bacterium
GAGTCCAGTAAATCACGTCGCTTTGCGCCAGCACATCGTTAAGGTCGGTGGTTTCGTAGACGGTCATACCCTTATCGTTTAGCATCTCGACGGTCGCGCGCGGCATTTGCAGGGCAGGCGGCGAGACAAAACACAGCGTGACGTTCTGCGGCTGGTAGTGCGCCAGCAGCTTCGCCAGAGAATGGACGGTGCGCCCGTTGAGCAGGTCGCCGACCATCGTGATCGTCA
Source organism: Anaerolineae bacterium (assembly GCA_026645945.1). Classification (GTDB taxonomy): domain Bacteria; phylum Chloroflexota; class Anaerolineae; order Aggregatilineales; family Phototrophicaceae; genus CFX2. Next base: position 229 of record JAPKMO010000063.1, read on the forward strand.
GGTTATCAAAACTCCGGTTTTTCAGATCGTATATGGTGAACATATCCAGAAGCGCCTGGGTCGGATGCTCGCCGATGCCATCGCCGCCGCTGATGATGACCGAGGGATTTTTGATGCGTTTATTCAGTTTGTCCAGGTAATAGGCGGCTTCGTAGGACGAGCCTAACTGGGGATGGCGCAGCACGATTACGTCGGCGTAACAGCCGGCGGCGCGCACGGTATCGGCCAGGTTTTCGCCCTTATAAACTGAGGAAAACTGCACGCCGTTGCTGGCAGCGATCACCTCTCCTCCCAGCCGCCGCATGGCCGCCTGAAAAGACATATCGGTTCGCGTGCTGGCCTCGAAAAACAGCGAGGCCATGATTTTGCCCGCGCACAGTTCTGTTAATCCTCGGTCGGACTGGTGGATGCGTTTGCGAACCGAGATAGCGGCATCAAACAGAATTTGCAGGTCTTTGCGTTCAAATTGGTCTACGGTGATAATATGCTTGCCGGTGAAACTGCCCTCAATTTTGGGCGGCAGATAACGCTGTAGGTAGGGGTTGGTCTGCGTGCCTTTCGGCTCAATGTCCCCATTCATGATTGAATGCTGCCTTTTGGTGAATATGGCTTACGTTACATATCGTTATAACATCGGCGGGATGATCCGACAATAGGCAGAGCCAGGCGCAAAGCCATCTGGTACAATGGTTTAATAAGGCGGGAAACAGCAGATGATTGAGCGGCTTCTCATTCACAATGTGCGGATTATGACCCCGAACGGTTTGTTCGATCATGGGTGGGTTTACTGTGAGGACAGGCGGATTGCGCTGTTAGGCGTCGGCACTGCGCCCGAACTGGAAAATGCGCCGCGTCTGGACGCCGGCGGCCTGATTTTGCTCCCTGGTTTTATTGATGTGCATGTGCATGGCGCGGTTGGTCACGATACGATGGATGCCTCGACGGACGGGCTGCGCTGTATGGCACAGTTTTATGCCCGGCACGGCGTCACCGGCTTCCTGGCGACAACCTGGGCGGATACACGCGAGCGTATTCAGGCGGCGCTGGAAACAGTAGCCGCTGCGCGGGGGCCGCAGTCCGATGGGGCGACGATACTGGGCGTTCATTTGGAGGGGCCGTATCTTAACCCGGCTAAATGTGGGGCGCAAAAGGTGGAATGTATCCGCCGCGCCGACCCTGTTGAAACCCAGGCTTTTTTTGAGCTGGGCGTTATTCGCCTGCTGTCGTTAGCGCCGGAATATGAGGAAAACTGCCGGTTAATCGCCGAGTGTGTCCGGCGTGGGGTGGCGGTTTCGGCGGCGCACACCGGCGCGACTTACGAAGAAATTGTGGAAGCCGCTCGCCTGGGACTGACTCATGCGACGCACACATTCAACGCTATGACCGGCTTTAATCACCGCAAACCCGGCGCGGCGGGCGCGGTGATGACGCTGCCGCAGATTCGGTGCGAGTTAATTGCCGACGGTATTCACGCGCATCCGGCGGCGATACGGATTTTGTCCCGTGTTAAGGGCGCTGATGGGGTGGTTCTGATTACGGATGCCGTGCGCTGCGCGGGACTGCCCGACGGCGAGTACATGCTGGATGCGCGCAGTGTGATGGTTAAAAACGGAGCGGTTCGGCTGCCGGATGGCACACTGGCAGGCAGCATCCTTACGATGGATGTGGCGCTGCGGAATTATATGGAAGCGACCGGAGAACCGCTTGAGCGTGTATGGCAGGCGTGTAGTTGGAATGCCGCGCGCGCCATTAACGTGGCCGACCGCAAAGGAAGCCTGGAAGTTGGCAAAGATGCCGATCTGGTTCTGGTAGACGAAAGCGTCAATGTTTACCTGACGATGGCCGAAGGGCGCGTGGTTTACTGTGATGAGAAGAGGCTGGTATGTTCGTAATGCGAACGCATCTGGAACAGATTGAAGCAGACACCCTGGCGCCCTATGCTTTGTTGAGTCGGTCAAGCCGAGGACGGCGCTACCCGGATGCCGAACCGGAGTACCGGACGGCTTTCCAGCGCGACCGAGATCGAATTGTGCATTCGGAAGCATTCCGGCGGCTGGAATATAAAACCCAGGTTTTTGTCAATGACGAGGGAGATTATTACCGGACGCGGCTGACGCACACACTGGAAGTCGAGCAGATTGGCCGGACGCTGGCGCGGGCACTGGCGGTTAACGAAGACCTGGTTGAAGCGATCTGTTTGGCGCACGATCTGGGCCATCCGCCGTTCGGCCATGCAGGCGAGGGCGTTCTCAACCGGCTGACGGAAACGTGCGGCGGGTTTAACCACAATCACCAGACGTATCGAGTTGTTACAGAACTGGAACAGCGTTATACGGGCTGGCCGGGGTTGAATCTGACCTTTGAGACTCTGGAAGGTATCGCTAAACACGAAACTGAGTATGATTTAAGCAATATCGCCGGGTTTGATATTCAGCTTAAAGGCAGCATCGAGGCTCAAATTGCCAATGTGGCCGACGAGCTGGCTTATAACGCGCATGATCTGGACGACGGTTTGCAAGCCGATCTGATTCATCCTGAAGACCTGAAACAGATTGAACTGTGGCGCGAAGTCTGCGATGGGGTAGGGTGGTCGAATACGAAGATGGATGATGTGTCTCGTCACCTGATAATCCGCGAATTAATTGGTCTTCAGGTTGGTGATGTCATTCAGGAAAGTGTGCGCCGCCTGGATGCGCTGAAGCCGCAGTCGCCGGAGGATGCACAGCGTCTGTCGGAGCCTGTTATCACGCACAGCGCGCGTATGCAGCAGCTTAACCGCCAGTTGAAAGATTTTTTGTACCAGAATATGTATTTTCATTTTCGGGTGGCGCGCATGGCAAGGCGCGCGGAGCGTTTTGTCGAAGAGATTTTTACCAGCCTGATGCAAGACCCGCGCCAGCTTCCAAAATCATACCAGGCAAGGCTGGAACGCACCGATGTGCGGCGGGTGGTGGCCGATTACATTGCCGCTATGACAGATCGCGGCGCTCTGTTAGAATACCGAAGGCTGTTTGATCCACTTATGCGGCCCTGAGTTCAGTGCGAGACGGCGGAAATGGCGAATAACGAAACCCTTCTCAATGGGCGCTACCGGCTTATTTCCCAGCAGGGGTCTGGTGGGATGGCCGTCATTTATAAAGCGCAAGACCTGCTGCTGGGGCGGACGGTGGCGGTCAAAGTGCTGCGCCCCAGCCTGACCAGCGACCCGGCTTTTATGACGCGCTTTCGGAATGAGGCGCGCAGCGTCGCCAATTTGAATCATCCGAATATTGTCACCGTTCACGACGTTGGTAATGACGGCTCGACCCAGTACATTGTGATGGAATTTGTCGAGGGGCAGGACCTTAAGAAGATCATCAAAGCTGAGGGCGCGTTGAGCGTTGACCGGACGCTGAAGTTAGCGATACAGATTTGCTCCGGCATCGGCTTCGCGCATCGCGCCGGGCTGGTTCATGCCGATGTCAAGCCGCAGAATATTCTGGTTACGCGCGGTGATCTGGTGAAAGTGACCGATTTTGGCATCGCCCAGGCCCTTAGCGATACGCAGCCCGGAGAGCGCCAGTCGGTGGTGTGGGGCAGCCCGCATTATTTCGCGCCGGAGCAGGCGCGGGGCGAAAAGCCGACTCCGGCCTCGGACGTGTACTCTATCGGCATCGTTTTGTTTGAGATGCTGACCGGGCGGCTGCCGTATGTTGGCACAAACCAGCAAGAGTTGGCGCTGGCACATATTCGGGAGCAGGTCCCCAGCGTGCTTGAAGTCAACCCGAATGTGCCGGAGACGCTGTCGCAGATCGTCTATAAAGTGATGAGTAAAGAGCCTTCGGCGCGATACCGGATGGCTGACCAGCTTGGGCATGTCCTGGAGAGCTACCGCGACCGGGGGCGCGAGCAGACCATTTCTAATGCTCCAACGGCCAGTCCGCCGCCTGCGCCGCCCGTTAATATCCCTCCTTATCGCCCGCCTGTGCCGGATTCGCCGCCGCCGCTTCCGTTTTCGCAGGTGCAGCCGCCGGCCTCGGATGCGCCGCGCCGTGGGGTGGCAGACCCAACTCAGCGATACAGTTTAGCGCCCGAAGCGCCATCCTCTGCGCCCCCTAAACGCCCACCCGCGCCGTCGCCATTTGATCGCGCGCCGGAACAGACGCCGCCTTACCAGCCGCAGCCGCCTGCTCCATCGCCGGGGTGGACAGGTAATACCAGCCAGCTGTATTCCCGCCCCTTTGACTCTGATGAGCCGATACCATCGGCTTTCGATGCGGTAACCATAGCCCTGGCCGTCTTGGCATTTTTCGCCGTACTGTGTTTGATACCGCTTTATATCGCCGTTTTCCAGGCACGTTTTGGCTAGGAGTTTGCCAGCGCGCGAAAATAATTGCTGCTATACTGGCTTTGAGGAGATGGTCGGTATAAGGATTGAGCAGTTATGGATCGCGCGGAACGTCTGGCAATGATTGAGCGCATGTTGTTTCGCAACGGCGCGGGGCTGCGTGTGGTTGAGATTGCCAAAGCCTGCGGCGTTGATCGGCGCACCATTTACCGTGACCTGGCAAGATTGGAAAAAATTGGCGTCCCGCTTTCGCAGCAGGATGGGCGTGTGTTTATCAACCGCGAGTATTATGCGGCGAACATACGCCTAAATTTAAACGAGGCGGTGGCGCTGTTTATTGCCGCTCGCATCCTTTCGCGCCATGCCGAACAGCAGAATCCGTACATCATCCCCGCGATGACCAAACTGGCCTCGGCACTGCCAGAGCCGCTGGCATCCCACGTACACTACATTGCCGACTCGGTGCGCGCGCATCCGGTAGATCGTAACTTCGCGCTGGTGCTGGAAACCATCACGCGCGCCTGGATGGAGCGGCGTAAGGTAAAATTGTGGGGCAGCCTGGCACGAGGCGTGGATATTAGCGTTCGTGATTTTTCGCCTTATTTTCTTGAGCCGACCGCAGCAGGCGGGCTGTATGCCATCGGGTATGATGATGCAAGCAGGGGGGTGCGCGCTTTTCGCCTGGGGGCGATCAAACGCGCGAAACTGCTGGATGATGTTTATGAAATACCGGCTAATTTCGACCGCCGGCATTATCTCGCCAGCCTGTGGGGCATTATGAGCGGCGATGACGGAAAAAAGACCGAAGTCGTGTTGGCTTTTTCGGCGGATGTAACGCCGTTGATTAAGGAACGGGTCTGGCATTCATCGCAGCGTATCGAAACGCTGGATGATAAACGCTGTACACTCAGCGTGCAGGTGTCGGACTGGCAGGAACTGCTGCCCTGGATTCGTTCCTGGGGCGCGCAGGTTGAAGTATTGGAGCCGCAGGCACTGCGGCACGAACTGGCGCTGGAGGCCGCGCGCGTTGAGGCGCTTTATCGCCGGGCGGCTGTGCGATAAAGCGGGGGTAGATTGGTATACCCCCGCCGCGTGGTTAATCTGTAGCGGTCGCCTCCGGGGTAACTTCGGGTATTGGTGTGGGGGATGGCTGTGCGGCGGCTGGATTGAGCCGCTGCTGGACGGCAAAGAACACGGGACGCGGCTCGCCGTCCGGGCCGATCAGCCCATAATAGCAGGCTTCCGCGTCAGGAAGCTGTGCCTGGCAGCCATTGAGATTATACAGGAACATTGGGCCGACAAACCCTAACTCCGCGCCCAGTTCAAAAGCGCGCGTCACATAAGCTGCCTGTTCGTCAAGCGAGGTGTAACTGACGAAAACATGGGTTTGTGAAGGTAGGTCGGTATCTTCGCTCGTACCCCAGCCAAACGCTGTTACCCATATGGCCGTGTTGGCGTCGCCGCTTTCGACGATGATCTGACGGTAATCCCGCAGTGTGTTCAGGAAATAAAAACTGGCGTCCTCGTAGTGAGACGTGACCCCAACGGCGGGCGAGCAGCACAGCGAGTCGGGCGGATTGGCCCAACCGCGAGGGTGCGCGCCGATGGCGTCGCTGGTGGCTGCCAGGCCGGCGCGATAAAGGTCGCGCAAAAACAGGCGGTCGTTGATGGCGTTCACACCGTCGTTATAACCCGTAGGGGCCAGGCCACCGCTGACAACCACTGCGTAGGGGTCGGCGGCTTTAACGGCGGCATAACCCACGCGCAGCAGTTCGATATAGCTGGCCGCGCCGATGCTGTGGATGGTGCTGTTCCATTCGCGGCGCAGATTAGGCTCGTTCCAGATTTCGTAAGCCTGCACACGACCGATATAACGCTGCGCCAGCGCCCCCATAAAAATGCCATAATCGGCAAAATTATCCGGCGGGCCGTCCTCATCGGTGCTGGTACGCGCCCAGGATGGCGCGGCTGTGACTGTGAACAGCACCTTAGTTCCGTTGGCGTTCATCTCGTCCACAGCATTGTCGAGGTCGCGGAAGTCAATTGCTCCCTTGACTGGCTCGAAGTCGCGCCAGCGAACGAGGATCCGCACCCAGCCCATTCCCAGTGATGCAGCAGTATCGGCGAGCGCGCGCATGTCCTGGCCGTCCGGGTATATCTGGATGCCGTGATCGAAGCCGTAACCGGTAGTTGTGAGAGTTGGCGCGTGGGGCAGCAGGCCGCTTTCATCGGCAGCCTGCATGGGCGTCGGCGCGGCGCCCGGAACGCCGGGAATGCGAAGCCGCTGACCGACGTAAATTATGGCCGGATTGGTAATGCCGTTAGCCTCAGCCAGTCTGCGATAGGTGGTTCCAAAACGCCCGGCGATGCGAAAAAGTGTGTCGCCGGGGCGGACGATGTAAATCAGCTCGTCTTGGGGTGCAGGCGTTGGCAGCCCCTGCTGAAATACAAAAGCAGTCGTCACCATTGGGTAGATGGTCATTACAGCCGCGATGAACAGCATTGCGGCGAACCGGCATCTTCGCATCGTGATTTCTCCTCAGGAAGCACCGCTTAATACTCTTTAGGATATTACACGCTCTAAGGATACGACGCCAACACTTGTGTGGGCGTGTTATAATGCAAGGGATGGGCTTCGGAGAGGAGATAAGGTGATGCGTAAACTCCTGGCTGTAGTGCTGGCTGTGGTGATGCTGGCCGTCCTGGCGGCGCAGCCCGCAGCTGCCCAGTCTCGTTCGGTTTTCTGGGAAAAGTGGGACGTGCTGATTGATAACGTGGACACTTTTGCCAACCGATTTAGCGTGACCGAACGTTATGATATTTATTTTACCGGAACGTTTCGGTTTGGATCGGCGGTGATTCCCCGGCAAAACCTGGATGATATTCGCGGCGTTCAGGTTTATGAAGGCGGGCAGTTGCTGCGGGAAAGCTGCTCGGAACAGCCGGGGACTTACTGCGTGGAAACGTCCGGCGGGGAACTGGCGATCACCTATTATTTTACGCAGCCGGCCACGAATGAGCGGCGGCAGTTTGAGATTGTTTATACGGTCGAGGGCGCGCTGCGGATTTACGAGGGGGGTGATCAATTATGGTGGACGGCCATTCCCAGCGAACATTACGGCTTTTCAATCGGCAGCAGTACGATTACGGTGCAGATGCCGGCGGGTTACGGGCCGCGAGAAGGCGTTGACCCGGTTGTAACCTATGGTGCTCCGGCGGATGTGCAGGTGCGAGGAACAATGGTAGGCGGAGCCACCGTGACGGCGCAGGCGACCCGGCAGATCAGCGGAAACGAATTCTTTGAGATTCGCGTCCAGTATCCGCATAACCCGATGGCTCGCGTGCCTTCCTGGCAGGCCGGGTTCGACCGCCAGCGGCTTTTTGAAGAAACGACCAAACCCCTGATTGACCTGGGGTTAATCACGCTGTCGCTGCTGGTGGCGATTGGCGGCGTGCTGGGGGTTTACGCGCTGTGGTATACGCGCGGGCGCGACCCAAAAGTCGGCCCTGTGCCGCAGTATTTGACTGAGCCGCCGACGGCGCTTCCGCCGGCTGTCGTAGGAACGCTGCTGGATGAGCAGGCCGACCTGCGCGATGTGATCTCGACCATTGTTGATCTGGCGCATCGGGGTTATATCGTCATGGAGGAAGACCAGACGGACGGTTTGTTTGGGATTGGAAAGACGCGCAAGTACTTTTTTAAGCGGACGGACAAACCGTTGGACGGTCTGCGGAAGTTTGAACAGCGGATTATGAACGCGCTGTTCGGGTCGAACCGGATGGAACGGTCGCTTGATTCGCTCAAAAATACGTTTTATACGGTTATCCCAAAGCTTCAGGATGATCTGTATGAGGCGGTTGTCGAAGAAGAACTGTTCACCGCTAAACCAAGCACGACACGCACGTTGTGGTCTGGCCTGGGAACGGTGATGTTTGTGGTCGCTCTGGTGGCCGGTTTCGGCGGTTTTAGCCTGGTTGAGGAAATCAGCCCGACGCTGTTGTGCGTGCCGGCGGCGTTCGCGTTTATCGGCCTGGCGGCGATGATTGTAGGCCAGCATATGCCGGCGAAAACCCGTAAGGGCGCGGAAGATGCCGCTAAATGGCGGGCGTTCCGCGAATACCTGCAAAATCTTGATAAATACAGCGACATTCAAGAAGCGGCGGGGCATTTTGACGATTATCTGCCATATGCGGTTGCGTTCGGTCTGGATCGTTCATGGGTGCGGCGCTTCAGCAAGGTGGATAATGTGCCAATTCCGACCTGGTATTATCCGACCTATATGGGCGGGCCTTATCGCGGCGGTTATCGTCCCGGCACGCCGCTGCGCCCGTTTGCAGCCGGCAGTGGGCGTATTAATCCGGGGGAACTGGCGCGGGCAGGCGATGGCGGGTTTTCGCTGGATGATATGTCATCGGGTATGGCCGGTGGGCTGGAGGCGATTTCCGGCGGTTTGACCGAGATGCTTGAATCGGCGGGCCGCGTGATGACCAGCCGACCGCAGTCGGCCACTACCGGCAGCAGCGGGCATTGGAGCAGCGGAGGCCGAAGCTGGAGCGGCGGGGGAAGCCGGGGCGGCGGCAGCAGCGGCGGGGGAAGCCGGGGTTTTGGATAAAGCGACCAAAGGAGCGCAAAATCATGAATACAGGTCGTCTTGTTGGGATCATTCTGATTGTGGTCGGCTTTGGCGTTGCGGTCATTGCCGGTTTGTGGCTGGCGTTTCAGGTTTCATCCGAGTCGCTTTCGGGAGGGGGCGCGCTGGTCGGCGCAGGAATTGCTTTTATTCCGGTGGCGCTGCTGGTCGGCTTTGGCATTTATATGTTCGTCCAGGGGGGTAAAGAAGCCGAAGAAGAGTCCAGTATGCAGAAGCAGCGCCGACTGCTGGACATCGTAAAAAGCCGGGGGCAGGTGAGTGTGCCGGATGTGGCGATGGAGATGCAGATCAGCGTGGAAGTGGTGAAAGACCTGGTTCACCAACTGGTCGGTCTACAGGTTTTTAGCGGTTATGTGAACTGGCAGGAAGGGGTGCTGTATTCGTCGGATGCCAGCAAACTGCGAGAACTGGAAAAGTGTAAAAACTGCGGCGGCGAGATCAGCCTAGCGGGAAAAGGCGTGGTGACCTGTAAATTCTGTGGGACAGAGTACTTTTTGACCTAGCCCACCTGTGATTGGGGGATTGGCTGTGAAGGCAATCCTGTAATATGGTTATTGGTAAGAGGACAACAGGAGAAATATCCATGTCTGACCTGTATGATCGTATCACGGGGGAGCGCGGCGCGTTTGAGCGGCTGCTGGCTCGGCTGCCCGGCTTTTCCGGTTATCTGGATAATAAAGCGCGCCGAGCGGCTGACCGGATGGTGCGGGACTACGTTGCCGACCAAGTTTCTGAGCGTATTAACCGGTTTGTTCGGATTGAAAAGTCCTTGCTTGACGCCGGCGGGCTGTCGTACATGAGCAAAACGAGCGATGTAAAGGCGCGAATGCAGTTGTACCATGACCGGGTGAAGGCGGCTGCGCCGGGGTATTCCGGGTTTTTTGCGGAGATCAAAATTGGCCCGGAACAACTGGAAAGCCTTTATATGTTCGATGAACTGCAAATCCGGTTTGCCGATCAGTTCCAGAGCGGGTTGGATGATCTGGAGCAGGCGGTCGCCGGCGGGAGCGGAATTGATGAGGCGCTGGCTTCGCTTGACCGGATGGCAGTGGAAGCCAATGAAGCCTTTTCCAAGCGTGAAGACATGATTACCGGGCTGGGTACTAGATCATAGCGCCTGGAAAATTCGCATAGTCAAAAACAACCAACAGGGAGATGAATAAAAATGGCGCGCATCATTGATGTTATTGACCATGTTAACGTCGGCGATGAGGAGTTTGCCTACCGGGAGCCACAGCAGGGCAGCGGCGACTGGCGGATGGGGTCGCAGGTGATTGTGGGCGAAAGTCAGGCTGCTGTGTTCGTTCGCGGCGGGCAGGCACTGGATGTGCTGGGGCCGGGCCGCCATACGCTGTCTACGGCGAACCTGCCTCTGCTTTCCGGCCTGATCGGTATGGCGACCAGCGGGCGCACGCCTTTTACTGCTGACCTGTATTTTGTGAATTTGAAGGATATGCCGCAGGTTGGGTGGGGGACGAATCCGCCGATTGTACTGGAAACACCGGGTCGCGGGTTGGGCGTGGCGCTGCTCATCACACACGGGGTAATTGACATCGGCGTAGATGATGCCATGTTATTTGTGAAGCAGTACGCCGTTGGCAAAGCGGTGGTAGCTCTGCGTGATATTAAAGAGCGTATTCAGAGCATACTGCTGAGCGAAATCGCCGAACTGCTGACTAAATCCGGGGCGCAAAGCGTGCCGGATGCGAACCGGCTGCTTGGCGATCTGGAAGGCGCGATGCTGGCAAAAGTCAACGATAAATTCCAGGCGCTGGGGCTGCGTATTAAAGCCTTTGAGGCGAAACCCTTCACGGCGAAAGATGTTTCGCTGGATGAACTGCGGAACTATGTCAGCCTGGATATGTGGGAGCGCGTGCAGCGGTTGAACATCGCCCAAAAGGCGGCTGAAAATCCGGGATTGGGCGGCGCGCTGGCCGGGGCAGGGGTCGGTATGGGCGTCGGCCAGCAGATTGGGGCGGCTTTAAATCCTGAGGCGGCGGGATTACAGCAGCAGATGCTGCAACAGCAAATGATGATGCAGCAGATGATGATGGATATGATGAAACGACAGGGTGGGGGGGCGGAAGCAGAAGCGCCCGCCGGCAGCGCCGTGCCGAGCAACCCGCAGACGAAAGAGGAGATTCAGGCACTTATTGACAATCTGGATATGAAACTTGCCAGCGGCGAAATTTCCGAGGCGGTTTATAACCGGCTGGTCGCAAAATGGCAGGAACGCCTAGATAGTATGGGTTAGGGCAGGGAGATGGTCTGGATTAAATAACTGTCGTCACCGTTCGCCAGCCTGAGACGCTGACCGGTAGCCGGCTCGTAAAGGCCGATGCGGAGGTCGTATTCTCCTGGCGGAACGTTTTGCAGCGGAAGCGTATAAACATCTCGATAGATGGCCGCGAGCGCCCATTCAGCGGTGCTGACGCGGCCATTTTGCGGATACTGGTCGTCCTGTGACCAGAGAGGATTTCCTGTAGTCAGATTAATAACCGAACCTTGTAGATGCAGGAAAATTTTGTAAGGAGTGTCGGTTAATGCAAGCGGATGCCAGTAAGCCCATGCCATAAGCTGGCCGGTTGGTTCTGGCGGCAGCAGGAGATGTACATCAACCAGTTCGATTTTGTCCTCGAAAAGTGCCGGCGGTTGAGGTGCGGAGATTTCGTTTGCGCTCACCTGCCAGGGCATGTATTGTTGAACAGCTAGGCCGGATATGCTGGTTTCACGTACAAGCTGGAGATTGCCCGATGCCCAGTTTTCGACGATGCCTGCGTTCGGCCAGTCGGGGAAAGTCTGGCCGACTAACCAAATTGAGCGGTAGTGGGTTAGATCGGCTTCAAGTGTGGCGATAATTTCTGAAGAAGGTTGTGAAGGGCTGGCGGGCAGTGCCGTTTCGTCAGCCGGCGCATGATAATAATAACCAAAAGCCGCATCGGCGGAAAGCTGAATCACCAGATCGTCAGCAGTTACACGCGCTTCAAGATAGGTAGATAAATCAGGCCAGGCCTTTGACTTCGCGTAGTCGCTAACGCAAAAATAACCATACAATCCAACCAAAGCAACGACAAACCACACCGAAAAAATTCCTATCCTAACAACGGAACTCCGAGCATATACAATCACGTAAGCGATAAACAGCAGCAGGAAAGGTATTACCGCAAGCACATAGCGAGGTGCGAACACATCAAGCCGCAGCGAAATCAGCGATAACAGAATAAGCGGGAGAAACGTAAGCAAACTTAATAAAAGAGCAGTTCGCCTATGATCTCGCCACATAACAATATTACTAAATAGAATTATAAGCCACAACACAGGCCAGATCACAGGCTGCAATTCAGCCGGATATGTCGTTCCCCAGGATAACACCAGCAAGAATTCCTGCAGCAAGCGAAAAACATTCAATCCCCCACCGGTTGTACCTCCATACGCACCACTGGTAAGAAGCGAACCTTGAAGCAGAATGAAAGAAATTACCGAAACTAACGATACTAACACAAAAGCCAGAAGGAAATAAACCCGATCAAGCAGACTATGGCGATACGCCAATAAAACATAAAGGCAAATCGCTATCAGGACAAATAAATCGAGATAAAAGACAGAAACAGCTAGAAATGCAGCCAAACCGTAAATGACATAATCAACAAAACGGTTTTTGTTTAAGGCTCGCACGCCAAACCAAACAGCCAGGGTACTGAATGATACCCAGATAGCATAATTACGAGCATCCTGTGAATGCCATATCAGATATGGATGAACCGCCCAGAAAAATGCTGCCAGCAGGCCCACCTTCCAACCTAACAATCGCCGTCCCAGGACGTGTAGTGCCGGTATACCCAACACATTGACCAATGCCGGAAGAAATCGAGCTGCAAATTCACTCGTACCAGCAAGTACCCCCCATACCCTGAACAGGACATAGGTCATAAAAGGATGGGGTTCGATGGCTGCAATCTGCGTCAATGATTGAGATAAGGGAAGGGACATCCAGTTTTGAACGGTAAACGCTTCATCCCCCCGGAAGGGTACGGAATCCAGACGATAAAGGCGTAAGAAAAAACCAACTGCGGTTATTATAATAACCGCAGCTGATACATACTTTTTCGCCATCATCAACGGCCTGATCGTAATGTTATCCGATCAAGGGTTTCGGCAAGCTCCTCAGGAGAAATTACCCCGTTGTCAGATGGAGATGCTGAGGGTTTGCCGGACTTCGCCTTTTTCTTAGCTTTTGTGTCGGTATTTTCCTGAGGAGCTTGCCGGCGCGCGTAGTCGCGCATGTAATCCCGAAGATTGGGGTCGCGCTTGCTGTCTGCGAATAACACCGGTACGGTTGGGTTTTGAATATCAACACGCACGCGCGGGCTGACAAAGATTATCAACGGCTGAACCTGTATATCGGGCGCGGTGGAACTCAGCAGCGTTTTCACATGCGCTGCCGCATCAAGAGCTTCTTCAGTAGGATTACCGACATCATCACGGCGGAACAGGCGTGTTAACCATCGTAGAGCGCCGCCGGGCGTTTTCCATCGGTCGCCCTCAACTACAAAGTAACCGTCCTGGTAGCGAGTAATCATAGCAAAAACGCCCGATGGCGTAATGAGTACATGGCGGGCTGGAAAGTGATAGTAGTTATAGAGGACGCTGCGTTTATTTATCCCCTTCAGCCCTTCACGAATAACATCCTCCGGTCGCGGCCTGCGAACCCAGAGGTTAGTCATCCGCACTGAAACCAGCGTGCTTATAAAACCCACAGGCAGCACTACCCAGGGCAAAATCAAAGCAACGACCAGCGATAAATCATCAGTCTCCGCCGATGGATTCATCAACTGAGAATTGGCGATGATAAAACCACCCACCAAAACTGCCATACTGAAGAAAAACAGGAAGTTCGCCAGACGGCGATTCCGGCGGACCAGTTTCCAATTCGTTTCAACACGCATCGTTTCAGAACCCTCACGGTTTAGGTGTAGCGGTTGGTGTCGGCGTCGGCGTTTCTACACCCGGAATGAAGTAGGACAAATTCCCACCCTGCCAAACCTCCGCGCAAATAAAGTTTCCAACACGCAAAGTGGGCAGCAGCTCCCACCGCCTGGGCGCGCCATAAGCAGCACCAACCACTGCCGTATCTATATCCACCGGGTTAGCCTGAATACAATGCGTGACCGCCTCCGGCAGCCTGCCGGTAATAACCCCATTGGCATCAAAAAACATCAGATCGTAGAGAAGTTCCTTCCGCGAAAAGCCTAGCGGAGAAGGCGGCGCATAACCCGGCCAGATCGCCTGACAGACGATATTTAACTCCCCCCGAAAGGTGATTTCAATATCTTCGTCATCCTTGTAGAGCGTCTCGCAAGCCGGGGAATACGGCCCCAACACACTCAAATCCACACTCTCAACAGGAATAACCTGCGTAATCACCGGCCCCGGTGTGCCAGGCAGGGGAGTTACCCCAGGTGTAACCGTTTGCGGCGTACCCGCAGCCACACTGCTAATTTCCGCCGTAATACGAGCAATACCGCCCATATTGATATTCACCGGAGCCGTACCATCCGCCGGGCCTAACACCTGAGCAGAAGCCAGATTAGCCACATCAAAACGCCCCCCCGGCGTCCATGCCCAATAGGTTAAAACCGACGTGCCTGATTTATCCGCCAGAAAGACAAAATCCACCGGCAGGTAAAAACCTATCCAGATCACCGGCTGCGTAATAGAAACAGGCGTCGGGAAAGTTACTGTGAACACACCTGGCTGATTGATAACAACCTGCGTGCGGCCAGCCAGCACCGCATCAGCCGGCGAACCACCATTCGCATCCTGGTAAATAACAACCTCAACAGTAGCCCCAGGAACAGCCGTTTGCACAGCCAGACTCACGCGGTCAATCACCGCTGGAAGCGGCAGATTTAACGGCGTCAGATCAAAACCATTCATCACCAGAGTAGGCTCACCGGTGATAAACCAGGTCGCGCTCTCATCACCTCGATTGTTTGAAAGCACGCGATCTCCTGCATCAACCAGCAGAAGCGGCAGCCCCAAAAGAACCACAATAACCAGCAAGAAAAACGATTTTCTCAGCATGATAGTATCCCGCGCTCAGGACGTGTTTTAAACACATCCCGCGAACCGTAGACCATTCCGTTATTTTAGCGTCCAGACAAACAATCGTCTACCGACAGTTGCCAGTTGCAGGTGTAGTGCTATAATGATCAACCGTTCCGACCAGAGATAAAGGAGCGAGAGCCGACATGCAAGAGTTTGCGCTGCTCGCATTCATTATGGCACTGGCGCTTGGCGCATACTGGGCAATGGTGATCTTCCCCAAGCAGCGCGCATTTGAAAAACGCCAGCGATATATCCAGAACCTCAGCATCGGGAGCGAGGTCATAACCTACGGAGGCATCATCGGCAAAATCACATCTATTGAAGCCAACGAAGGCATCGCCCATGTTGAAATTGCCAATGGTGTCACTATCCGTCTTGTGACCGCAGCTCTAGTGCAGCCCTACGACCCCGAAACCCTGAAAAGAGATATGCGGCTCAAAACTGACGAAGCACACCCACCGGAGCATTAAGTGCCACGCCGAGCAACATAACCGAGAAAGGTTACTCGCCACATGAATAGTCATGTTCGCTGGCTGATATTTATTCTGCTGCTCACCATATTCTGTGTCTGGGTGTCGCTGCCCGACACCCAGGGTATTCACATTGACAGCGACGGAGACGGTAAAAGCGACATCAGCCTGAATGTTCAGCAAAGCCTAGGGCTTGATCTCGTCGGTGGGCTGCGCGTTTTGCTGCAATCACAACTTCCGGTGGGAACATTCTCGCAAGAAGATTTGCGAACGGCAGCCAACAACGTTTCCCGCCGTGTAAATGCCCTGGGGGTGGGGGAAGCCACCGTCCAGCTTCAGGGCAATAACCGCATCCTGGTCGAATTACCGGGTGTGCGAGACCCTCAGCAGGCAATCGAAACCATCCAGCGGACGGCGCTTCTGGAATTCGTGGATTTCGGCGGTTTAAGCGCCCAGGTCGGACAGTTAACCGGGCGAAAAATCCTCACCACTGAACAGGTAATCATCCAGGAGCAGCGCCAGACAGACAGCCCCGAAGCTGCGCCCGCTGCACCAACAAACAGCGACGAACAACCAACAGCAGTTGAAGAGCAACCGCTGCTTAACCCGGCCACCGGACAGCCCTTTGAGACGGTCATAACCGGGGCTGGGCTGCAAGCTGCCGCCGCACGCCTGGGGCCAGATGGTCGCTGGGAAATTCAGTTTGAACTAACGCCGGCGGGTGGCAGCGTCTTCGGTCCCTTCACCGCCTCGCGTATCGGGCAGCCGATGGCGATTGTCCTGGATGGTATCGTTCTGTCCGCACCAACGATTCAGGCGCAGCTGGATACCGGCGGAGTCATTACCGGCAACTTCACCGAACAAGAGGCCAAAACCCTGGCGCTGCAACTGCGTTCCGGCGCGCTGCCTATCCCGCTGGAGGTCATCAGCAGCGAAACCGTCGGCGCGACTCTCGGCCAAGAATCGGTCAATCTCAGCATCCGAGCCGGTGTCATCGGTGTATTTATCATCCTGGCATTCATGACGATCAACTACCGCGTACCAGGAGCAGCGGCCAGCCTGGCGCTGCTGGTGTTTATTCTGCTAAACCTGGCGCTCTTTAAACTGATTCCTATCACCCTGACACTGCCGGCTATCGTCGGTTTTTTGATCTCCATCGGTTCGGCAGTAGATGGGAACATCCTGATTTTTGAGCGAATGCGCGAAGAACTGCGCGCTAACAAGGACATTGACAGCGCCGTTACGGAGGGTTTTGCAAGGGCGTGGAACTCCATCCGCGACTCCAACATTTCAACCATCCTAATTAGTGGCGTGTTATTCCTTTTTGGTCAGACACCAGGCGCGAGCGTCGTCAGCGGATTCGCTGTTACCCTGGCATTAGGTTTAACACTCAACCTTTTTACGGCCATCATTGTAACCCGAACGTTCCTGCATATTCTGCTGCCTATCTTCAAAAAACCCGCCGAAAGCCGCAAATGGTTGATGGGCGTCTAACCCAAAGGAGTTATAAACGATGTTCACCATCGTAGAAAAACGCCGCTGGTACTATTTGTTCTCCTCACTGATTATTATTCCCGGCATCCTCATCATCCTCTACTCGGCGGCAACAACCGGGCGGCTGTTCCGCCTGAGCATTGACTTCGAGGGCGGCAGCATCTACGAGCTGCGTTTTACGGAAGCCGGCGCCGACGAGTCCGGCCTGCGAACCGTTTTCACCGAATTTGGCGATGACAACCCGCTGATTCAGCAACTTGGGGAAAGCAGCCAGAATCGCTGGTCGGTTCGCACCGGTTATCATAATGAGGCGGAAACCCGCCAGATTCAGGACCGGCTGAACACACTAGCGCCGCTTGACCGTGACGCACTGCGCGTAGAAAATGTTTCAGCCCTCATCGGGCAGGAAGTTACTCAGGCGGCCTTCGTCGCGGTGCTGGTGGCGGCAGCTATCGTTACAGGGTTTATCATCCTGGCTTTCCGGCAGGTGCCAGATGCTTTTCGATATGGCGTGTGCGCGATTCTCGCCATGCTGCACGATGTTTTGATCGTCTCAGCCATCATGTCCCTGATGGGGCTTCTGTTTGGCTGGGAAGTGGATGCGCTTTTTCTGACCGCCGTACTGATGATCGTCGGTTTTTCCGTTCAGGATACCATCGTGCTGTTTGACCGAATCCGCGAGAACATCCCCAAGTTCCTGGGCGAGCCGTATGAAACAATCGTCAACCGGAGCATCCTGGAAACCATTCACCGCTCGCTGACAACCCAGATTAACGTCTTTTTCGTCATCATCGCCATCATGCTTTTTGGCGGTGAGAGCATCAAACAGTTCGTTTTTATCCTGTTTGCCGGGCTGCTCACCGGGTCATACTCGTCTATTTTTATCGCTGTGCCTCTGCTAGTATCCTGGGAAAAGGGAGAAATCCCGTTTATCAACCGGCGGCATAACCTCCAGACTGCCGAGGTTTAGGTATTTATGCGCGCGCTGGTATACGACAACAACCAGACCAGGCTCCAGACAGCCATACCCCTTCCAGAACCACAGGGAGACGAGGTTTTACTCAAAATCCGGCGGGCCGGCATCTGCAACACCGATCTGGAACTGATCGCGGGGATGTACGACTTCGCGGGCATTCCTGGTCATGAATTTGTCGCTGTGGTCGAACAAGGCCCGCCTCATTTGCTCGGCAAACGAGTGGTGGGAGAAATCAACGTCGCCTGTGGCAGCTGCGATTTTTGCCGGCTTGGCATCCCCAGCCAATGCCGCAACCGCAGGACGGTTGGTATTCGCCGTCACCCCGGCGCATTTGCCGATTATATGGCGCTGTCCGCTCAAAATTTACACGTTGTACCGGATGCAATCAGCGACGATCAGGCCGTCTTTATCGAGCCTCTGGCGGCTGCCCTTCAAATAACCGAGGCGGTGCATATCTCACCGCGCGATCGAGCAGCCGTTCTCGGCCTGGGTAAGTTGGGGCTGCTGGCCGCCCAGGTGCTGAAGCTGACCGGCGCGGAAGTGATCGGCATCACGCGCAGAGAGTTGCAAAAACGGCTGCTGGAAAAATGGGATATACCGGCGGCAGCATATCCCGAAACGCGCGCCGAAAGTTTCCACATTGTTATAGACTGTACTGGGCAGGCGCAGGGTTTTGAGGATGCGCTCCGGCTTGTCCAACCACGCGGAACATTGATTCTCAAAAGTACCTATAATGGTCTGCCCAAAGCCGACCTGACGCAGATCGCAGTCCGCGAAATCCGGCTCATCGGCAGCCGGTGCGGCCCCTTTGAAAGCGCCATACGCCTGTTAAAGATAGGATTAATAGATGTTACCGCTTTGATCGAAGCGCGCTACCCGTTCGACTCGATCATTGAGGCCCTACAGCACGCGGCACGACCCGGCGCGCTGAAAATTCTGCTCGATTTTTAGCGGGTAGCAAGAGGGAGAGTAATAAAGAAGGTTGACCCTACACCCGCTTCACTTTCCAGGGTGATCTGCCCGCCATGCGCCTCAACGATATGTTTGGCGATTGCCAGGCCTAAACCCGTACCCTGCGTGAAGCCAGCAGTATCGGCAACCCGGAAAAACTTCTCGAACATATGCTTCTGATGCTCTTTAGAGATGCCAAAACCGGTGTCTTTGACGGCAATCTGAACAAAAGGCTTGTCCTGGTTCTCAACTTCGGTGGCCGAGACGATAATATGCCCATTTTCCCGGTTATATTTAATTGCGTTTGTCAGCAAATTGAGCAAAACCTGTTTAACCTTACCTCGGTCAGCTGCCACCGTAAAACGCTCCGACTTGATGGCTACATCAACCCCTTTAGCGTTCGCCTGGGGTAGAACGACCTCTACACTTTCTGACAGCAGCTCGCGGAGATCAAACCGGGTAATATCAAGCCGCGTGCGCCCCGACTCCAACCGCGCCAAATCTAAAAACTCGCTGGTCAGCCGAATCAGGCGCTCCGTTTCGCTCTGCATGGTTGTAACAATATCGCGGCCACGATCAGACGGGAGATCAGGTCGAAGCAGCAGCACCGTGCTGGCCTTCAACGCAGCCAGCGGCGTGCGGAGTTCATGCACCATCTCCGCGATAAAGTCGCTTTGCTGGAACAACCGGGCATTTTCGACCGCAATAGCCGCCTGGCTGGCAAGAACAGTCAGTGTCGTTATATCGTCCTCATCAAACTTACCCGTGCCAAGCTTATTGACTGCCTGTAAACAGCCAATAACTTTTTTATGCGTACGCATGGGGACGCCCAGCAGATTCCGAGTATGAAATTCTATTGTATCGTCAACGCTTCTGCTCCAACCCGGCTCTTTGGTCACATCCTCGATCACGCGCGGCTCGCCGTGCGTCACAATCCAGCCGGCGATGCTGCCTTCCATCGGCACAACGATTTTTTCAATCTCATGCGGGTTAATATTTGAGGCGATCTCAAAACGCAGCTCGCCCGTACTTGGATCAATCAAAAGAATGGAAGCGGCTTCGGTATTAGTCAGTTCCTTAGCCGCCGAGATGATCTTACGCAGCAGGGACGCCAGATCAAGCGTGGAGTTTAGCTGCATACTGATGTCCATCAGCCGCTCATACCGCGCCAGCATGGAGGCTGTATGGTTGCTATCGGCAGCAATATTCATACTCTAACCTCTATATGCGCCACAATCTGCGGAAGAACCTCAGCAGCATCGGCGCGAATCACAATTTGCGCCAGCGAATCAAGCGGCGTTGGCTCTAAATTCACAATAATAATCTGCGCGCCGTATTTTTTTGCCAGAACCGGAATATCACTGGCCGGAGCAACCTCCAGCGAAGAACCGACCACCAGCAGCACGTCGGCTTTGCGCGCGGCGTCCTGGGCAGCAAGCAGCTGCCGGATTGGAAGCTGTTCGCCAAACAGAATCACATTCGGCTTAAGCACGCTGCCGCATGAAGGACAATGCGGCACCTGATGATCTTTCAAAAACTGAGCGATCAGCGGCTCTGCCGGGTAAACCGCGAAACAATGAACACAGGTTGCCTCGCGCATGTGACCATGCAGTTCATATACAACCGTATTCCCCGCGCGCGAGTGCAGCATATCAATGTTCTGGGTGATGATGGCTTTCAGATTCCCTAATACTTCAAGGCGGGCCAAGGCGTCATGTGCCGGATTGGGCTTGGCATTGATCGTCAGACGAACCAGAGGATAAATCCAGGCGTAAAATGCTTCCGGGTTCTGCCGAAACCCATGAATACTGGCGACAGCCATTGGATCTACATCATTCCAGAGTCCTGAGTGTGGACTACGAAAATCAGGAATCCCCGAAGGCGTGCTGATTCCAGCGCCCGTAAAGGCAACAACAAAACTCGACTGTTTAAGTAAATCTGCCGCGGAACGAATCGCTTCTGAATTCATCACAATATCTAAAATAGTCTTATTTTTCAGAGGAGCATCTCGCCGCCTGGTTCAGCCTTCACGCGCATATTCAAATCCTCGGTAAACTTCATAATCTGGCTGGAAAATACCGCGTTTGGTTGATAAATAACCAGGGGAACGGATGTTTTTGTAGCCTGATACAATTGATCGTGCGCTGCGGAAATAATCGCGCGAATTTCCTGCCCAAGCGCCTGCTCAATTTCATGCCAGGGGGTTTGCAGGCTGGATGGTGAATGGTTAACCACTACAATATGAACTCGACGCGAACCATCGGGTTCTAACTCATGAAGCATTTCATGCGCCATCGTTAAAGCAACATGATTTGGCTCCAGCACCATCACAATCTGGTCCATCTCACGTTGAAGACGACTGGTGATAGAAGAAAGGCCGCTGCCAAGATCAAAAATGGCAGGCCGCCCCATCGTTTTTAACGCGCGTACCACCCCCACAGCCGCTTCAAATGAATAGTTTAACTGCGCCTCTTTAACGCGAGCAGACGAAAGCAAAACGCGCAAGCCGGACTGGTGAACCGCCATCTCGCCATCAATCAGAGATGGACGGATTTCACTGGTTGGTTTACTCAGCACATTCGCCATACCATGAGAATGACCCAAACCTAGCAGCAGACCTAAACTGCCATGCCCTAAACAGAAGTCTGCCAGCACAGGGTTTTCCCCTGCCAGGGTCAGCGCCGCCGCCACATTCAGCGCCAGCGTGGTCGTACCTACGCCGCCCTTAGCCCCAACAAAACCGATCGCCAAACCCTTAGCCGGCTCGGCGCGGCGCTGCGCGACACTGCGCGCCAGCATAGCTTTTACGCGAGAAGCCAGTTCCGCCGGATGTGTGGGTTTGGTCAGGTAATCATCAGCCCCGGCTTCAAAGCCAGCGACTTTATCATCAACCAGCGTTTTGGCCGTGAACATGATAATCGGTATCGGACGGGTATCGGGGTTTGCGCGCAGGCGGCGGCAGACCTCATAACCGTCCATATCCGGCATCATCACATCCAGAATAATCAAATCGGGATGTTCGCTGCTGGCTTTGGAGATGGCCTGATTACCGGCATTTGCAGCGATCACCTCGTAACCTTGCCGCTGGAGCATCAGGCTGATGAGTTTGAGGCTGTCTATATCATCATCTACAATCAGTATCTTATCAGGCATGATTGGGTTCAGGTTAATTTACTCGACGAGTATTGTTGACAGTCTAGCACGAAAGAATCTGCGGTGCAAGCAATGATCGTAATCTTTAAATTTGTGACAAGGGGCGCAGGATTGACGCGCATCTGGGGCTGTGTTACACTACTCGCAATCTTATATGCCAACAACTGCGAATGGGAGAGTAAGCGAAATTCCCTGCGTCAGAGAGTGCGAGTCATTGGGCTGAAAGCTCGCTCGCAGCGTTTCGTCGAATGTCACCCAGGAGTTGCCTTGCTGAAGCACAGTAAGCATGGCCGGGTAAGCCCGTTAACGCTTTAGAGTGCCTCGGCTTTTGCTGCCGGGGAAACAAGGTGGTACCGCGAAGGATACCCTTTCGTCCTTGTCTGTCTGGACGAAAGGGTTTTTGTTTTTCAGCAGGAGCAGCACATGACAAAACCAATGCCCAGAGTGTTCGATTTTGCCGAAACAGAGCCGCGCATCTACAACTGGTGGGAGAAAAACGGCTGGTTCAAGCCGGAGATTGTTTCACCCCAAGCAGAAACATTTGTCATTAGTATGCCACCGCCAAACGTCACCGGCGCGCTGCACATCGGCCACGCGCTAACCGCATCCATCGAAGATCTGATGATCCGCTACGAACGAATGCGCGGAAAGGCGGCGCTGTGGGTTCCCGGCACCGATCATGCCGGGATTGCCACACAGTTGCAGGTTGAAAAAATGCTCCGGGACATGGGAACCAGCCGCCAGGAGATCGGTCGTGAAGAATTTCTGGCTCGTACCTGGGCATGGAAGGAAAAATATGGTGGCACGATTCAGAACCAGCACCGCCGTCTGGGCGCAAGCTGCGACTGGGACCGGGAGCGTTTCACTCTGGATGATGGCCTTTCAAGCGCCGTTCAGGAAGTGTTCGTCCGCCTTTACGAGGATGGGCTGATCTATCGCGGCCCCCGGTTGGTAAACTGGAGTCCGGGTTTACAGACTGCCGTTTCCGACCTCGAAGTCGAGCGCGACGAGGAACAGGGCAAGCTGTACTACTTCAAATATCCGGTCGAAGGCGGGGAACATATTCCAGTCGCCACAACACGCCCGGAAACAATCCTGGGCGATACAGCAGTCTGCGTGCATCCCGAAGACGAGCGCTATAAACATCTGATCGGCAAGACCGCTTACGTACCTGGCCTTAACCGGCCCATTCCGATTATCGCCGATGAGTATGTTGACCGCAAGTTCGGGACAGGCGCGTTAAAAATCACACCGGGCCACGATTTTAACGATTACGAAATCGGCCAGCGGCACAACTTGCCGGTCATCAACGTGATGAATCGGGACGCTACCATGAACGCAGAAGCTGGCCCCTACGCCGGGCTTGATCGTTTCGTCTGCCGCGAGAAACTATGGGCAGACATGGAAGCGGCAGGGCTGACCATCAAAGTGACCGATCATACCATGATCGTGCCGCGCAGCCAGCGCGGCGGCGAAGTGGTTGAGCCTCTTATCAGCACGCAGTGGTTCGTTAAAGCCAAACCCCTGGCAGAAAAAGCCATCGCCGCCGTGCGCGAGGGCAGGATTAAAATCGTGCCGGAGCGGTTCGAGAAGGTGTATTACCACTGGATGGAAAATATCCAGGACTGGTGTATCAGCCGCCAGCTCTGGTGGGGGCATCGTATCCCCGCTTGGTACGGGCCAAACGGCGAAGTGTATGTGGGTAAAACACCGCCAAAGGGAGATGGCTGGACACCCGAAGAAGATGTGCTGGATACCTGGTTCAGCAGCGGACTGTGGCCCTTCAGCACGCTGGGATGGCCGGAGCAGACGCCAGACCTGAAACGCTTCTACCCAACCAGCATGATGGAAACTGGCTACGACATTCTGTTTTTCTGGGTAGCGCGCATGATTATGCTCGGTATCTGGTTCACAGGAGACGTGCCTTTCCGAACCGTTTATTTACACGGCCTGGTTCGGGACAAATACGGACGAAAGATCAGCAAAACGCTGGGTAACACCATTGATCCTCTGGAGATTATGGATCAATATGGGACCGACCCGCTGCGGTTTACACTCGTCACCAGCGGCACGCCTGGTAACGATCTGAACCTGGACCGCGACCGCGTGGAGGCAAACTGGCGATTCGTCAACAAAATCTGGCAGATCGGCAACTTTATCACCGGCAACCTGGATGGTGATCTGCCGGCAGGAATGCCGCCCGCTGCTGAACTCGATTTACCCTCGCGCTGGATTGCCAGCCGTCTGAACCGGCTGGTCGGCAGTGTCCAGTATCTGTTCGACATTTACCAGTACGGAGAAGCTGGACGCCAGATTCACGAATTTCTGTGGGGGGAGTTTGCCGACTGGTATATCGAGGTCAGCAAACATCCACTTTATGAAGGCGATGACGAAGCCAAAACAAAAACGCGCCGCGTGCTGGTGTACGTGCTGGATACCTGCCTGCGTCTGCTGCACCCGTTTATGCCATTCGTGACCGAGGCTTTGTGGCAGTATATTCCCCACGAAGGCGAGGCGCTTATCACTGCAAAATGGCCGCAGTCCGACACAGCTTATCTCGACGAAAATGCCGAAGCCGAAATGAACCTGATTGCTGATCTGGTGCGCGGCATTCGCAACACACGCGCTGAGTATGAAGTCGACCCAGGCCGCCGTATCAAAGCTCTGGCCGCGCCGGGCAGCCATCTCGCCATCCTGGAGCAGTACGGTTATATCTTCGCTCGCCTGTGTAATGTGAATGAGATTGAAATACTAGAAACCGATCACTCTTCCCCCAACCAGGCCGCAGCT
>JAPKMO010000064.1 GCA_026645945.1 Anaerolineae bacterium
TGTTATTTACTCGCCCAGCAACAAAATCCCCAAGATCGCTATGCTGCTGGGGCTGGTGGACAAGGGCGTGCGTAAGACCGTCAGCGCGTGGTTCAAGGATTTCCTGGCCCACCCGCAGCGGTTGTTCCAGCCGATTTTTGTCCAGAGCATCGGCATTATCCAGGGGCCGGACCTGATGGAAGATGGCCGCGTGGATATGTGCGAAAGCTGCCCGGATATGACGGTGTGGGACGGCAAACTGGTTCATTCCTGCCGCATGGACGAATGGCGGCTGTACGGCAGCTACGTGACAGCGCAGCCGCGCAGCAAAACCGTCGGCAACGGCCATACCATCGAGCCGGACGCCATCCCGGTGGTGGAAGGCGCGCCCTCGCAGAATTAAACGCGCAAAACAAGCACAATAACTGCGGATGAGCGCCGCCCTGATGGGCTGACGCTTTTAACAAAGCAAACGTAAAGGGAGAGGCACAATCTGGGGTAGATTTTCATCTATTCGGAAAATCACCTCAGAAAGTGCCTCTATCTGCTCCGACGAAATCCACTGCGACCTGATGTTTGACAGGCATATGCCGGGCTGTCGGCGAAAACCGGTCGTTAAGAGACTCTCCACTATTATATGAAACCGATCTGATAATATATATGTTAAGAATATATATGATAATAGATTGCTAAGTTGAAGTTTAACAATTATTCCCTCAGAATCAAATCAGCATACTTAATTGTTCCAGAGCATAATGGGGGGAAATGATGATTCAACCATCCGATGTAAAGGCTCGTCTGCGTCTGCTTCGCTATGGCCTCGTCGTCATCGTCATCGTCACCTTCCTCGTCAGCCTGCTGGCGCCGTATATCTCGCTGCGATTTGTGAGCGAAGCGGGTATCAATCCGCCGCCCATAACCGACTTCTTGGGTACGGCGCTGCTGTTTACCGTTGTCGTCGCCGTGATTGCCGCTGTGGTGTATTTCGTCTACCAGCGCGTGCTGACTCAGACAACGGCGAAAGGCGGAGACCAGTAAGCAGGGCCGGCTTTCCGGTTATTGTTGGCTCGAATGCGTAGGCCATAGCCGGTTAAAACGGTGTTTGGCGTGTAGGGGCGGCCACGCTGGGCCGCCCCACCGGGAAGCGCCCCTACGGTGCCTATCATTCTAACCAAGTACATGAATCTAATTGATCCGCATAATGCAGTGGGCTTAAGCCCACTGCCCTATTGTCTATGTGCTAAGTTGATATACTAATTCGGCCAGCTGCCGCGCCGGGCCGCGCCGCTGCCAGGCCGCCGGTTAAGCGGGTGGTCGCGGCCTTCCATCAGGGTGCGCCGGGCCTTTTGCACGTCGCTTTCGTGTTTAAGCAGCACCGTAAGGGTGGTTTCCAGCGTGTGCCGGTCGAGGCTGTCGGCGTTCATCATCACCAGCGCCTTTGCCCAGTCAATCGTTTCCGATACGCTGGGGCTTTTTTTCAAGTCCATCTGGCGCAGGCTTTGCACCACTTCCACCGCCTGCTGGGCCAGCTTAGCGCTCAGTTCCGGCACGCGCATCCGCACGATACGCATTTCCGATTCGTGATCGGGATAGTCAATAAACAGGTACAGGCAGCGGCGTTTGAGCGCCTCCGACAGATCGCGGGTATTGTTGCTGGTCAGCACGACGGTAGGCCGGTGGCGTGCGACAATCGTCCCCAATTCCGGCACGGATACCTGAAAATCGCTCAGGATTTCCAGCAAAAAAGCCTCAAATTCGGCGTCGGCGCGGTCTATTTCGTCAATCAGCAGCACCACCGGCTCCGGCGACGTGATGGCCTGGAGCAGCGGACGCGGCAGCAAAAACCGCTCCGAAAAGAAGGCGTTTTCCTCCTGCCCCAGCCGGTCGGCGGCTTCCGTCAGCGTAACTGCCTGCGCCAGCAGTTCGCTCAGTTTATCGCGTAAAAGCTGGGTATAGAGCATCTGTTTGGCATATTCCCACTCGTACAGCGCCTTGCTTTCATCCAGCCCTTCGTAACACTGCAAGCGGATCAACCGGCAGCCGGTGGCTTTGGCCCAGGCTTTCGCCAGTTCGGTTTTGCCCACGCCCGCCGGCCCTTCGGCCAGCACCGGCTTTTCCAGTTTTTCGGCCAGGAACATCACGGTCGAAATTTCGTCGGTCGAAATGTACTGCTGCTCGCTCAAAGCCTGGCTGACCTGGCCTATATCCTTAAACATACAACTACGCCTCCATACCGCGCCCAGAAAAAACCGAGGAGAACCAGAAGTTCTCCTCTGCCAGCATACACCCAAACCGATGAACTGTCGAATAACACCTGCTGAGGCGACGGTGAGAAGTTATGGTTTTTTTTGCGCGTCTGCCAAAACGGAGTAACATTAAGGCCGCCATCAGGGGAGAGGTCGAAAGCCAAGCGCCATGTCTGTCGAAGTCCGCAAAGTTGAAAACCGCGACGAGTTTAAAGCCCTGTTCGAGTTCCCCTGGACGCTGTACAAAGGCGATCCGCACTGGGTTCCGCCGCTGCTGTCCATGCGCCGCGACCTGCTGGACAAACAGCACAATCCGGCCTGGGCGGAGTACCTGGAGGGGGATTTTTTCACCGCCTGGCGGGATGGGCGGCTGGTCGGCACGATTGCCGCTTACATCAACCACCGGCACAACCAGTTCCACAACCAGCACATCGGATGGTTCGGTCTGTTCGAGGTCTACGACGACCAGGAAGCCGCCGCTGCCCTGCTGGAAACCGCCGCCGAGTGGGTGCGCGCGCGGGGATACGATGCCATTCGCGGCCCGCAGACCTTCACCACGCATGAAGATGTCGGCGTGCTGGTGGACGGCTTCGCCCGCCCGGTGCTGCTGATGCCCTACAACTATCCCTACTACAGCCGGCTGATCGAAGGCGCGGGCTTTCAGAAGGCGATGGACGTGTACAGCTTTCACCTCAGCCGCCAGGGGGCGCTGGAACACAAAACCGGCGACCGCCTGAAGCGCCTGACCGAAGCGGTGATGAAACGCAACAAAATCACCGTCCGCAAGATTAACCCCCAGAACCTTAAGGGCGAATTTGAACTATTTAAAGAACTGTACAACGCGGCCTGGGACAAAAACTGGGGTTTCGTGCCGATGACCCCGCGCGAGCTGGACACGATGGTTAAAAGCCTGGGACAATTCTTCGACCCCGACAAGGCATTTTTTGCGGAGGTGGCCGGCGAACCGGCGGGTTTTGTGATGGCCGTGCCGGACTTCAACCAGGTGCTGCACCGGGTTTACCCGCGTCCCGGCGTGCCGGAAGTTTTTTCGCTGCTGAAGGCGCTGTGGCATTGGAAGATCCGGCCAGTGATAGACACGGCGCGCATCCCCCTGATGGGCGTTAAGGAAGCCTACCGCGAAAAGGGCGTGGCGGCAGTGCTGTATTATTACGTCCTGGAGGCGCTGCTGGCCGACCCGCGCATCCAGCATTCCGACTCCGGCTGGATTCTGGAAGTGAACGAAAATATGGTCAGCATCGCCCTCAGTTTCGGGTCGGACATTTACCGGACATACCGTCTTTACGAAAAATCCTTAAATTCGACAGAATAAATCCTTTCACCCCGACTAACGTCATGGGTCGAACGAGGCATTCTTTCGTTACACTTAGGTTACGCACACTAACGGAAAAGCAACTTATGGCGAAAGTTCTCATTGTAGACGACGAACACCTGACCATCGAAATGCTGAGCAGCTTCCTCAACCTGATCGGCCACCAGCCCATTGGGGCGATGTCCGGGCGGCAGATGTGGGACAAACTGGCCTATGAAGACCCGGAAGCCATCCTGCTCGACATCATGCTGCCGGACTCCAATGGGCTTGATCTGTGCCGCGAACTGCGCCGTAATGCCCAGACGCGCCACCTAAAGATCATCATGATCTCGGCGTATTCGCCGCCGCTGACCAGAGAAGCCGAAGCCGCCGGCGCGAACGGGTATCTCGCCAAACCGATCAACCTGGACAAACTCAAGCTGGCGCTCGGTTCGGCCAGCGTGCGGTGAATGAAATCACAGATCAGCCGGAAAGCTGGTTCAGGACATCCTGAGCCGACTGCTCGGCGCTGCGCTGGCCGCTTAAAACGGCGGCCAGCGCGTTTTGCATGGCGCGGGCGGTGGGGCTACTGCCGATCTCCGGCGGCAGCAAAATGGCATTCCCCAGCAGTTGTGTCACAAAGTCCAGATAAACTGGGTTGATGTCTAGCTGGCGCATGGCGGCCCGCTGCGAAGGCAGCATGTGAATGGCCTCGGTGTAGTCGGCCTGTCTCCCGGCTTCCATCATCCATTCCAGAAAAGCGGCAGCCATCATCTTGCGGTCGGCGTTGGCGGTGGTGATGACCCACAGCCAGCCGTTCAGCAGCGTGGTCGGCTGCCCGGCCTGCATCGGGACAGGCGCAAAAGCCAGTCCGGGATCGTCCGCCGCCAGATTAAGGTAGACAGTGGACGAAACCACCCCGGCATCCAGCGTGCTGTCGCGCAGGGCAGCCACGTAATCATCGGCGGAGGCAAACGTCAGCACCGCCGGGTCCACCAGTCCGGCAGCGGCGGCCTGCTCGTAAAACCGCAGCGCAGCCTCCAGCGCGTTCGGGTTGATTTCCCCCAGGCTGATGTCCGACAAGCTGCCGCCCGCGGAAAGATACTGCGTCAGGAAAACGCCGCTGATGGCGTTGGGATTGCCGGCGGCAAAAACAAAGCGCCGCCCTCGCGCCAGCACGGTCTCGAACAGCGCGAACTCATCGCTGAGAAAATCGCCCCGGTAGGCGATGTGGTTCACATCCAGGATGTAAGGCAGGCCGTAGAGCTGCCCGTTCACCTGGCCCAATTCCAGCGCCGCCGTATACAGGCTGCCGAGGATGGCGGACGAAACCAGCCCTTCGAGCGGCTGCACCAGCCCGGACTGGACGGCCACCAGCAGGTCTTCACGGCGCAGCAGCGTTAAATCCGGCAGCGCGCCCGGCGCGACGGCGCTGGCAACGCGCAGGGTTTCCATAATGCCGCCCACGTCTTTGGGCTTTTTCAGGCGCGATTCGATCATAATATCAGTATGAGCCTGCTCAAAGGCTTCGATCTGGGCGGAAAGCACCGCCGCCGCCGTGATGTCGCCCACCGGGGCGAGCGGTTCCGGCCACCACACCAGCAGCGCGGTGGGGCCGGCAGGTGTGGGTGAAAAAGTGGGCGTGGGAGCCAACGTAGGCGTGGGCGGAAGCAGCGTCGGTGCGTCAAGGGGTTCGATGGTTGTAGCCGATTCGCCCCCGCAGGCGGCCAGCAGCGCCGCCATGCACGCCAGCACGGCGAAACAGCCGAACCACTCCAGCCCCGTTTTCGCTCGCATCCCAGTCAGCATAATCCGTGCCTCCCTGTAGAAAGACCGACAGGATTATAATGGATAAAATTCAGTGAGGGAACACAATGCAGGATTTACCGGCTTTTATGCCGCGCCCCGAAACGGCGGTGCTGGCCTATCTGCGGGAGATTTTCAGCCATGACCCGTCAGGTAAAACCACTTACCTGCGCCGGCTGGAAAGCCGCCCGGACGGCAGCTACCGCGCCATTTTTGACCCAGCTTATTTCATCCTGGCGGAAGGCCGGCAGCAGCCGTCCAATTCGCAGTGGAACACGCTTAAAAAGAAGATGAAACGCCACAACCCGCGCGTGTTCATCTTCAAACAGCACGGCGAAGCTTCGTGCGGCGAAACGCAGACCACCTGTTACTATGTGGATTTCGGCTTCTTCGCCCACTGACCCGGCCAATGCGCCTAACCCCCTCACCCCTAACCCCGCTCCCCCGAATTCAGGGGAGTGGGGCGTGATCTTTCACCCATCCCTGAATACGAGGAGAGGCCGGGGGTGGGGTTAATGTGACGTAAATCGAAACGATTTACCCGGCCAATGCGCCTAAACCGGCTGGCGAACGACCACATCCTTTAACAACCGCCCCAGCCGCCGGATGCCTTCTTCGATTTTGGCCGGCTGCGCGTTCGAGAAATTGAGCCGGAAGGTGTTGTACCCGCCTTCGACGTGGAAATCCTGCCCCGGCACGAACGCGACCTGCCGGTTGATGGCCTCTTTAAGCAGGTCGGAAGCGTCTAAAAATTCCGGTAGGCTAACCATCAGGAACAGGCCGCCTTCGGGTTTCGACCAGCGGGCTTCCTGCGGGAAAAATTCCTCCATCGCCGCCAGCATCAGGTCGCGGCGCTGGCGGTAAACGGCGCGCAGCCGCTCGATATGGTCTTCGATGAAACCATCCTTGCACGTTTCGTAGGCCACAAGCTGCGACAGCGTGCCGGACTGCAAATCCGCCCCCTGTTTGGCCTGCACCAGTTTTTCGATAACCGGGGTCGGCGCGGCTACCCAGCCCAGACGCAGCCCCGGCGCGAGGATTTTCGAGAACGTGCCGGCGTAAATCACGTGGCCGTCCAGCGACCGGCTGCCCCGGCAGCTGGCATCGAATTCGTACAGCGACGGGATATGGCTGCTGCTGTAACGCAGCTCACCGTAGGGGTTGTCTTCGATGACCACTGCGTCGTATTCGACCAGATATTCGACCAACTGCTCACGCCGCTCCCAACTGAGCGTGACGCCCTGCGGATTCTGGAAGTTCGGGACCAGATAGATCAGCTTTGGACGCCGCACCAGCACCTTATCCAGCCGGTCTACCAGCAGGCCGTCGGCGTCGGTGGGGATGACCGAATAATGCAGGTTGTAGGGTCGCCAGGCGGCCAGCATCCCCAGATAAGTCGGGTTTTCCAGCACGACCGTATCGCCATCATCCAGCAGCACGCGGCCTACCAGGTCAATCGCCTGCTGCGCGCCGCTGACGATCAGCACGTTATCGCGGGTAATCGTCAGGCCGCCGCGCGACAGGCGCGCCGCCACCCAATCGCGCAGTTCGTCGCAGCCTTCGGTTGTGCTGTACTGGAGCGCCTGCTGGCCGCGCTGTTCCAGCACCGCGCGGGCAGCTGCCTGAACGCGCTCCAGCGGAAACAGTTCCGGCGCGGGCAGGCCGCCGGCAAAAGAAATCACCTCCGGCCTCTGCGTGAGCTTGAGGATTTCGCGGATGGTCGAGCGTTTCATGTAGGCGGTGCGTTCGGCGAATTTATCGTTCCAGTTAACCATTGGTTATGCCTCCTGAAAGGGGGCGCAGGCGATTGCGCCTGTCTCCATTTATATCCATTATGGCATGGTTTGGCGGCCCGCCGATAGTGAATAGTGTCACATATTTGTGATTCTCGCTCAATCGGGCTGCCCTTTTTAAGGGCATATTGCACAAAAAAGACCTGTTGTCGGTGTATGTTTTATAGATAAACCCATTAGACTGTGCCTGATCCTGTGTGGCCAGTGGGCTAAAGCCGACAATGGGCTGAAGCCCACTGTCTATCCATCTCATTCTTTTTCCGTTTATCCATTAGCTCACCGTGTTCGGATCAATGATATACTGCCACCAGTTATGGGCAATGCCGTCCATCATGCCGGCGGCGTGGGGCAGATGCCGCAGCCACCACAGATGATGCAGCCGGATGTCCCCACTGCCCCACTCGCGGCAGTCTACCCAGCGCCGGCGGTCGCCGGTCAGCTTCGGGTAAGTGTACCAGTCGTCACAGCTGCTTTTGACGGGGCGCGGATTGCCCCAGTCATAATCGCGCTCGCTGTTGGGGGCAAAATGCACATTGCCGCACTCGGCGCGGCCTGGGTGGGTTCGCTCGTGACGGGTGAACCGCTCCCACAGATTGGCGTTTTTCGGCACATCGGCGAACACCCGCCCCAGAATGGACTCGGCGCGGTGGCCCAGGTCTTCCAGCATTTCGCCCACGCCGCGCTCGAAGTTAAAACCCATGATGATAAAACGCCGCGCGGCCTGCTCCGTTCCGGCCAACGGGGGCGCGTTGCACCAGAAAGCGCCCGGCCCGGCCATGATCGATTCGTAATAACCGCCGTAGGGGTGGCCGAACAGCCACACTTCATCAATCTGGCCGTCGCCGACACGCTCCACTATGCGGAATTCCCGCACCAGCGCCGAGTAATCCACGCCATCCGGCTGGTGAAAACGCCGCTCGCGCCAGGCTTGCAGGTAGCTGGTTTCGTCGTACCGGAAACCGTCGGCCTTCACCGGGTAGCCGTCTACCACCAGGCGTTCGACGATCTCGTAACGGGCATAACCATAGCTGGCCCAGTGCAGGTCGTCTATATAATCCGCCGCCAGATCGTCTGGGGCGTTCCAGCGAAAGTATTCCTTGATGGTGCGCCCGCCTTGGGTTCGCAGCACCGGATTATGGGTAATCATCAGCACTCTGCGATGAACCGGCTCCGGCTGGTCGGCGGGGTCGGGTTCCGGGCCAAAGCCAGGAAACGCGCCGCTCATTTCCAGCGGGTGCGGCGCGCCGCCGCTGATGAAGTTGTCGAAAAATCGTCGCAGAATATCCATCGGCACACCCCCGATCATTTGCTGCTATTATGCCACCGTTCGGCCAGGCATATCCACGCCGCCGGCCATGTTCCGGGCGAATCGCGCGTCGGCAGTCTGGCCTGCCGTTCGACTTAGTATCTATACCGCAAACCGATTGATCTGACAGCAGAACAGTGGGCTTAAGCCCACTGTCTGGTGGGTTTATGGATAAACTCTTAA
This sequence comes from Anaerolineae bacterium, assembly GCA_026645945.1. Lineage (GTDB taxonomy): Bacteria > Chloroflexota > Anaerolineae > Aggregatilineales > Phototrophicaceae > CFX2. The sequence continues at coordinate 8,623 of JAPKMO010000064.1, forward strand.
TGCTGTACGCCCTCCCCGGTTCACCCCCAGAATCAGGGGTTTTGTGCTGCCAGAGCATTCCCTATTACCACAAAAGTTTTATACTGAACATAACGGAAAGTTTATTATTGAATAACGCGCATTTTCATATGTTAATTGATAAAATATTCCCATATTATCAGGTTGAAATTGACCAAATCAGCGAAGCGGTGGCCGCCGGGCGATGCTGCCGGGTATTCGGCCCGCCGAATCGAGGCAAAACAAAGGCCCTGCGCCAGGCAGCGGCGCGCCTTCAAGCCGCGGGATATGCGGTTGTATTCGTGCAGATGGGCGATATTCCCCGCCAAAGCCTCACCAATGAGCATGTTTTCGCGCGCGGGCTGCAAGTCCTGATCTGCCATCAAATTGCCGCCGATTTGGCCTCTCATGCGCCGCTTGACCACTTTTTTGTGGCGCTGGCACGGAGCATTACCTCGCGGTTGGTGCTGTTTCTGGACGATCTGGATGTGCTGCCGTCTGATCTGGTGCTGGCACTGATCGAAGCCGTGACTTCGGCGCTGGCGCAGAATAATGCTGATGGCGATGTCAGTTTCCAGGTTGTGACGGCCAGCGCCATGCCGCTGCCGGACGGCGTCCAGGATTTTAATCGCATTGCCGCGCTGGTGTTGTTCGCCGACCTGAACGATGATGAGCGACAGATGTTTGCCCGGCAGGTCTGCGCCGAAAAGGGTGTTCGTATCGCCGATGCCGCGCTCGAAAGCCTGTTTTCAGAAACCGGGGGCGATTATTTTCTGATTGATGCGCTGCTTAAAATTGCCCTCAGCAAGACATCATTCGGTGATACCCTGGCTCCCGACGCGATTTTATGGGCAGCTGACGAGCTGACCCAATCGGTCAAGTCGGTTGTTATTGAACCACTGCGGGTGCTGGAACAGGATGCGGACGTGCTGGCGCTCACACTTCGCGCCCTGGAATTCGACAAAACCACGCTGGTTTCTGCCACCGACCGGGTACGTTATGCCACACTCGGTTTTTTTTGGCTCGAAAACGGCATCTGCAAGGTCAAAAGCCTGCTCTGGAAGCGCCTGCTCCATGCTTTCCTGACGCCGGATCGGATCGGGATGAGTTACGCCGCGTCCGGTCGGTGGGAGGAGGCTATTCGTTATCTGGGGATAGCTTCCGAAGGCGAAGCTCCGCCGGAGATGCGGGCGCTGCTGTACACGACCATCCTATCCGCGCTGCGCGCCAGCGACAATTTGACCGAGGCGCTGCGCCTGCTGGGACATGGATTGAGCGCCATGTATCCCCAGGCCAAACTGGATATTTACAGCGTGCGCGACGAGCATACCCTGGAGCGGGAATATACCACCCGCACCGACCGGCGTCAGACGCGGATCATTTCGCTCTCGGCGCAGTCGTTCGAAAACCGGGCGCTGTGCAGCGCCGATTATGTCGTTATGGACGAAGCCATCGGGCTGCCGGTGTACCTGAAGGGCGAAAAATACGCGCTGGTTGTTCTCGACTGGCTTGAACGCAGCTACCGACCGGAACAGCAGGCGCCGGAACTGCGCGAACTGGTGCGTTTTTTGCAGCAGGCTGCTCCGGCGCTGCGCGTCAGACAGCAGTTTGATCAGATGCTGCGCCAGCCCGACGAATACCTGGAACGGCTGCGCGCCATCAGCCATCTGCTAACTTTCATCCAGCGCCACCAGCCTGCGACGGCGGCTCTTTATAAACTGCTGCTGGCTGGGGTCACGTCCGGTTGGACGCTGGGTTTCAACCGCGCGCTGGTACTGGTACCCGATAGATCGGGCAAGGTACTGCGCTGCGAATATGCGGTCGGCCACCTGACGCGCCAAGAGGCTCTTGATGACTGGAACAATTTTAAACACGATAACCTAGAATCGCTGCTGCTGTATATCCTGGAAAACCGCGATACCCCTACCCCGTTCTTAAACCGAGTTCAGGATATGGTCGTGCCGCTGGTAGATGATGACAATCTGTTCGCCCAGGCGTTCCACGGCCGGCGGTTGATCGCACAGAGCGGCGTGGCAGGGCTACCGCCGGACTTTGTGGACGCGGTGCAGCCGGAAAAAGAATATGTCATCCTGCCGCTGGAGGGCAGCCGAGGTGTGGTGGGTGTGCTGTACGCCGATGACCAGCACGCCGATTTTGCCATCGCGCCGGAGCGGCTGGCGCTGCTGCGGACGTTCGCCCGACGCGCCGCTGAGACGCTGGAACTGTTGAGCGCCACTGCCACGCCGCTGCAACACAACGACCGCTTAAAACGTTTGAACGATACTTTCCAGTTTTTACGGCGCACCGCCGAACAACAGCCGCAAAACCTGTACGAAGCGATTGTCACCGCCGCGCGCAGTCTGTTCGACGATACCTACTGCGCGGTTTTTTATGTGCTTCAAAAGGGCGAAACCGCGCCCTATGAAACCGAAAATATCCTCAGCAGCCCGCCAGAACTGGCCGAAAAGACGCAGCCGATCCGCGCCGGTCAGGGGCTGGGCGACCGCATCATTCGTGAAGGGCTGCTGGCGATTGCCGATCTGCGCCTTCATCCCCCGATCTACGATACACAGTCCGGCGCGACAAAAAACCTGACCAACACCTTCATTCGGGGACAGCGCATTCGCGCCTTCGCTGGCGTTCGCCTGGGCAGCGCCGATGTGCCGACCGGCGTGCTGTACCTCAACTGGCAGGATAAACACGAGCTAACCCAGGTCGAACAGGAGACGCTGCGACTTTTTGTCGAGCAGGCCTCGCATCTGATTGAAGACTACCGCTGGCAGGAAGACTACCGGTTGAACCAAGCCGAGACGGAAAGTTTTGACCGCCTGCTCTCAAACCTCACGCTTCAACCAGATCGTCTTAACCTGGATAAGGAAATTGGCGACCTGCTGCGAGGGGCGGCGGGCGCCGTGCCGGATGTGCGGATGGTGCTAAAAGCCGGGCCTGACCGGTGGCGCGAATATCAAATAGACGCGGCGCAGCAGGTGGTGTATCGTGATTTAACCACCGCCAGGGATGGTGAGGAAGATAAAAAAAAGATCGGCTTCATCAAGCAGATCATTCACCATTTTCAATCGGCCAGGGATAAAGACCGCGATCATTTTGCCTGGGAGCGCACTTTTTCCGGCAGGTCGGGTTATTATCTGGTAGCTGCCAACGTGCGAATTGGTGCCAACACGCTGGCTGTCCTGTACTGCGAACTCCCTGTCCAGGTTGCCGGCGTCAAATATCGCCACCATCCTCAGATTTTGCGCTGCCGTCACATGCTGGCGCGTTATAATACCAAACGCCTGGCCGTCACGCTGCGCCTGTTCGATATGGCGGAAACGCTTGTCGGCCTGCGTGCCCTGTCCGCCACGCTGGCCGAGGATTACGATCCAGGCAGCATCGCCAGGCAGGTCGTTGACACGATGGCGCGGACGCTGCGGTTTGCCGATGCCATCCGGCTCTATTACCGGGACGATGTGACCGGTGAGCTTCGCTTGAGCGTGCCGATGGGGGTTCAAAACCCGCCGGAACCCGAAACATTTCGAGAAGACTTCGAACGGCTGTTAAATATCGGCCAGCCGGTGATCGGTGACAAAAACCCGCTGGGCGGCGGCATTCGTGACAAAGAAGATTTCCTCGTTCGGGGGGTTTTTCCGCTGCGGGGCGCTAACCCCGGTTCGCCTAATATTGGGCTACTGCTGTTTTTCTGCCGCATCCAGCACGATTTTGACGAAGGAGAGCGCAATATCTTGCAGTTGTTCGCCGAAACAACCGCCATCGCGCTCAATCGCGCTTTCCAGCACCGCGAGTTGGAGCGCGAAAAATCGCATCTGCAAATCGTCAAAGACCTGGCCTTTGCCATCAACAGCCTGAACCCAAACGAAGTCATCCGCACCATCTTGGAAACCGTCCGCGACCGCTTCCGGGATGTGGCGCATAACTTCGCGCTGGTCGAGTATGACGAACAGGACAATCGGCTGGTCATCGGGCCGGTCAGCCTGGAATTTTACCGCGTGGACAGGCCGCCGAAGAAAGGGCAGCCTTACACCGTCGGCACCGGGGAGCGGCTGGGACTGGCCGGACGCGCCATCAAAGACCGCGAGCGGATTATCGCCAACGACATTATACCGGAGCAGATGCCGGATTATATCCCGGCCATCCGCAGCACCCGCTCTCAAATCTGCGTGCCTTGCTCCGAGCGGGCGGCGCTGGTGGTGGAAAGCCATTTTACCGCGCCGTTTAACGAGCGGCAGCACAGCGAACTGCTGGCGTTAATTGCGGACTACGCCGCCATCGCCCTGCAAAAAGCGCAGATGTATGACGACCTGGAGCGCGCAAAGGAGCAGAAGTGGCGGCAGGAAATCGCCGCGCTGACGGCCGGCCTGGCACATGATATGCGCGGCATTATGGGTGCCATCAGACAGGCCCTCGGCGAGATGAAAAATACCAGCGACGATTTTGGAACTCTGTATGCCGAGCCGCTGGGGACAATTGAGGATGCGCTTGACCGGGTGCATAAAGTTAACGAGCTGCTGGAGGACTTTCTCAAGAATAAAAAATTCAACCCGGAACACGTTCCCCTGCGCGAACTCATCAACGGAGGCATCGAGCTGGCGAAGGACTACCGCGCCGACACCGTGACGCCGAAGATCACCAAAAAACACCTGCGCGCGCGGGTGCATGTAGACCGAGTCTGGATTCAACTGCTGTTAAAGAACCTGCTGCAAAATGCCTACGAGGCCATCAAACGCGCCGGCAGGCCGGGCGAGATCGAAGTGAGCGTGGAACGGAACGAATACGTTTATTATATCCTGGTGCGGGATAACGGAGATGGCATCCCGCAGGACAAATGGGAAAAAATCTTCAATCTGTTTTATTCGGAGTACAGCCGCCAGGATACGGCGCTGCAAGGCCTGGGGCTGTATTACTGCCGCGAACTAGCAAAGGTGCATGGCGGCAAACTGTATGTCCGGGACAGCGCCGTTGGCAAGGGAACAACCATGTGCCTGGAACTGCCGATGACGGCCAGCTACCAGAGTTATTCATAGAGAAGGACTGCCATGTTACCCGAACGCGCAAAACGCATTCTGCTGGCCGAAGACGATAGCCTGTTTTACAAACCCCTACTTCGCATCCTGCCGGCTAAAGGTTATCTTGTCACCCATGTCGAAACCGCCGAGGATGCGCTGGTGCAGTTGTATTACAACCACTTCCACGTTCTCATTCTGGATATGTGGCTGAACGGCGGTCGCGGCCCGGTGCCGGATCAGGATAACGGCGAAGGTGTAGAAGTCCTTGAGCGTATTCGGGCAGGCATCCTGAACGATACCCTCACGCGCATTATCCTCAGCAACTACCCTGATTTTGAAACGCTTACCGGCGCGTTGGGTCGTTGGGGGGTGTTCCAGTTCGTTCGTAAATATCCTAAGAACTCAGATGAAGAGGACTACATCACCCGCCTGCTGCGCGAACTGGACGCCGCTTTTGACACGCGGCTTTCCCGGCGGGAGCAGGAACAGCAGCGAATCAATCACAGCTTAAAGCTCGATCTGATCTACCAGCTTAACTGCGATCAGGAGACGATTCCGGGCATCGTCGAACACATCATGCGGGAGGAAAAGCAGAAACTCATCACCGAATTTAAGGATTACGCCCAGATTGCGCGTTTACCCGGCGCGCCGGGTGGGCTTTCGCCGGAGGCGCTGGCCTTGCAGGTTTATGACCTGTTGGACGACCTGTTTTTTGAAGAAGAACAGATTTACACCGCCCCACTGACCGCCGGCCTCACCGGGGCAGCCGTGATTCGGGCGCGGCCATCACAGCGGAGCGGCGGCGTCGGCCAGCAGTACGTCGTGAAGATCGGACGGCGTGACAAAATTGAGCGCGAGTTTGATAACTATACCAGATTCGTGGAGCGGCGTTTTACGGGCGGGGCGGTTACGGCAGTGATGTCGGCCACCAGCCGTAACCTGGGCGCGATCCGCTACCGGTTCGCCGAAAACTACAGCGGCGCGGAACTGCGAGAGTTCGACGTGTTGTATAACAACCCGGCGGTCGCACCGCAGCTTATTGCCAACAGCCTGCGAATGATTTTTACTCATACCTTCCGGCTGCTGCACAGCAGCAAACAGCAGGACAATATTTCCATCCCGGAAGATTATTATAAGGCCTTCGAGCTGGATACCGAAGATAAGGGCAAGCTCAAACGCATCGTGGACGAAATCCAGTCTAACGAGGAGCTTAAACCCTACCTGCCGAATTTTGATCCCCAGGCGGAAAAATTTGCCCTCACTCTGGTGCGCGAGCCGCTGCTCAATCCCATCTGGTGGTTGGAGCGCCACAAGGATTGGAGTGTGATCCCGGCCTACCGCGGCGTGACACATGGCGATTTCACCGGGCGCAATATCATGGCCGACCATCGGTCGCAGCAGGAGCAGGTTGGCGACGAGGCGCTGGAATATTACAAACTGTGGCTGATTGATTTTTACCGCACTGGCGAAAGCCATATCCTGCGCGATCATGTCATCTTCGAGTCCGACCTTAAATACCGGCTGCTGGAACGCCTTTCGACGCCGGATTTTTTGCTGCTGGAACGTATTTTATTGAATCCACAGCTGTCACCGCCTGATCTGGAGCAAAATTACCCGGACATCTACCGGGCGCTGGTGGTGCTGGGGGAGCTGCGCGACCTGGCGCGGGAACTGCAAGGCACGCCGCCTACACCAAACGATCAGGTTGAATTCCTGCTGGCGCTGCTGATGGCGACGCTGAACGTCGTCCGTCTCAAACACATCCGCCCGCTGTCCAGACTGCACGCGCTGCTGTCGGCCTCGCTCATTTGCAGCCATATCAGCTATCTTAAAACCGGTTATGCCAGCTATCCCGAACCGGAACTGGCGGATACGCCGGAGACGCACACGACTGCCCTGGCGACCATCAAAGCGGATTATCGCCGTCTGTATGCGACGCTGGCGAGCGGCAAACTGGTGCTGTTCATCGGGCGGCACGCCGGTGAAGACCCGGATTATCCCGCGCCTGCCGCGCTGATGCGCGCTTTGACTGAGGAGATCGGTTATACCCCCGCGCCGACCGACACCCATCGCCTGATGGCTTCGAGCTACTGCGAGCGTTTTGGACGCGCCCGCCTGGAAATAGAATACATCCGTTATTATGACTCCTTTCCGACCCCACCGGTTTTTGAAAAAATCGCCAGTTTCCCCTGGGCGGCCATTTATACCACCAACCAACATACCTATCTGGAAGCAGCCTATCACGCCGCCGGGCAGCCGCTTCAAGTCGCCGTCGAACCGGGCAATCCCCTGCCGGCTGACAGCCTGACCCTGCACAAAGTGTATGGGTGTTTAAGCGAACCGCACCGCGCCCGCTGCCCGTTGACAGAAGAGGACTATCACGAACAGCAAAACGTGCGGCGCACCCAGGAATTCCAATCCCGGCTGCGGGCGCAGCTTGGGCGGGGATGGCAGTTATTGATGCTGTATCCCTCGCTGACCGATATTCGCACGGTTCAAAGCTGGATGTCCGCCACACCTAATCTGCGCGTGGCGGCAGCCGGCAGCCAGGTAAGCGCGGGCGATTTACGGCGGATGCGAAACGCCGGAATCCAGCATCTTGATGTTCATGCCCTGGAGCTGCTGGCGATTTTTGACCAGATTCGCGCCAACACCCCCACTGAATCCGAACCTTCAACCTGATTTTAGGCATAATGACGGGTTTTTGTTAGGCAAATTACAGCAAAACGCCTATAATAAAAAATGTTAGCCCGTTGTAAATTGCCTCGGTGGTGATTTACTAGTTCTAATTTTCACAATACTAAAAATTAGAACCTCCCCCTTTGTCTGGAACGTATTTAAAGGAGTGGGAATGGCAACCAGGATTTTTGCGCGCCCTTCGGCCCGGCTCAAGCCGGAGCAGTTGTTGGAGATGTTCTGGCTGATGCTGCTCAGCCGCCGCCTGGACGAACGCGCCTGGGCGCTGCACCGGCAGGGCAAAATCGCATTTCACATCAGCGGCATGGGCCATGAAGGCGCTCAGGTGGGTGCGGCGTTTGCCATCAATCGCGGCGTGGATTACGTGCATCCGTATTACCGCGATCTGGCGCTGGCGCTGGCGCTGGGCATCACGCCGACCGATTTTATGATGAGCCTGTTCGGGAAAAAAGGCGAATACAGCAGCAAAGCCCGCCAGATGCCCAGCCACTTCGGCAGCAAAAAGTTGAACATCATCAGCGGCTCGTCGCCGGTCGCCACCCAAGTGCCGCAGGCCGCCGGGCTGGCCTTTGCCATCAAATACAAACAGCAGACCGGCCTGCTTGACCCCGACGATACAAGCCAGCCGCGCCTGGCGCTGGCCTGCCTGGGCGAGGGTTCGACCAGCCAGGGCGAATGGCACGAGGGCATGAATTGGGCCGGTGTTCACCGGCTGCCTTTCATCTGCCTGGTGCAGAATAACCTGTACGCCATCAGCGTCCCGCTGGAAGGCCAGATGGCCGTCTCGCATGTGGCCGACCGGGCCGCCGCTTACGGCGTTAAGGGCGTGTGGGTGGACGGCAACGACGTGCTGGCCGTATACGACGTTATGGCCGAGGCCGCGCAGCGCGCCTACCAAGGCGAAGGCCCCACGCTGGTAGAAGCCAAGACCTACCGCCCTGTCCCGCATTCGTCCGATGACGACGACCGCAGCTACCGCAGCCGCGAGGAAGTCGAAGAATGGAAGAAAAAAGACCCCATCCTGCGTTTTGAAAAACACCTGATGGATGAGGGCATTCTGACCCAGGAGCGGCTGGACGAGTACGAAACCCGCGCCCGCGCCGAAGTTGACCACGCCCAGCACGCCGCCGAAGCCGCGCCTGATCCCGACGAAACTGACGCGCTCGGCGAGGTATACGCGGACTGAAGGCTCTAGTCATTAGTCTCCAGTCCATAGTCGGAAAACGATGAATAGTCGTTCATGGCTAACGACTGCTGACCAACGACTACTGACTAATGACTAATGACTAACGACTAACGACTAACGACTTCTAGGCAAGGACTCAGCGTTTATGACTGTTTTGACCCTTATTGACGCCATCAAACAGGCGATGGATGAAGAACTGGAACGCGACCCGCGCGTGTTCATCACCGGCGAGGACGTGGGCAAACGCGGCGGCGTCTTCCGGGCCACGCAGGGGCTGTACGACAAATACGGCGGTACGCGCGTGGTGGACTCGCCGCTGGCGGAGCTTTCGATTGTCGCCATCGGCATCGGCGCGGCGCTGGCCGACCTGCGCCCGATCTGCGAAATTCAGTTCGCGGACTTCATCCACCCGGCCTTTAACCAAATCGTCAACGAAGCCGCCAAGATGCACTACCGCTCCGGCGGGCAGTGGCGTGTGCCGCTGGTCATCCGCGCGCCCTACGGCGGCGGCATCAGCGGGGCGCTCTACCACAGCCAGAGCGTGGAAGCCTTTTTCACGCACGTGCCAGGGCTGAAGGTGGTCATCCCCTCCACGCCCTACGACGCGAAAGGGCTGCTCAAAAGCGCGGTGCGCGACCCGAACCCGGTGTTATATTTCGAGCCGAAAAAAGGTTACCGGGCCATCAAAGGTGATGTGCCGCCCGGCGACTACACCGTACCCATCGGCCCGGCGCGGGTGGCGCGCGAAGGGCGCGACCTGTCGGCCTTCGCCTATGGCATGATGGCGCATTATACGGTGCTGGCCGCCGAACAGGTCGCCCGCGAGGACGGCCTGGACGTAGAGGTGATTGATCTGCGAACGCTGCTGCCGGTGGATAAAGAGGCGATTCTGACCAGCATCCAGAAAACCGGCAAGGCGCTGATCGTCCACGAGGACAACCTAACGATGGGTTACGGCGCGGAAGTGGCCGCTGTGCTGGCCGATGATGGTTTTGAGTACCTGGATGCGCCGGTGCGCCGCCTGGCCGGGCCAGACGTGCCGGCGGTGCCGTTCGCCCACACCATGCAGGAATTTTTTATGCCCAACCCGGACAAAATTGCCGCCGCCATGCGCGATCTGGCGGAGTATTAAAAGCCTAACGCAGAGAGGCAGAGAGGCAAAGGCGCAGAGGATAAAATGTTTTTTTGCGTCTTTGCTCCTTCGCGCCTTTGCGTTGAATCTTTTGAGGAGTTTGTATGGCTACGAAAGTGATTATGCCCCAGTTGGGCGAGAGCGTGGTCGAAGGCACGGTCAGCCGCTGGCTGAAGCGCGAGGGCGATACGGTGCAGGAATACGAGCCGCTGCTGGAAGTCAGCACCGACAAGGTAGATACCGAAGTGCCATCGCCCGCCGCCGGGGTGCTGCTCAGAATTTACGTGCAGGAAGGCCAAACCGTCGAGCGCGGCACGCTGCTGGCGGCTATCGGTCGGCCAGGCGAAGCGCCGGACGCGGAAAATGAACCCGTCGGGGCGCACGACCCAATACCCTTACCTGTATCGCCCGAAGAGGCTGCCGCCAACGGTGGCGTGTATGTCGGCCACGTTACGCCAGTGGTGGCACGTATGGCCGCCGAACATGCGCTCGATCTGTCGAAAATTCCGGGGACGGGGCGTAATGGCCGCGTGACCAAAAAGGATGTAGAAGCGTATCTCGAAATCCACAAAGATGTCCCCGTCGGGGCGCAGCCTTCACCCCTTACCTCGCAGGACGATCTGCCGCCCTGGGAACGCCCCGGCAGCGGCGACCTGTTCAAGCCAACGGTTGAGTATGGCGCAGATACACAGCCCTCACCCCCTGCCCCTCTCCCTAAGGGCGAGGGGGAAAAAGGGCGGCGGCTCGAAGGTGAAGCAATGCTGCCGGCCCGCCCGCGACCTGCCGAAGCCGTCCCCCAGGGCGCGCCGGGCGAGCTGGTGGCGCTTTCGGCCATGCGCCGCGCCATCGCCGAACATATGGTGCGGAGCAAGCTGCACACCGCGCCGCACGTGACGACCGTTTTTGAAGTGGATATGTCAGCGGCGATGGCACACCGGGAAGCGCACAAACCGGCTTTCGCCAGGCAGGGCGTCAACCTCACGCTGACGGCCTATTTCGCGGCGGCGGCGGTTGCGGCGCTGCAAGCCGTCCCCTACCTCAACGCGCAGTGGACGGACGAGGGCATCTTCCTGCACCATGCCGTCCACCTGGGCATGGCCGTCGCGCTGGACGAAGGGCTGATCGTGCCGGTCATCAAAAACGCCCAGGATTTGAACCTGGCCGGGTTGGCGCGGGCGATCAACGACCTGTCGAACCGCGCCCGCAGCCGGCAGCTTAAACCGGATGAAGCGCAGGGCGGCACGTTCACCATCACCAATCACGGCGTCAGCGGCAGCCTGCTGGCCGCGCCGATCATCAACCAGCCGCAGGCCGGCATTATGGGCGTAGGCGTGGTGGAAAAGCGCGTCAAGGTCATCAACGATGCTATCGCCATCCGCCCCTGCTGCTATGTGACGCTGACGTTCGATCATCGCGTGGCCGACGGCGCGACCGGGGATGCCTTTCTGCAAACCGTCAAACACACGCTGGAAACGTGGAGCTGACCGCAAACTGTATAACGCCAGGGTAATCGCATATCAAATCTCAACGGGCGGCTGTGGCGCACGATCAATGCGCTGCCACTCGTTCAGCGATTTCTGAGACGCTTACAAGGATTTTTCGTGACCTGATGCGACCCAGCAAAGGCCATTTCGTCAGGCCCCTCGTAGTGCGTGCTGAACAAGCAGGTACTTTGCATGACTCCACACCAGGGGATTGGCGATTTCGCCGCGCTGTTGTACCCAGACATCATAATACGTCCCATCAAGCATCACGTCACATACCTGTTCTGGCAAATTACCCTCTGCGTCGGCATGGGCTTCCGCCCAGGCGACGAGCTTGCGAGCGCCGGCAAAATCGCCCGTTTGCGTTTTGTGCCAGGCCAGCCAAAGCCCCAACAGAATCCAGGCGCCGCCCCCGTAATAGGTATCGGCTGTATGGCGATGGACTCCATGTCCCTCAACCAGCAGGTCGCGCTCAATCCGGGCGACCGTGCGTATCATAAGCGGGTCATCGGGGGCGAGCAAACCATCGTCGGGGAGAGCCGCGAGCAGCAAATTGGCATCCACCATATCCAATCCCACCGATTTAGCGAGTTCGCCGGTGGGGGTTAGCCCATGTTCCAGGATAAACGTCCGAATATCGGCGCGTGTCGCTTCAACCGACAGCGCCGGAATCAGTCGTTGGGCCGCGCCCAGCCCGGCATAGATCGCCGCCAGTGTGCTGATATGCACATCATCCCCGCGTTCTTCCCAGCAGTCATAACATGGGCTGCGCCAGACCGCCGTTAAATAGCGGGTGACAAGACTAACCGCACATTCCCAGTCTGCCGGCAGCGGTTTCACGCGGCAGACCTCGACATATTTCGCCAGTGACCACACCCACAAACCGGGGCCATCTAACTGAAATTCCGGCCAATCTGCCGGACCTGCTGCGCCCTCAGTTTGGTAGCGGGCATTGAGCGTGTCCGCCAGGACAAGCGGCTGGCCGAGGGCGGCGCGGCTGATCGTGCGTTCCAGCGCGTCGGCGCGGTCGTTGATAATCCGGGCGCACCATTGATGAAACTTCATGGCGCTGTCCCACTGCCCCGACATGCCGGCACGATGCGGCACCATGTTATAGATTCCATCCAGCGTCAGGGCATAAGCGACAAACGCGCCATCGCGGAACCACGAAAACTGATAATCCGGCATGGTGGGACAGGCGAGATAGCCGCCGTGCTGCTGGTTATCCAAGATCACCTGCTGGCTGTGGCGATGCAGTTTGCTGAGCTTATGCAGATATGCGTTAATGGTCATCGGCGTACTCCACAACGATCATGCTCCAGTAGTTCAGGCTGGGCAGTGTAAGCCGCAGCGCTCCGTCCTTGACGGTAAACGTGAGAGAAGTGGGGTTCATCGTCATTTCCGCGTCCGGCGATGCGACCCAGACCTTCGCCACCGGACGCAACACAGCGATTTTGACGGCAAGATCGGTGAGGACAGCAGGGGCGCTCGTCGCAGGCGCGTTCCAGTTCGTCTGGTCAACGCCTGTGAAGTTAATCAGGCTGAAGGTGTCGAATGTGCCGCCAGAGCGCACCACCGGAATCACGCGATCACGGGCGGTAATTCCGCGCGTGCGAATCTCGCCCAGGTCAACAGCCCGGTGCAGATCATCGCCCCCGGCGGTGGTTGTTGTCGAAAGCACATTTTCGTAGCGCACCTGAAAATCGTAGTAACGGCGAAAAACCGGCTGCTGCGCTGGCGTCAGTTTCCCAAAACGCGGGAAATACGGGTCTGCCAGCATACTTTCCGGCTCCCCGGTTTCCAGGTGGGCGCCGCCGCTGGCGAGAATCACCGAATTGGCAAGCCGCCAGTTGATGGTCTGTTCCGGTGGGATGTAAGCGGCGATAATGACCGGTTTGCCGCCGCCCAATGTTTCCGCATTTGTGATAATCCGGTTCAGGTCAAGGTAGCTGTCGTGGGGCGACCACACCTCGATATAAGCCGCATCCTGCCGCGACGGCGCAGCGGTGTCAATCGGCCAGCCGCCTACACAGTTGAACAGCACTACCCCTGCATTCCCTCGATGTTTTTGTACTAATGCCGCCGTCTGGTTGATGAACTGCGGCATCACTTCCGCCAGGTCAATATAGTTACCGTCCTGGTCATAACCATTTTTCGGCGACCCGTATTGGTCAATATGAATGCCATCAAACGCCGTATTTTTCAGCACATCGGCGAATTCACTGAGCAGGTGCCGGTTCCAGGGCGAGCCGGGCGCGGGGTTCATGATCGCAATAAAGCTGTTTTCGCCAAAATCGTAGACTTCGTTCCGAGCATCGAAAAGCCCCCATTCGGGATGTTGGCGGTAGAAAGCCGCCGAAGCGCCATAAATCGCCGTGTAGGGCATGGCGGCGATGCTGCGGGCGCGCAGCGCGTCGGTCAGCCGGCGGATCGTCGTCATGGACTGTGGACGCCCCAGGCCATCATGAAAGCGATCCGTCTCCGGCAGCAGGTCTTCCCAGCGGTACTGCCAGTCGTAGAACTGGACGCCGTTGATATGATGCTGGAGCATCCATTCAATCATCGGGGTATCGGTGAGGCGCGCCGGGCTGAAATCGCTCAAAAAACCATAACGCGGCGCATCAATCCAGCGGTCGAGTACATCAAAGGCCGACGTTTGCGTGGCGACCACCATCCCGCCAGCGTCGTAAATGTCCACGCTCAGCCCATAGCCGCGCGGCGTCTGCGGCGGGGGCGTCCAGGAGATGACGGCTTCCCCGTTGGTAATGGGCGCGCTGACAGCCGCCAGTTCGGCTGACAGGTACATGATGCGCGCGTTGATGTGTGTACCCGCACCGGCACGCACCGTTATTTGAACCGTCTCGCCAGGGCGATAAAATCCCTTATCCGGTAAAATAGTAACGTCTGATAAGTCTGCGGCGGACACAGCGCCTCCCTGTATCAAGCTGAGCAAAAGTAACAGGATTACCCCGCGAACAAAGCGTTTCACCCGCGCACCCCGCCGCTGGTGATCCCCTGAATAAAATACCGTTGGAAAAACACGAACAGCAGAATGGTTGGGATGACCGCCGTCAGCGACCCGGCAAACACCAGTCCCCAGTTCGAGCTGTGCTGCCCCCGGAAATTGGCAATGGCAATCGGCAGTGTACGCAGGTTCTGGTCAGTGAGGAAGTTAAGCGCCAGTAGGTATTCGTCCCATGCGCCCAGAAAACTGAAGACGGCGACCGTGCTGATCGCCGGCGCTGCCAGCGGCAGCATGATACGCCAGAAAATCGTGAAGGCATTCGCACCGTCAATGATGGCCGATTCTTCCAGTTCGCGCGGCAGATTCTCAAAGAAGCCGCGCAGCAAAAAAGTGTTGAATGCCAGCGGGCCTGCGCTGTAGACCAGCACCAATCCCGGCAGGCTGTTGAGTAAGCCGAGGCTCTTCGCTAGGATGAACTGCGGGATGAGCAGCACCACGCCGGGGATCATAATCATGCCCATCAACACGGCAAAGATAATGCGTTTACCGGGGAATTCAAACCGGGCAAAGCTGTAGGCCATCGTTGATGCTAACACCGTGACCAGCCCGGTTGTAGCGATAGAGACCCCGGCGCTGTTAAGCATCGCTCGCCCGAAATTCCGGCTGGAAAACGCCTGCTCGAAATTCTCGAATGTAATGGTTTCGGGGAGCAGGCGCGGCGGATACGCACATAAGCGACCCCTTGCAAGGCAGTTGAAGTCATATAGAGCAGGGGCGCGACGGCGATAAACACCCCGGCGCACAAGACAAGAAAAATGATACTGTTCAGGATTCTCTGCTGGCTGCCTGACGTTGTGAGCATGATTAATACTCCAGGTCTTTATCGCCGCGACCGAAAAATCGTGCCTGCGCCGCGCTCACCACCACGATCACGACTGCAAGAACATAACTGAGCGCCGCCCCGTAACCAAAACGCAGATCACCGAAGGCTTTATCAAACATATACGTGAGCGCGACTTCGGTGCGATGCAGCGGCCCGCCACCGGTAATTAACAAAACGGAGATGAACACCTGAAAACCACCGATCATCAGGGCGATGAAGACGAAAAAAATCGTTCGGCGGATCAACGGGATTGTCATGTAGCGGATGCGCTGCCATTCCGTCGCGCCGTCAATCGCGGCAGCTTCATAAAGTTCTGTCGGAATGCCTTGCAGCGCAGCGAGAAAAATCACCATCGCCCACCCCATCCCTTTCCAGATGCCCAGGCTGTAGATAGCAATCCAGGCAGTGCTGCTGTTCGCCAGCCACGATACCGGACGGTCAATTACGCCCAACTTAACAAGCGCGAAGTTGATTAAGCCGCCATCGCCGGGGCTGAACAGATAGATGAACAGAAAGCTGACAACGACCCATGAAGTGACGACCGGCAAATAGTAGATGGTTCTAAAGAAACGTTTGGCGACGGTAACGCGGTGTACCAGTAGAGCGAGCGTCAGCCCGATAATCATCTGACCGGCGACCGTGACAGCCGCGTACATAACGGTGTTCTGCATCGCCAGCCAGAAGATGTTGTCCCTGAACACGGCTTCGTAGTTTGCCAGGCCAACAAATTCGCTGGTCTGGCCGGGAATGATGCGCCAATCGAAGAAACTGATATAGAGCTGATAAACCAGCGGATAAACCGACCAGAGCAGGTAGAGCGCCAACCCAGGCACGAGAAACAGGTACGGGACATAGGGACGGTAGTATGGTTTGCTCCGATCTGCCCTCCGTCCCTGCGCCATTTTGCCCGGCACGGCGCGCGACCGCTGTA
>JAPKMO010000065.1 GCA_026645945.1 Anaerolineae bacterium
TTGGTTGAGTGATATACAATCCGCCGACGAGATGCGGGACGAACCGGCCCAGGTTTTCGAGAGCGAGTTTAGCTGGATTGACGATATTAACGCTCCAGAAGCCGAGGATGTCTCGCCGGAAACGCCGGAAACGGCATTTATCGAAGAACTGGAAGCCGCCGCTGAAATGCCGGTTTTGGATTTGGATTTAGCGGAAGAGGATGAGGTTGCGCCGGCCCCCGCCAGCAACGCGCCGGACTGGCTAAACGCGATGGTTCCCGGCCTGGACGTGAATTACGCCGCGCCCGAGGACGAACCGATTGAGCAGACCTACGCGGAAGACGCGGTCTTGCACCGTTCGATGGCCTTCACGCCGGAGGCTGCGCCTCCGCGTAAGGACTTTGAATGGCTGGTGGATCTGGTCGAGGAAGAAACCCAGCAGGTGCCGGCAGCCCCGACCGGCGGGCGGCGTTTCGTTTTTACGCGGCAGCCCGCTTGGCTGCGTCAGCCGACCGAACAGCACGACGAAACCTCGCTCCGTGAGGCCGGCCAGACCGGTGAACCTGACGCGCAGGACGATTCCGATCTGCCGCCCTGGCTGCGTTAATGAAGATTGAGGACCGAACCTTTTTGTTTGAGAGGAACGAGTGATGTCACCCGCGGATAACACACCCAATTTCGATGCGATGACGCCTGAAGAAATTATGGCCTGGATGGAAAGCCTTGCTAAACGCCAGGGGGCGAACGAAGGTTTTACCACCTCGGCAGACATGGAAATCGCCGAAATTGACCCGTCAAGCGTGCAGATTGACGAGCCGGGCTACGTCCCTTATGGGAAAGACCCGCAGAAGTGGGCGGAAGAAGAGGCTGCCCGCAAAGCGGCTACTGCCAGCCGCCCCATCCCGGCAGTTCCCCCCGCGGAGCCATCCCGTCCCGCCGCCGAAGTCGTGCTGCCGCAGCCGGAGATGCCGCCTCCACCGGCCAAACCGGAAGAACTGCCGGTCGCTCCAAGCGCCATGTCCTGGCTGGAAAGCCTGGCGGTAGACAGTGGTTTGCCCGATCTCGATCTGTCCGGGCTGGGGGCGGAAATCACCCCCGTAGCGCCGGTTGAGATTGAAGTCCCTGCCAACCCTATAGACTGGCTGGAAAGCCTGGCGCAGGGCCAGGAAGAAGAAACCCAGACCACCGAACCCGTGACACCGGCTGCACAGGCTGCCGATCCCTTCGCCGGGGGCGTCGACCCGATGTCCTGGCTGGAAAGCCTGGCGCGGCAGCAGGGCGCTCGACACGAAGAAATGACTACCGAGGCTAACCTGGACGTTCCCCCGCCGGAACACATCAGCCAGATCGAAGGGCCGGGTTATACCCCCTATTCGTTCGATACGCTGGGGCTGTCCGAACGCCCGCCGGAGGAAAGCCCGCCGGCGCAGCCCGCGACGGAGGCGGAACTGCGCCTTGAGCCGACCGAACTGGAAGACCCCAGCGCGTGGCTGGACTCGCTGGCGTCCAGCCAGGGCTTTACGCCGGAGGCCGCGCGCGGCGCGAAAGCCGAACGCCCGATGAGCGACGATGAAATTCGGGCGGCGCTGGAACGCGGCGAGCAGATTCCGCCCGACCAGATGGAGCGCTGGATGAGCCGCCAGCTTGAATTTGGCGCGGCGCGCGATGAGCCGGTAGAAGCCTACGACCCGGATGCCCCGGCGGTCCCGGCTGAACTGCCGGACTGGTTGATCGAGCAGGTGGGGGCTGCGCCGCCGGAAGACCTCATCGCGCCGCAGCCGCCGCTGATCGAGGAGATCACCGAACCGCCGCAGGCAGCCGATATTCCTGACTGGTTAAAAGAGGAGGTCCCGGCAGGCAGTGACCTGGACAACATTTTCGCCGTCACCGGCGAGGAATTTCCTGCCGCGTCTGTCGTGCCGGAGTCGACCGAAGAAGCGCCCGACCCCTGGGCCGAAGCCCTGGAATACGAACGCCAGCACGACGTATCCGAAGTGCCGGACTGGTACGCGCGCAACATCACCGACCCAGATCGCATCGCGGCAGTCAACAGCCGGCTGTTCGGCGAGGTGGAGGAAGAAGCCCTGGAAGAAGCGGCGCTGGAGCCGGAAACTGAACTGACCCCCGGCCAGCCGACTGAAGTGCCGGACTGGCTGCAAGAGACGCTGGACGAGGGCGAAGCGGTCGAGGCCGCGCCGGACTGGCTGAACCTGGAGGCGGAGCAGGCCCCGGCGGCGGTGGCCGTCCCGGCAGATGAAATTCCTGACTGGCTGAAAGCGGTGGATGCGGATGAAGTGCCGGACTGGTTGAAAGAGAGCCTGACACCGGCGGCGCAAGCCCCCGCGCCCCCGGTCGCAGCGGTGGTCGAACCGCCGCCAGCGCCCGCTCCTGCGCCCGTGCCGGCAGCCGCGCCAACCCCTGCGCCCGTCCCCACACCTGCGCCGGTGGCCCCGCCGCAGCCGATTCCGGCTGCCGCTTTGGACGCTGCTAACATTTTGCGGGAGGCCCGCGCCAGCAGCCACGACCTTGATACCCGGCTGAAACATTACGAGTCGCTGGTGCGCGCGAATGTTGAACTGGAGGCCGTCACCGGCGATTTGAGCCGGCTGGCCGACCAGCACAAAACGAACGCGGCCATTCACCGCGTCTTGGGGGATGGGCTGATGCGGCAGGGCAAACTCCAGGCGGCGTTGGATACTTACCGGAAAGCCCTCAACCAGTTATAATTACACCCGGTTTTCTTATGGTTTTAGCGGTAAGCGGGTCGTTTTAGACCCGCTTATCTTGCCCAAGTTATGACAGCAAAGGAAGGCAACGTGGAACGCACACTCATTATCGCCAAACCGGACGCCGTACAGCGCGGCTTGGTCGGGGAGATCATCCGCCGGTTCGAGGCGCGGGGGTTACGCATCATCGGGATGAAATTTATGCAGGTTTCGCGGGAACTGGCGGAGCAGCATTACGCCGTTCACCGGGGCAAGCCCTTTTTTGAGCCGCTGGTAAAGTACATCACTTCGTCGCCGGTGGTGGTGATGGCGCTGGAAGGCACGAACGCCGTCGCCGCCGCCCGGATGACCATCGGCGCGACTAAACCAAACGAAGCCGCCGCCGGCACGATTCGCGGGGACTTCGCGCTCGAAATCGGGCGCAACCTGGTGCATGGTTCGGACAGCGTGGAAAACGGCCAGGCGGAAGTCAGCCTGTGGTTCAGCGAGGCGGAACTGGTGAGCTGGCCGCGTAATAACGACCCCTGGATTTTCGAGGGGTAGCAGCGGAATATTCCAATCGGCGGCGCATCATCCTGCGCCGCCGATTTTTTTATTGAATGCTGAGCAGGACGTGCGCCCCGCGCCACAACCCTTCCAGGTCGTAATACAGGCGTTTTTCTTCCTGGAAAAGATGCACGATCACATCGCCATAATCCAGCAGCACCCAGCCGCTTTCGCCCGTGCCTTCGATGGCGAAGGGGATTTTTTGCAGGCGCTCCTTCAGGCTTTCCCGCACATGCTCGGCCAGCGCCTTAAGCTGCCGGTCGCTGGTGCCGTTGCAGATCACGAAAAAGTCGGCGATGATGGCATCGGGACGCAGATCAAGCAGGACGATATTTTCGGCCTTTTTGTCCTCGACCAGATCAACAATGTAACGAGCCAGAGCTAACGAGTCCAGACCATCCCTCCTGATACGACCATCGAACCGGTAAACTTTGAACAGTGGGAACAGACAGTGGGTTTAAACCCACTGTCTATAAACCTACTATCTTTAAACCCACTGCCTTTAATCCTGCCGTTTTTTAAACCCACTGTCCGGCAGGTTTACCCCGCATTGTAGCACAATTCGCCCCGGCGACAACGTGCCGGGCGCGCCGCTTTCCTCCCCGGTTCAGGTTAAGCTCCGGGCAGCCGCTTTTTGGCTTCGCGCTGCACCATGCTGACGATACCCATAAGACCCTGCCCCTTGCCCATCGAAATTTCACGGCCAAAAATTTGCAGCACGATTTCGGTCGGGATGGCCGCCACCTGTTCAAGCGGCTGGCCGGAGCAGGTTTCGTCCAGGATCACGCTCATCGCCATCGCGGAAAGCCCCTGCGGATTCAGTACGTCGAAGTAGTACTTCAGCGTATTGTCCGGCTGCTCCACCGCCCACACGAAGGCTTCCGATTCGCAGGCCGGCACGCGGCGCGCCTCGTCATAAGGCGGCGCGGCCACCTCCGGCGGGACTTTCACCGCCGGGAAGCGGTCGGCGATTTCGATCAAATACTCCGCCCGCTCGCCCCGGTCGGTGATGCTGGAAAAGTCGTCAACGATTGCGGCCAGTTTTTCAGGGATCATACCTATTTCTCAATCGGCACACCGACAGAATTGCCCCACTCCGTCCAGCTTCCGTCATAGTTGCGGACGTTGGGATAACCGAGCAGGTATTTTAACACGAACCAGGTGTGGCTGCTGCGCTCGCCGATGCGGCAGTAGGCGATGATGTCATCTTCCGGCTTTAGACCCTGTTCCTGCTCGTAGATGGCGCGCAGCTCGTCCGCCGTTTTGAACGTGCCGTCGGTGGTGTTGACCGCGCGCGCCCAGGGGACGTTTTTCGCGCCAGGGATATGCCCGCCGCGCAGCGCGCCTTCCTGGGGGTAGCCCTCCATGTGCAGTTTTTTGCCGGTATATTCGTCCGGGCTGCGGACATCCACCAGCGGCTTGCGGCTCTCGATGTGTTTAAGCACCTGGTCGCGGAAAGCGCGAATGGCGCGGTCGTCCCGCTCCGGGGCTTGATAGGCGGCTGGCGGGTACTGCGGCACGTCGCGGGTGAAGGGGCGGCCTTCCTGCTCCCATTTCAGGCGTCCGCCGTCCATGATTTTCACCCGGTTGTGGCCGAACAACTGAAATACCCACATGGCGTAGGTCGCCCACCAGTTATTTTTATCGCCGTAAAAGACGACCGTCGTTTCGTTGGTTGCGCCGATGCGGGACATCAGCGCCTCGAAACCGGCTTTGTCCAGGTAATCGCGCCGCAGCGGGTCGTTCAGGTCGGTTGTCCAATCCACCTGAACCGCGCCCGGAATATGCCCGGAGGGGTACAGCAGCGGGTCTTCGTTCGATTCGACGATCCGAATATTGGGGTCGTTAAGATGCTGCGCCACCCAATCGGTCGAAACCAGTACGTCGGGGTTGGCATAACCCCGGTTTGCAATATCGCTCATCAATCACCATCCTCGCTGTTTACACTAACTCGATGAGAAAAACAGATGCACATCATCATAATAGAGAACCTGTGTCCATCAAGCAATGGTCAACGCCGGCGCACCTCCCCAAATAAAAAGCCGACCCTGCACGGGTCGGCTCGTGTTTGATGGCAGCAGACGTGTCATCACCCTCCCGGCAGGCGGCGCGGTGCAACCAACACACAACAGGGCGCGCCGCAGAACATAACCGGGTAGGGGATAATCGTCATCATGCGTTAAAATATAACCCGTCTGTACGACCCAGGTCAAGTTAAATACTCATGAATCAACCGCCCACTTCCAAACCGCTGGCCGACCGCATCCGCCCCCACACGCTGGATGAATTTGTCGGGCAGGCGCATCTGGTCGGCCCCACCAAGCCGCTTTACCAGGCCATCCGGCACAACCGCGTCCGCTCGATGATTTTCTGGGGGCCGCCCGGCGTGGGCAAAACCACGCTGGCGCGCATCATCGCCGCCCAGACCGACCGCCCATATTTTGAACTTTCGGCAGTTTCCGCCGGCAAAAACGAAATTCGCGCCATCGTGGAGCAGGTGCAGGCCGGCGAAACGCGCGACCTGTTCACGCTGCACCAGCCGCCGGCCCGCACCGGCGCGGTGCTGTTCCTGGACGAAATCCACCGTTTTAACAAGGCGCAGCAGGACTATCTGCTGCCGTATGTCGAAAACGGCACGCTCATTCTCATCGGCGCGACCACCGAAAACCCCAGCTTCGAGGTTATTTCGGCACTGCTGTCCCGCTGTCAGGTGTTCGTGCTGGAGCCGCTGTCGCCGGACGAGGTGCGCGAGATTATCCGGCGCGGCGCGGCGGAACTGGGCGTGACGCTCGACGCTGAGGCCGAGGGTTTCCTGGCGGATTTCGCCAACGGCGACGCCCGCCAATCCCTCAACCTGTTGGAAGCCGCCGCCGAACTGTACGCCGCGCAGGGCGGCGCGCTGACGGTCGAAAACCTGAAAAACGCGCTGCAATCCAAACACCTGCGCTACGACAAAGCCGCCGAGGAACACTACAACACTATCAGCGCCTACATCAAAAGTATGCGCGCCGGCAACGTGGACGCCGCGCTGTATTATCTGGCGCGTATGGTGGATGCCGGCGAAGACCCCAAGTTCATCGCCCGGCGTATGGTCATCTTCGCCAGCGAGGACATCGGCATGGCGCAGCCGACGGCGCTGGTGGTCGCCAACGAGGTTTTCCGCGCCGTCGAAACCATCGGCTACCCGGAATGCCAGATCAACCTGGCGCATGGCACGGTTTACCTGGCTTTAGCACCCAAAGACCGTTCCGCCTGCGATTCGTTTTTCACCGCCCTGGACGATGTAAAACAGCACGGCAACCTGCCGATTCCGCTGAACTTACGCAACGCCCCCACGCGGCTGATGAAAGACCTGGGCTATGGCAAGGGCTACGAAGCCTACACCGGCGAAAGCCTGCTGCCGGAGAAGCTGAAGGGGAAACGATATTATAAAAAATCGTAACGCAAAGACGTAAAGGGTTTAGTGGGGTAACGACCATGCGCGACGATGAAAAAAGCTCACTCTTCCACTGCGCCCTGTGTGAGCGCGAGGTGCGGCAGGTGAGCAAACATCATATCGTGCCGAAGTCGGCAGGCGGGCGCGACACGGTGGACTTGTGCGCCGCCTGCCACAAAACGCTGCACAGCTTCTTCACCAATGCAACCCTGGCGAATGAACTAAACACCCTTGAAGCCCTGCGGCAAGACCCGGACATCGCACGCTACCTGGCCTGGGTTCGCAAGCAGCGCGATGGCCGCGTCCGGGTGAGGGCGCGCCGCGACCGGCGGTAGGGGCGCAGGGGCGACCCGCTCAACCCTGCAAAAAGTCCAGGATAATCCGGTTGAAGGACTCGGCGCTTTCCCAGAACGAAGCGTGACCCGCGCCGGGTAACACATGCAGGGCGGCGTTCGGCAGGCCGGCGGCGATGGTTTGCGCGTAATGCGGCGGTTTGAGAATATCGGCTTCCCCCACGATGACGCAGACCGGCTGCGTGATTTCCCCCAGACGCGCAGTGACATCCAGTGACAGAAAACAGCGGCAAAGCTGGACGACCGACGGCAGGTGCAGCGCCTTGGCGGCCTCCAGGCGGCTTAATAGGAAGTCATATTTTTCGGCAAAAAATGCCTCGCTGAAATTCCAGTACCAGGTCGCGCGGTAGAACAGGTCATGGTCGCCCAGCGCGGCTATTCTGGCCCAACTGTCGGCAATCGCCCGAAGCTGCGGCCCAACGTGGCTGACGGCATCGGCCACGATCAGCTTGCGGCAGCGCGCCGGATGGCGCAGCGCGAAAACCAGCGTCAGTTCACCGCCGTAGGAAATGCCGCCGATGTGCGCCGTCTCGATCTCCAGCGCGTCCAGCAGGGCGGCCAGGTCGTCGGCGTGGGTTTCCCAGGTATAGGGCGGGTCGCCCTCGGCCCACTTTTGCGACTGTCCCTGGCCGCGCATGTCGTACAGCAGCACGCGGCAGCGCGGTTTGAGCGCCGGCACCTGGAACGCCAGCCAGGAGGCGGTATTGGCGATGATGCCGTTGTTCAGCACCAGCACGCTGCCGCCCTCGCCGTGCAGTTCGTAATACAGTTCCACGCCGTTAACGGTGATGTGTGGCATGAATCTTATCCCCCCTGCGATTAAATGTTGCCGGGGCGCGCCCCGGCACACCCCGACAGGCGTTTTTCGTATTTTTAGGTCGAATCCTCGATTTGCAGCGTAGTGCTGCCGCCCGCGTCTGCCGGCGGCACATGCAGTGTGCCGGACACCTCATCCAGAATCACGCGGCCGTCGGCCAGTTTGAGGATGAGGTAGGTATCCGGCGGGACGGAAACGGCGAAGACGGCGCGCGCCAGCACTCCCACCACTGGACGCCGCCGCGCCACCACGTATACCCCGGCCTCGTCCTGGTCGGTGGCGATACGCCAGCCGAAGGCCGCCTGAAGCTGCGCCGCCACCTGGATTTGCGGCATCCTCCAGCGGGTGATCCGCACCTCCGCGCCCTCCGCCTGCAAATAGAAGGTGGTTGGCCCCACCACGCCAAAGTGAAAGGTTTGCACGTGCCGCGCCAGCTCCGCCACCGTCGAAGCGGCGCTCACGGCCTGCCAGAGCGTGTTTAAGTGCTGCATCCCCGCCGTCCTAGCCGCGCCTTTGCGCGCGGCTTACCCATGCAGGCCGGTCAGCCAGTTTCGCACCGCATCGGCCACGAACTGCGGCTGCTGCAGCATCATCATATGCTGCGCGCCCTGCACCGTCACCAACTGGGCATTCGGCAGGTTATCGCACAGGTACTGGCTGTACTTGAGCGGCGTCATCGGGTCGTCGGTCGCGCCGATGACCAGCGCCGGCTGCCGGATGCGCTCAAGCTGCCCGCGCAGGTCGAAGGCGTTGCAGGCCGTGTAATCGTTGTGCAGCACCTCGGCGGGAGTTTCCATCAGTCGCTTACGGCTCAGACGGCGAAGCTGGTCGTATTCCGGCGCAGCGCCCCAGTAGCCATTGATAATCATCTCAACGGCTTTTTCTTTGTCCGCCTGCACGTTCAGCAGATCAGGATGCACGCCCAGTTTGGCCCCCCCGCCGATCAAAATCAGCCCCATCACCCGGTCGGGGTAATGCAGCGCCATCGTCAGCGCAATGGCGCTGCCCATGCTGTGGCCGGTCACTATTGCCCGGTCGAGTTTGAGCGCGTCCAGCAGCGCGGCCATGTCGGCGGCGTATCCGCTCACGCTCTGGCGGCTTGTTCCGGGGCTGCGGCCATGCCCCGGCAGGTCGGGGACGACGGCGTTGGCTTCCGGCAGGCGGCGCAGTTCGGCAGACCAGTCCAGATGGCTGCCGCCCGCGCCGTGAACCAGCAGTGTCACCGGCAGATGGACGGTCGGGTCGCGGTGGTCGGCGTACCAGATCGCGCCGTGTTGAGTTTCAATCAGCGGCATTTAAACCACCTCTCTGGTGAAAAAAACAGCTTTTTGCGCTATTGTAACGCAGACCGGATTGAACGCGCAGCCGGAGCAGACAGTACACAGGGCAATCGCATATAAACGGTACAAGTGTTCTCAATCTGCTTCTCGACCCCCTCCGTCCCTTCGGGACACCTCCCCCGTATACGGGGGAGGATGAATGCTCGCGTGACTCATCCCCCTCCCCATATACGGTTGGGGCCGGGGAGGGGTCTGAAAGGGCCATGAGTCGATTAAGATTTGATATGCAATCGCCCTTCTGAAGGCGGCTGGCTCGTTTTCGCGCGGCGTTCTACAATAAGGTAGACTCAAAGGGCGGGGGAATCTCGCCCTTTTGTGATGTGGAGCGCCGCCTGTTGAAACGCCTGTTTTGCCTTGTGTTCGCCTTCGGTTTGATGTCCGCCTGCGCCCCCGCGCCGCAGGCACAGGTCGAAACGCTGCCGACGCTGGCTTCATTAAACGCCGCCCCGACCTTCGCGCCGGAGGGCGCGGAACGCGCCGCGCGCGATTTTCTGGAAGCTTGGCGCGTCGAGGACTTCGCGCGCATGTACGACCTCATCAGCTTCGCCAGCCGGGAAGCCACGCCCCTGGAAACCTTCACCGCGCTTTATCAGGCTGCCCACACCGAAATGACTTTCCAAAGCCTGCGTTATACACCCATCACGCTCTACCGCGAACGCGATAATCTCATGGTTTTCGCCTATGACCTGACCTTCAGCACACGCCTACTGGGCGAATTTGGCGATAAAGACCGCCTGATGCGGCTGGTGGTAGACGAACGCGCCGGCGACTGGCGGGTGGCCTGGTCGCCGGGGGACATCTTCGCGGAGATGGCCGGCGGCGCGCGCCTGCGCCTGGAGATCAGCCCGCCCAGCCGCGCCAACATCTACGACCGCAGCGGCGAAATCCTGGCCGACCAGAACGGGCGCGTGGTGGTCGTCAGCGCCATTAAACGCGAGATCGCTGCCTGGGAAAGCTGCCTGCCCCTGCTCGTCCCGGCACTGAACAAAACCGCCGATGCCCTTCAGAAGATTTACGACGAATCTTCGGCGGACTGGCTGATGGAACTGGGGACGATGGAAGCCGCCGGCTACGAAGCCGCTCACGAAACGCTGGCAGAAGTGTGCGCGGCGCGCTTTGCCAGCCGCCCCACCCGCCGCTACCAGGATGGCATGATGGCGGCGCAGGTCATCGGCAGCGTCGGATACCCCGAAGAAAACGAACTGCCCGTCCTGCGCGAGGATGGTTTTAACCAGGATTCAATCCTGGGGCGCGGCGGCATCGAAAAAAGCTGGGACGCGACCCTGCGCGGGCGTCCCGGCGGGCGGCTGTTGATCGTTTCGCAGGGCGGCGGGGTGCTGCGGGAAATCACGCGCGGCCCGTCCAGGCCGCCGGAAAGCGTCTGGCTGACGTTTGACCTGGATTTGCAGGCCGCCGTGACGCGCATCATCGGCAATGCCTACGCCGAAAACGCCTGGGCGGAAACCTCGAATGGCGCGGCGGCGGTCATCATGAACGTCAACACCGGCGAAATCCTGGCGATGGTCAGCTACCCCACCTACGACGGCAACGCTTTTAACCCTTTCCCAACGATGGGGCGGGCTGAAGCCGAAAAAATCGTCGCCCAGGTGCAGGCCGACCCGCGCCGCCCGCAGCTAAACCGGGTGACGCAGGGGGTGTACCCGCTGGGGTCGGTCATGAAAACCGTTTCGGCAGCCGCCGTCGCCGACAGCGGCGTATATGCGCTCAACCAGCGTTACGTCTGCACCGGCATCTGGACGCGGGACATCACGCGCATTGACTGGCTGGCCGGCGGTCACGGCGCACTCACGCTGCCGCAGGCCATCACCCAGAGCTGCAACCCCTATTTTTACGAAGTCGGCTACCAGATGAACCTAGCCGCGCCGGGTGTGCTGCCGCAGTATATGCGGCGTGCCGGTTTTGGGGCGCTTACCGGCCTGCGCGACCTGCCGGAATCGCCCGGCTTTATCCCCGACCCGGACTGGAAACGGGTGAACGTAGGCATCGAGTGGAATTTCTCCGACGAAGTAAACATCGCCATCGGCCAGGGCGAGGTGCAGGTGACGCCGCTTCAGGTGGTGCGCTGGTTCGCTGCCATCGCCAACGGCGGCACACTGCTGCGCCCGCAGCTTGTCTACAAAGTCGGCATCCTGGGCGAAGCGCCCAGCTACACCCTCGAACCCGACCCAATGGGCGAACTTGGCTTTAAGCCCGAAGTGATCGCCATGCTGCGAGAAGGCATGTGCGGCGTCACGCAGTCGCGCGCGGGGACGGCGGAATACCAGTTCCGGCGCTCGCCGCTGCAAACCCTGGGCATCTGCGGCAAAACCGGCACAGCCCAGGACGGCAGCCGCCCGGACGCCGTTTCCCATGCCTGGTTCGCCGCCTACGCGCCGATGGAAAACCCGGAAATCGCCATCGTCGTGCTGGTGGAAAACTCCGGCGAAGGCTCCGGCGTGGCCGCCCCCATTGTGCGGGATATTCTGGAAGTGTACTTCTTTGGCGAGGACGCGCCCTAGCGCCCCGCTCAACACTCCGATACGCGGATGGTCACCGGCAGCGCATAATAATGTTTGCCATCCGGCAGCAGCAGCCGTTCGCCGCCCACCGGGTCGAACAGGCCAAGCCACAGCGCGTATTCGCCGGGCGGTACGTCCTCCGGCAGCGCCCAGTTGAACAAAGGCGCAACCAGAATTTCGCCTGGTTTCGTCCAGCTTAACGTCGGGCGTTCGTCGCTGACCGGCTGCTGGCCGTTGACCGGCGCGCTCAGTTCCCCTGTAAGTGCGCTGTACAGGTGCAGGAAAAACACATAATACCGCTGCGGTGGGCTGACCACGCTCCACACCAGCCGCATATTAACCGTTTCGCCGGGGCAGGCGCGCGTTGGACCCAGGCTGTAACCCCACAGCCGGATTTGATCGCCGAAGATTACTTCATCGGCCAGCGGCGGCGGCAGCGCCCCCACGTAATAGGCCGCCCAGGTCTGGCCGCGATAATTCGCGCCGTCGCCATAGGCGATCAGGCGCGTAAGCGGCGTGGTCAGGTGGCTTAAATCCTCAAACTCGCGTACCACCAGGTAGCGGATTCCGGCTTCGGCCAGCATCGCATCGGTGATGTCCGGCACGCGCGGGTAATCGCTCGTCCCCTGGTTCAGCGGCGTTTCGATGGGCCGCCCCTGATAACCGTAAAGCGTCTGGACAGCGGCCACCAGATACGAATCGCTGACCAGCATCGGACCTTCGGCGGCGGTCGCGCGCGCCCATTCGGCGAAGATGGCGCGGCGGTCGGGCAGCAGCATTTCGGCGGTCATGCGGGAAGTGCTGTTCCACATCTGCGCGGTCGGCGGAACAGCCGCCACCAGCAAAAACGCCGCCAGCGCCAGCCGCGCCGTGTCCCGGTAAAACGGGCGTCCGAGCCGCGCCGCCAGATGCCAGCCGACGCGCGCCGCCAGCGCCAGACCAACCCCGGCCAGCGCGGCCAGCAGCGCCGCCCCGGCCAGATAGTGCCGGTTAAAAACGCCCGCGCCCTGAAAGCTGATGATGGTCAAAAAAGCCAGCAGCACCACCGGGAAAACCCACAGCGGCAGTTCGACATAAAACCGCCGCCGGGACGCGGGCAGCGCCGCCAGCAGCAGCCCGGCGGCGGGCAGCAGGCCCAAAATCGCCGCCGGCCCGATGTCCGTCAGTTGAATGCGAATGTTCTCCAACAGGACGCCGACGCTCGGCGGTTCGGGCGTCGTGCCGGGCGTGTACACGCCGCCCTCTAAAGCGCGGTGGACGAACACCGCCCAGTATCCGAACGCGCCCAACGCCGCCAGCAGAACCAGCAGCAGCCCGACGGCCTGGCGCGGTTTGTCCCGCCGCAGGGACAGGCAGCCCAGCAGCGGCAAAATCACCGCCGCGCCGCCCTGCCACTTGAACACCGCCGCCAGCAGCGCCAGCACAAAGCTGGCCGCCAGCCAGCGCGCGGAACGCCGAATCCATCCTTCGACGCCCGCCGTCAGGCTGGCCGCGAACCAGAAACACAGCAGCGCATCCGGCATGGCCGTCCGGGCGAAAAAGATCGCCAGCGGCAGCGCCATCCAGAACAGCCCGGCGCTGAAGCCCGCCAGCAGCCCCCAACCCACGCCCAAGCCGAAAGCGGCCAGCCGATAGGCCAGCAGCGCCACCAGCGCCGCCGCCCCGGTGTGGGCGAAAACCGAAATCAGGCGTGTGGCCGCCACCGCCCCGGCGGGGTTGGCGAACACTTCGCCCAGCGCCGCCTGGGCGCGCTGCACCCCCGCCGCCACCAGCACCATGCCAGGCGGGTATTCCGGCTGGTACATCTCCCAGGTGGGGTCAATCAAGGCGCGCCCGCGCGTCCACATGGTCATCTCATCGCCGTAGTCAATGTACGGCAGGCCGTGTTGGTAGCCGGTGGCCGCCAGCAGAAAAGCCGCCGCCACCAACAGCGTCCAGACCGGCAGCCACAGCCAACGCACGACGGCCTGCAATGCCTCAGCGCGCCGGTCGGAGGATGTAATTGCGGGTCGTCCAGGTGCGGGCATGGCGGTCGTCATAGGGAATATCCAGTGTATTCAGCCAGTCTTCAAGTTCCAGCCAGCGGCGCATGTATTCGGCGCGGCGCGACTCCGGCACGCCCCGGTAAATGCCTTTCAGCGTCGTATTGAAGGATTTGGCTTCCTCCACCACGAAACCTACCACCGACAGCATGGCCTCAAAATCGGCCTGCCGCACGAAGGCCTGAAAGTAGCGTTCCGCGCCCAGCCGCGCCAGTGCCGGGCCAAGCCAGTTTTTCAGCCGTTCGCGGGCGTTTTTGGGGTACACAAAATGCCCGGCGTCGTAATTGATGAGGAAGTAACCGTCGTCCTTCAAACAGGCGCGGGCGGCGCGCAGGTAATCCAGCCGCCGGTAAACATGCTCGAACACGCTGAAGGACACCAGCAGATCAAACCGTTGCTTCACCAGCCGCCCGAACACGTCGTAGGCGTAATCGTTGAGGATGGTCGCATTCAGCCCGGCGGTATTGGCGCGCGCGGCTTCGCAAGCCGCCGGGGACGGCTCGACGCCCACGTAAAAAACGCGCGGATTCTGCCTGAGCAGGCGCACGAAATTACGCGCGTCACCGCAGCCCAGGTCGAGAATCGTCACGGCGGGTTTGTCCGCCGCGTACCGCGCGATCCAGTCCAGACAGTACAGCTTGGCGGCGTTGCCTTCGGTTAAAACATCCATGCCTTTTTGTTTCCCGGTGGATATACTTTCGGCGTAATCCGGTTGAATAATAGGGGCAAATGCTGTGGCCGTCAATGTCATCTATCTGCATGGGTTCGCCTCGTCGCCCGCCAGCGGCAAAGCGAGGCTGTTTAACGAACGCTTCCGGGCGCTCGGCCTGCCGCTGCGCGTGCCAGACCTGAACGTGCCGACCTTCGAGCGGCTGATGTTCACCGCCATGCTCCAGCGCGTGGCGGAAGAAGTCCGCGCCTGCCCGCCAGGGCCGGTCTATTTGATTGGCTCCAGCCTGGGTGGACTGGTGGCGCTGCACTTCACCGACCGCTACCGCACTGTCGAAGGCGCGCGGGTCGAGCGGCTGTTTTTGATGGCCCCGGCGCTGGATTTTATCAGCAACCGCAGCCAGCAGCTTGGCGAGGATGGGCTGCGCCGCTGGCGAGAAACGAATACCCTGCTTGTTTCCCATTACGGCTACAACGAAAATCGCAGCGTGCATTACGCGCTCTACGAGGACATCAGCGGCTACCATTCCTATGATGTGCGGCTGGAACTGCCTATCCTGATCGTACACGGCAAACGCGACGAAAGCGTGAACCACGAACAGAGCGTGCGTTTCGCCGCAGGCCGTTCAAACGTTGACCTGCGGCTGGTGGATTCTGACCACTCGCTGATGGATCAGATGGACATGATGTGGGACATTTCGCTGGATTTTTTCGGCCTGCGATAAAGTGAGAGGGGATGCCGGGGGCATCCCCATTTATTCGTTTACTCGTAGCGCAGCACGTTCGTCACCCGCTCGCCCAACACCGTTTGCGCGCTGAGGAAAGTGGAAATCCAGGCGATGAACAGTGCCGCCAGCACCAGCGCCACCGCCACCGGCAGCGCGTCGGTCGGGATGAGCATGGTGATGTCCAGACCGTAGTGGCTCATGATGACCACGCCCAGCGAGCTGAGGCCGATGCCCAGCAGGCCGCCCAACAGGCTGACCAGCGTATTTTCCAACAGCACCACGCTCAACACGCGCCCACCCCGCAGCCCAACGGCCTTAAGGATGCCGATCTGCCGCCGCCGTTCCAGCATCGAAAGCGCCACCGTGTTCGCCATGATGACCCCGGCAGCCATCAGCGACAGCAGCCCAACCAGGATGGGGACGGCGCTGAACTGGTTGATGAGGCGGCTGAGCAGGCCGTCCAGGAACGAAATATCCAGCGAATAAATCAGCGGCAGGGCGGAAAGTTCCACCAGCGCCTTGTTCAGATGCTCCGGCGCGATCTGGGCGACGTTAAGCTGAAAATTGGGTGTGATGCGGTCGAGCGCGCGCGGCGGGATGATGACATCCCCCATCGTCATGCCCTGCTGGATGGTCATCTCCTCCGGGGGGATGTACGGCAGCAGGCCGACGACTTCAAAATCGTAGTTCCGGTTGTTGATCTCAAACGTCAGCACCGTGCCAACCTGCACGTTGAGCTGCTGCAGCAGCGGGTTAAGCTGCACCACCGCCACCCGCTCGCGCCGGTCGTCCGGCGTCAGGTCGCGCCCGGCCACCAGTTCGCCGCTGGTCAGGTTCGGGTTGTCGGAGTCGCGCGCCACCAGTGTATAGCTGTAATCCCGCATCATGCGGGCAAGCTCGCTTACACGCGCGAAGTCCCGGTTGCGGCTGGCTTCGGCCATCGCGGCGCTAAGCTGCACCTGCGAGGTGCTGGTCAGGTCTTCGATGTCCTGGCCGTTGATCTGCGCCAGCCGGGCGTTATAGTTCATAAAGCGCGTGCGGTATTCCACGCCCTCAATGCTGTTCAGTTTGCTGTCAATCAGCGGGTTGGCGATGGCCGCCGGCAGAATTGGGAAAATCGCCACGTTGCCGCCCATCGCGCCGCTGAGCGTGAACTGCAAAATCTCCCGCGTGCCGGCCCCGATAAACGAAATGCTGCTGAGCGCGAACATGCCCGCGCTGAGGGCCAGCAGCGTGGTGGCCGTTCGAGTGCGGCGGACGGTCAGGTTTCGCAGCGCCAGCCGCAGGTCAATGATGCCGAAGGACGGCAGTTTGCCGATCAGCCACACCAGCAGCCACAGCAGGCCGACCAGAATCCCCAGAACCAGCAGCGTGACCGCCACCACGATAATGCCGACCAGGTAGGGGTTGGGCGGCGTGGCGCGCGGCGCGGAGTCCACCACGTTAAAAGCCGGCAGCAGCATCTGGCCGGCGATCAGCCCGCCGGTCAGCACCACCAGCCCCAGCGCGAACAGCGATTGCAGCAGCCCGGCGCGCGGGATGAAGGTTTCGTTGGGGCGCAGGATGATGGCCGGGCGCACCTTGATGGCCGTCAGCACCGGCAGCACGCCAAAAACGAGGGTGATAATCAACCCCAGCGCAACCCCGAAGAAGATCGCCTCCGGGTAAATGCGCCAAGTGAGCGGCTGTTGGATAAGCACCTGTCCGTAAGCATTGGCGAGACTGCCCAGCGCCACGCCGAACGCGCCGCCCAGCAGGCTGCCGACCAGCCCCAGCAGAAAAGCCTCCGACATAAACATCGCGGCCACCTGCTCGCCCTTAAGGCCGAAGGTTTTGAGCGCGGCGATTTCGTCGGTGCGCCGCCCGACCATCACCAGCATAGTATTAACGATGCCCACGCCGCCGATCAGCAGCGCGCCCAGGCCCATCGCCACGATGAAACTGCCCAGCACATCGGCGATGTTCTGGTTTTCGCGCAGCAAATCCGGCACGGTGCGGATGCGAACCGCATCCACGCGGGCGCGAAGCTGGCGCTCGCCGTCCTGTATGGTCTTGGTATCCGTGCCTTCCGGCAGGGCAATGCTGACATGCGTCGGCGTTTCCTGCACCGGCAGCACCTCCGCGATGGCCCGGTCAAAAAAGGCGAAGCCGAAAAAGGCCGCCATCAGGTCGCGCAGGCCGCCCCGCACAGTGGACGGAACGATGCCGCGCACCGTAAATTCCTCGCTCGTGCCGCTAACGCGCACTTTATCGCCCACTTTGATATGCTGCGCATCGGCCAGATTCTGGCTGATGACGACTTCATACCCGCCCTGGAACAACGCATCCAGGCGCGCGCCGGGCGGGTCGGAGGCGAAAATGTCGGCGGTGGGCGGAAAAGTCTGCGGATCAACCAAAATGGCGCTGATGAACTGCGGTCGCCCTGCGCCCACAAAATCCAACGAACTGATTTGAATGCTGTTAGTGACGGTGTAGGCCGAAAGCTGGCCGCCGTGTTCTGCCGTCCAATCCGCGACGCGCTGCATCTCCCGGTCGTTAAAACCATCCCGCTCGTCCGGGTTGTCGAACCGGAACAGGTCGTAGTCGCCCCCCTTTTGCAGTGTGATGTCGCCGTAGTTGCTGGAGCGTAAATTGCTGGTCAGCGCGTCGGCGATTGCCAGCCCCAGGCTCCGCAGCGCGACCACCGTCGCCACGCCCGCCGCGATACAAAAGACGGCAAAACCCGACCAGCGGCGGTTTCGCCACAGGTTGCGCGCCGCGTATTGAAGGTAAAAAGAAAGTCGCATCGTCGTATCCTGAATTTTGTTTTTTCGTCCCCCTATCGCACATTACGCACCGTGACCGCGCAGAGTTGCAAAAACAGCCGCCGGCGGCGGATTGGCTTTAACCGTTTTTTATCTATCTTTTAACCATATTGTTCGACCTGTTGCAGAATTTATATATTTTTTCGACACATGTTAGGTTTTTTAAACCGTTGCCAGGACGGTGCAAGGCGCAAGCGCCAGCATTCGTTGTATAATGCTTATACTCAATTTGCTTGTGGAGCAAAACCTGTAAATGGCCGACTCGCCTTCCCAGAAAACCGTAGCGATTACCGAAATCGAACGGCTGCGCGCCTATGCGAAAGAGGTTTTTACCTCTCTACACAACCAGCAGGATATTCTGCGGAAGCGCGGCATGGCGCTGCCGCAGGGCGTGCTGCAAACGTTGGAACAGGTTGACGGCAGCCTGAAAATACTGGAAAAACAACTGACCGGCGAAGAAACCGAAGTCAGCCAGCTGCGCGCCCTGACCGAAACGTCGGCGCTAATTAATTCGTCGCTTGACCTGGACACCGTTTTAAACCGCGCGATGGATGAGGTCATCCGGCTGACCGGCGCGGAGCGCGGGTATATCGTCCTGCGCGATCCCCAAACCAACACCCTGGA
This sequence comes from Anaerolineae bacterium, assembly GCA_026645945.1. Classification (GTDB taxonomy): domain Bacteria; phylum Chloroflexota; class Anaerolineae; order Aggregatilineales; family Phototrophicaceae; genus CFX2. The sequence goes on from JAPKMO010000065.1 coordinate 18,584, forward strand.
CTTCCGCGTGGTGCGTGACCTGGAAAACCCGGCCAATACCACCTTCCAGGGCAGCCATACCATCCTCAGCGATGTGCTGGACACCGGCAAACCGCTGCGTACCGATAACGCCTACAAAGACCCGCGTATGCAGGGCAACCTCAGCATCGCGCATATGGTCTTGCGGTCGGTGGTGTGCGTGCCGCTGACCTACAAAGGCACGGTGATCGGCGCGGTGTACGTGGACAACCGCCTTCGCACCGGCGTTTTTACCGCCCGCGAGGAAAACCTGCTGGTCGCTTTCGCCAACCAGGCTTCGATTGCCATCGAAAATGCCCGGCTGTTCAGCCGCGCGCAGGCTTTCCTGGCCGAAATCACCGAAATTCAGGAATTGATGGCGAACGTGTTCGACTCGATCGGCAGCGGCGTGATTACGACCGACGGCCAGAATGTGGTGACGACCTACAACACCGCCGCCGCCGACATTCTGGGGCTGCCCGGCGAGGCGGCCATCGGCCAGCCGCTTAAAACGGTGCTGCCCAAACTCACTGCCGACCTGGACGAATACCTGCAAAACGTCCGCCAGCGTAATACCAGCCAGCTGGCCGAGGCCGAACTGGATGCGCCTCAGCGCGGGCGTATCGCCCTGAGCATGAAGTTCAGCCCGCTCAAAGACGCCAGCGGGCAAACGCAGGGGGTGGCCGTCGTGCTGGACGACCTGACCGCGCAGCGCGAGCGCGAGGATAAACTGAACATCCTGCGGCGCTACCTGCCCCCGGCGCTGATCGAAAATATTCACCAGATCGCCGGGCTGGCGCTGGGCGGCGAGCGCCGCGAAGTGACCTGCATCTTTATGGATGTGCGCCCGCTGTCCACCTTCCCGCCCGACCTGCGTCCCCGGCAGGTGATGGAACTGCTCAACGAATATCTGTCGGTGGCGACCGACTGCATCCACCAGGCCAGCGGTGTGATTGATAAATACATGGGTACGGAGGTGATGGCGCTGTTCAACTCGCAGTTGAACCCGATGGACGACCACGCCCTCCGGGCGTTGCAGGCGGCGCTGCTGGCGCGCGATGCCTTTGCCGACTTTTACGCTCGCAGCGGCATCCAGCCCAATCCCCACTTCTACCGCGTCGGCGTGCATACCGGCGTGGCGACCCTGGGCAACGTGGGCAGCCTCAACCGCCGCGATTTCACCGCCCTGGGCGATACGATCAACCTGTCGCACCGGCTGCTGGAAAACGCGCAGCCCGGCCAGATCATCATCAGCCAGTCCACCTACCAGGCCGTCCGGGCGGCGGACGGCGCGGCGGCCTTTATTTACCAGGAACGCGATCCGATCAAAGCGAAGGGCCGCCAGCAGGCGACCCAGGTGTACGAGGTCTTCAGGGCATAATGTTTGACGATTTTGGCGACAAACTTCAAGGTGATACCGCCCGCATCAAAACCGGACCGGAGCAGACCAGCGCTCAGGAGCAGATTCGGCAGCTCAGCCAGCGCGTCGGCGATTTGCTGGAGGCTTTACGCAACCAGCGCGACATCCTGCGCCAGCGCGGCATGAACCTGCCGCCGGGGGCGCTGGACAGCCTGCGCGCCCTGCGCGGCCACCTGGACAAACTGGCCGGCGAACTGGGCAGCATGTTGATCGAACTGGGACAGCTCAGGGCGCTGGCCGAAACCGCCGCGCTGATTAACTCGTCGCTCGACCCCGCCGAAGTGCTGAACCAGGTTATGGATACAGTCATCCGGCTGACGGGCGCGGAGCGCGGTTACATCGTGCTGAAAAACCGCGATACCGGCGCGCTGGAAATCCCGGTCGCGCGCGGCCTCGACCGCGAGCAAATCGGCAAGGGCGAGTTTACCGTCAGTTCAACGGTCGTTAACCAGGTGGTCAGCAGCGGCGAACCCGTCCTGACCGACAACGCCAGCAGCGACGAACGTTATCAGGGCTACCAGAGCATCGCCGGGCTTCAGCTTCGCAGCATCCTGGCCGTACCGCTGAAGGTGCGCGGCGACATCATCGGCGCGGTGTACTGCGATAACCGCATCATGGCCGGCGTCTTTAAACAGCACGAACTGAATTTGCTGACCGCTTTTGCCCATCAGGCGGCGGTCGCCATCGAAAACGCGCGCCTGTTCGATGAACTGAAAGTACGCCTGGCCGCCGTCACCGAAGCGCGCGACCTGATGGACAATATCTTCGCTTCCATCACCAGCGGCGTGATTACCCTCAACCGCGACAACGTGGTGATGCTGTGCAACGCTGCCGCCGAATGGATTGTGTGCGGCAAACGCGAGCCGCTGGTCGGGCATACGCTGGACGAGGTGCTGCCCGCTTTAAACGGGCTGTTTCACGAACATCTGGAGCGTGTGCGCCGGCAGGGAACCCGCGAACTGCTGGAACTCGATGTGATGCTGGATGATCGGGGTGCGCGCATCTGGAATTTGATTATGAGTCCCCTGCGCGAAACCGGTGTTTTGGGCGGCGGCGTGGTCATCGTGCTGGATGACCTGACCGAAATTCGCCAGCGCGAGGCGCAGTTGGGTCTTGCCAGCCGCTACCTGCCGATGGCGCTGGTGGAGAACATCCGCCGGGTGGATGTGTTCGATGTAGGCGGGCAGGAGCGCGAAATCAGCGTGCTACACTGCGACGTGCGCGGGTTTACCAGCTTCAGCGAACAGCTTGACCCGGCGGTTTTGATGGAGATCATCAACCGCTATATGAGCCTGTCCAGCGATGCCATCAACCTGTATGAAGGCATCGTGGATAAATACATGGGCGACGCCGTGACCGGTTTGTTTAACACCCAGTTTAACCCGCAGGAAGACCACGCGCTGCGGGCGGTGCGCGCCGCCATGAGCATGATGTACGACCTGTTAGCCCTTCATGAAGTTTTGCCGGAGACTCAGCGTGTGTTTTACGGCATCGGCGTGCATACCGGCATGGCCGTGCTGGGCAACATCGGCAGCCACGACCGCAAGGAGTTTTCCGCCCTGGGCGAGGCGATGGACATCGGCAAACTACTGCAAGAAAACGCCCTGCCCGGCGAGGTGCTGATTAGCCCGGCCACCCATGTCCTGGTAAAAGACTTCTACGAGTGCGAGCCGCTCCAGCCGCGCAAAGTGCAGGGTCACCCGGAGTTCACCCTGATGTACCGCGTTGTGAAGCACAAAAAACGCACCACCGGCACGCTGACCGAACTGGATGCCATTCAGTTTTAGCGCGTCAGCGCGTTGTGTTCCCGTAGTTGAGCGCCGGCAGCAGGGTTTCGCAGTCGGTTTTAATCAGATATTCCAACAGCTGCTGCGCGTCGTCGGCAGCGCCGGCGGCCATCAGCGACACGAGTTTTTCGTACAGGATGATCTGCGCGCTCTGGGCGTGCTGGCTGCGCGGCGCGCGCATATGCCGCACGGTCTCCAGCAGATGAACCTGGTTGCGGAGGCGGGCCAGCAGGTCGGCGGTCTGCGGGCGGCCCGCCAGCGCGCCGATGTTTGCGTGCAGCAGCAGCAGCGCCTCGGTGGAGCGGCGCACGTCGCCGGTGAGCGCCAAGTTGCGCGCCTGTTTGAGAATGCGCTGCAAGCCGTTGAGTCCGCCTTTGGTCAGCGATTCGACGGCCCAGCGCAGCGCCAGCCCTTCCACCGCTGCCCACAGCGCGTAAACCTCAGCCGCTTCCTCCGGGCTGAAGGCGCGCACGAAAACCCCCCGCCGCGCCTGTTTGACCACCCATCCTTCGTCTTGCAGGATATACAGCGCGTCGCGCACGGTGTTCTGGCTGACGTTCATCCGCTGCGAAAGCGTCAGTTCGACCAGCCGTTCGCCGCAGACGTAAACGCCGCTGCGGATGGCATCGCGGAGTTGGTCGGCCAGGGCAGCCGCACGGGTGGCGGAGGTCATTGCTCTTAAAAGTTCACTTCGCGCTCGATGCGAATGCTGCCGTCGTTGAGGCCGCGCCGCAGTTCATCGGTATCCAGGTCTACAATACCCCTGCCCGCAACCGAAACGAACTGGCGATCCGAACAGATGACCCGTCCGCTAGCGATCAGCCGCCCGTGCTGGAAGATTCTAACCACTTCGCCCACCTGCGGCAGTCGGTTTCGTTCAATACGGCGCAGCAGACTCAACGTCTCATCCCCTTTTATCTCAGGCCGGATATGAATGGTTACTGCTCTGCATCAATAATAGCAGGAAAACGGCCCGTATGGCGCAGGCAGTTAAATGGTTTCAAACGACAGCCCCCACATCAGCATAGCTTCGCCCACCAGCGGCTGCGCGACGGCCATCAAAATCGTGCCGTCCGTCCCGGCCAGCGCCCGCGCCCGCTCGAAGGCCGCCGGCAGCGTATCGGCATATTCCGCGCCGGGGACAACCTGCCGCGCCGCCGCCAGCGCCACCTCCGGCGGCGGAAAAACTACTTTTTCATTGACGGCGCTGTGCGTGAGGATAAAGGCATCGCAGGCCGGGGCCAGCGCGGCGTATACGCCGGGATAATCGCGGTCCTGCGGTACGCCGGCGATGATGACCATCGGGCGGCTGGCATAGGGCGCAACGCTTTCTAAAAACGAGCGTGCCGACGGCACGGTGATCGCGCCATCCACGAACACCGTCGGGTGATCTTGCAGCCGGTGGCAGCGCCCCGGCCAGAACACATCCGCCAGCCCGGCGCGAATCCGCTCCACGTATTCCGGCGCGCCGTGCGGGATGCCCGCCAGCCGCCCGTGCAGGTTGCCGGCGCCGATCACAGCCAGCGTGGCGTTCATGATTTCGTAGCGCCCCAGCAGCGAAAGTGTCACCTCGCCGTAGCGCCCCAGTTCCATGCGTATACCTTTGCCGTCCGCCGCCGGACCCAGGTACACACCCAGGTCTTTGGGCGCAATCCAGTTAAATTCCGCGCCCTGGGCGTCGGCTTCGGCTTGCAGCACGTCCAGCACGTCCGGCGGCTGCGGCACGCTGTAGGCGTAGCTGTAGGGTTTGATGACGCCGGCCTTGTGCCAGGCGATGCGTGCCGGGGTCGGCCCAAGCTGCTGGGGATGTTCCAGCAGAATCGGCGTGAACAGGGACAGTTTGTTCGGCACAACGGCGATGTCGTCATAGCGCCCGCCGCGCCCCACTTCCAACACCGCCGCGCTGACGCCCAGCTCGTCGAACCAGCGCAGCGCCACCGCCAGAAAGATGCCCTGCGGGCTGAAATACTGCTGCCCGGTCAGCGTGTCCTCAATTGCGTCTATCTCCGGCGCCAGATCGCCCAAGATGCGGCGCAGGTCGGCGTCCGGGATGGCCTGGCCGTCCACGCGGATGCGCTCCCGCCAGCTAACCAGATGCGGGCTGGTAATCATGCCGGTGCGGTGGCCGAGGCGCTGGAGCAGTTTAGCGGTGATGGCGGTGGTCGAGCCTTTGCCCTTACTGCCGGTGACGACGGCGTACTCGCGGGGGGTATCCAGCAGGCGGGCGGCGCGCAGCAGGCGGCGCGTCGGGCCGGTATCACGCATGGTTTCGTCCGGCCCGCGCGGGACACCGCGCAGTTTACGCATCGAACGGAAGATGTAGGTGATCGCTTCGCCTTCGTCAGAAAATCGCATGGTGACGCGCCTTGATTCAGTCCAACAATCTGGTCTTACGGATAAACCAATTAGACTGTGCCTAATTCTGAGTGGACAGCGGGCTTCAGCCCGCTGCCGGTGGGCTGAGACAGTGGGCTTAAGCCCACTGTCTATTCCGTTCATCCATTAATTGTGCCTGTTTTGCACCATTCCGCCAGACCATACCGCGCCACTGCTGTCGCACAATCCCCCGCGCGTCGCATTTCTGTTATCATCAAAACCGCAAATTCATACTAACGGCGCGAATGCGTAATGCCCGTGAAAGGGGAATGAGCGACGATGGAATGGGACGGCTTCCGGCACGGCGTCGAAATCGAAATTCGCTTTGGCGACCTGGACGCGATGGGACACGTCAACAATGCCAAATACCTGACCTATATGGAGACAGCGCGGGTGCATTATTTCCGCCAGTTGGGGTTGTGGAACGGGCTGTCGGGGACGGTCGGGCCGATCATGGCGAAGGCGACAGTAGAATATCGGCTGCCGCTGGAGTTGAGCGACTCCGCCGCGCGGGTGTACACACGCTGCTGCCGTTTGGGACATAAGAGCTTCGATGTGGAACACCTGATCGTGCGCGAGCGGGATGGAGCGGCGGCGGTGGCGGCATTGGGAGTGATCGTGCTGGTGGCGTTTGATTACCAGGCGGGGTTT
>JAPKMO010000066.1 GCA_026645945.1 Anaerolineae bacterium
CTGAACGTCATTTCCTACGTTCAGCAGATCATCATCGGCCTGGTGATTATCTTCGCCGTATTTTTTGATCGCTTTACAAAAGCGAGGCGAAGTTAAGGAAGGAGGTGAAACAAAGCGAACACCTGTGAGATGATGTTCCAGTTTTTTAGTCCGACCGACTGTTTTGTGAATTAGGAGTTTATGTCTATGTTTAAGAAAGCCTCTCTTGGGGTGCTTATTCTGATGCTGGCGGTGCTGGCCGTCGCGCCGGTGATGGGGCAGGGCGAAACGCTGCGAATCGCGTTTTCGGTGCCGGGCCTCAGTTTCCCGTTTTTCGTCCATATGGAACGTCAGATTCAGGACGAGGCGGCAAAAATTGGCGGTATTGAACTGATCGTACTGGATGGTCAGGACAGAACCGAAAAACAGATTGCCGACCTGGAGCAGATGATTGCCGAGCAGGTGGACGGCCTGATTATCTCGCCGCGCACCTCGGACGGCTTAGCCCCGGCGGTGCAGGAGGTTATTGACGCCGGCATCCCGGTGGTGACGATTGACCGCAACGTTGCCGGCGAAACGGCGCAAAATACGCTGGCGCATGTCGGCGCGGACAACGTGAAGGGCGGCGAGGCACAGGGCGAACTGCTGCTGAAGATGTTCCCCAACGGCGCGCGGATTTTTAACCTGCAAGGCACGCCCGGCGCGTCTCCGGCAATTGACCGCAACCAGGGTTTGCACAATATTGTTGACCCGGTAGCGGACAAATATCAGATTATCTTCGAGCAGACGGCGAACTTTAACCGTGCCGACGGCCTGAACGTTACCGAAAACGGCCTGGCGGCGCAGGATACCCCGCCGGATGTGATCGTGGCCGCCAACGACGACATGGCGCTGGGCGCGATTGAGGCCCTGAAGGCGCGCAACCTGGTCGGCCAGGTGGTGGTTTTTGGCTTCGACGCGCTGCCGGAGGCGCTGGACTCGGTTCGTGATGGCGCGCTGACCGGCTCGGTGGAGCAGTTCCCCGGTGGTCAGTCGCGTGCCGCGCTCAATATCATGGTTGAATATCTGCTGAACGGCACAGCGCCGGCGCAGCATGATAACTTCCTGACCCCCAAGATGGTCACTCGTGATAACTTCAACGAAGCCGAGCGCCTGAGTGAAGTGCCAGCGATTGAACCCGGCTCGATGGGTCGTATCGTCTTCATCCCCAAATCCACCGATGTAAGCTACTGGCTGTGGGTGAAGGCGGGCGTGGAAGAACGTGCCGCGCTGCTGGGCTACTCGACCGACTACCAGGGCGTACCGCGCGAGATTGACATCGCGCAGCAGGGTGATCTGGTTCGCAACGTGGCGGCGGCAAAACCCGCCGGCATCGTGATGGCCGCGACGGACGCCGAGGCACTGGTTGCCCCGGTTGAAGAAGCGATTGCGTCGGGCGTGCCGGTGGTGATGGTGGACTCCGGCGTCAACTCTGACGCGCCATATGCCACGATTACGACGGACAACCTGGGCGCGGCAGCGGAGGGCGCGCGCGTCCTGGCAGAATTGATCGGTGAGACGGGCAAGGTCGGCAACCTGGGCATTCTGGCGGGTTCGCAAACCGGCTCCGAGCGTGACCAGGGCTTCCTGGATGAAATCGCCAAGTACCCGAATATCGAAGTGCTGCCGACTCAGTTCACGGGCTGCGATCCGTCTAAGGCGCTGAACGCCGCGACCGACCTGCTGACGGCCAACCCGGACATCGTAGGCTTCTACAGCGCGTGCGGCCCGAACGGCCTGGGCATCGCGCAAGCGGTGAAGGCGCTCGGCCTCGAAGGTAAAGTGAAAATCGTCACCTTCGACCCGAACCCCGAAGTCACCCCGCTGTTCGAGGACGGCACCATCAGCGCGATGATCGCGCAGAATCCGTTTGCGATGGGCCTGCAGGGCGTGGATGCGATTGACGCGCTGGTGAAGGGTTATGCCATTCGCCAGAAGAACGTCGCCATCCCGGTGGTCATCATCACGCCGGAGAACTACAATACGCCGGAGATTCAGGCGCTGGTCACACCGCCTGAATCATAAATCGTTTGCCAGCGGTCGGGGCGGGGGTTAACCCCGCCCCGATCTTATAGACGATAAAATTACTACTAAAACAGAAAAACGAGGTCAATGTGACCGAGGCACAAGCGCATTTGTTGGAGATGCGCGATATTAATAAATCTTTTTTCGGCGTGCAGGTGCTTTTTAACATGCACTTTGAACTGCAAGCCGGCGAAGTCCACGTGCTGCTGGGCGAAAACGGTGCGGGCAAATCCACGCTGATGAAAATCCTTAGCGCGGCCTACAAGGCCGACAGCGGCCATATCCTGATTGATAACCAGGAGGTTCACTTCAAACATCCTGGCGAGGCGCGTGCCGCCGGAATTAACACGATCTACCAGCATTTCAGCCAGGCTGTTCATCTGACGGTGGCGGAGAATATTTTTCTGGGCAATATGCCGCGTACCCGCGCCGGTCTGATAGATTGGCGGCAGATGGTTGAAGATGCCCGTCAGGTATTGGCAACGGTTGGCGGCGATATAAACCCACTGGCTGTGGTGAACAGACTGAGCATCGGCGACCGGCAGCTGGTTGAGATCGCGTCGGCACTCAGCCGGAAGGCACGCATCCTGATTATGGACGAGCCGACGGCGGCGCTGACCGAACGAGAGGTGGAACGGCTGTTCGAGTTGATTCGCAGCCTGACAGCGCAGGGGGTGGGCGTGATCTACATCTCGCACCGGCTGGAAGAGCTGCGTGACATCGGCGACCGGGTGACAGTGCTGCGTGACGGTCATAACGTTGGCACGTACATGATTCGGGATACCAGCGTGGATATGCTGGTTCGGTTGATGATCGGGCGGGATTTACAGCAGATCGAAATCGGCGCGCTGCCCCCGGATACGCCGGAAGTGCTGCGGGTTGAAAACCTGTCACGGAAGGATAAGTTTGAAAACGTCAGTTTTTCGGTGCGGAAAGGCGAAATCGTCAGCCTGACCGGATTGATGGGGTCTGGCAGAACCGAGGTTGCCCAGGCGATTTTCGGCTATCGTCCGGCTGCTTCTGGCGCGATATTCGTTCGAGGTGAGCCGGTGCACATCCGGCGGCCCGGCGATGCGCTGCGATTGGGAATCGGTTTTTTGACCGAAGATCGGGTCGCCAGCGGCCTGGGGCTGACGATGAACATCCGAGAAAATATGACCCTGCCTTATTGGGCAGATGGACGCAGCTACCGGTACGGCGCGCTGCTGGACTTGCCGGTAGAGCGGCGGCTGACCGATACTTATGCGCGCAGCCTGAATGTGCGCGCCCGCAGCCTGGGAACGCAGGTGAAGTTTTTGAGTGGGGGCAACCAGCAAAAAGTCGTGCTTGCCAAGTGGCTGATCGCACAGTCTACAATTTTAATTGTGGACGAACCCACCCTGGGTATAGACATTGGAGCGAAGGAGGAAGTCCATAAACTGCTCGTTAGCTTCGCCCGTAATGAGGGCGGGACGGTGCTGGTGATTTCTTCCGATATGCCGGAGGTACTCAAGCTAAGCGACCGGGTACTGGTGATGGCCCAGGGGCGTCTGGTCGGCGAATTGACACGCGAAGAAGCGACAGAAGAGCGCATTATGAATTATGCGTTTCAGGTGGCGAAAGGGTAAACCACAATGGAACAAAGCGCCAAACTGCCCATCCTGCGGCGGGAGGGCCGAATCAGAGGGCTGCTCTCGAACCAGGCCTTTTCATTGTTTTTGATCTTAATTCTGATGTGGCTGGTGCTGGGGTTACTCTCGCCCTATTTTTTCACTGTCAATAATGTGCTGCAAATTACGCTGCAAGCGGCGGTAATGGCGCTGATCGCCGCCGGGGAAACATTTGTGATTATTTCCGGCGGCATTGACCTGTCGGTTGGGTCTATATTCGCATTTAGCGCGATGGTTGCGGGTGTTGCCACACGCGACGGCTTAGGGTTGGGCGGCGCAATCATCTTCGGGTTGGGCGCGGGGGCGCTGCTGGGCCTCATCAACGGAATCGGTGTGGCGCGGCTTGGCCTGCCCGCCTTCATCGTGACGTTGGGTATGATGAGCGTGGCGCGTGGGCTGGCGCTGCTTTTAAATAACGGCGTGCCGATCTTCGGCCTGATCGAAGGATTTAAGTTTTTGGGACAGGAGCGAATTGGCGGCATCGTGCCGGTGCCGACCATTATCGTGCTGATCGTATATATAGGGTGTTGGTTTATCCTGCGTTATACGCCCTTTGGCCGGTTCACATATGCAATCGGCAGCAACAGCGAAGCGGCGCGGCTTTCCGGTGTGCGGATTTCGCGCAATCTGATCGGCATTTATGTGTTGTGCGGTGCGCTGACGGCACTCGCCAGCCTGATTGAATCATCTCGTTTAAACAGTTTTCAACCGGCGAGCGGTGTCGGTTATGAGCTGGACGCGATTGGCGCGGTGGTGATCGGCGGCACCAGCCTGTTTGGCGGCGAGGGCAGCATTCTCGCCAGCCTGGTCGGGGCATTGATTATCGCTACGATCCGTAACGGGCTGAATATCCTGGGTATTTCCGCCTTCTGGCAAAATGTGGCGACCGGCGCGATCATCGTGCTGGCGGTCTATCTGGACCGCTTACGCCGCAATCGCCAGGGGGTTTAATATCACCTGTTATTTTTCAGTCTAGGAGCATTCGACCATGTTACTGCCCGAACTGCGTGCCGAAGTATGCGCGCTAAATAACGAACTGCCCGCCAATAATTTAGTTGCATGGACTTCCGGCAATGTGAGCGCCCGCGACCCGGAAACAGGGCTGGTGGTGATTAAACCCAGCGGGGTGAAGTTCCGCGATCTGACACCGGAAAATATGGTGATCGTTGACCTAGACGGGAAAGTGGTTGAGGCCGCGCACAAGCCATCGTCCGATACTGCTTCGCACTGTTATATTTATCGCCATCGGCCTGATGTGTTTGGCGTGGCGCACACCCATTCGCGTTTTGCGACGGCCTTCGCGGCGCTGGGGCGTTCGATACCATGTGTGCTGACGGCGATGGCCGATGAATTTGGGGGGGATATTCCCTGCGGCGGGTTCGCGTTGATCGGCGGAGAGCAAATCGGCAAGGTGGTGATCGAGACGCTGGCCGGGTCGAAAAGCCTGGCGGCGCTGCTACAAAATCATGGGGTGTTCACCATCGGCAAAAACGCCGAAGAAGCGGTCAAGGCGGCGGTGATGACCGAAGATAACGCGGCGATTGTGTGGGCGGCGCTGCAATTAGGCGAGCCGCTGCCGATTTCCGCCGAGGACATTGCCAGCCTGCATTACCGTTATACTCACGTCTATGGGCAGTAAACAGGTCGGGGCGAACCGCCGGTTCGCCCTGGCTTTTTTGATTTTGAGATGGACTCTTGAGAGGCTTTTTCATCATGAACGAACAACAGGTTAAAAATTTGACAACGCAGGCGCTTGAACAAGGCGAAGGGGTCGTTCGGCTGGCGCCGACATGGGTGCCGCGCTCGTTTTGCGTGCCGGGACGGCGGCTGCGCCTGCATCCGAATGATTTGTATGCGCTGGGCGCTCACCGGGGAGGCATTGATGAACGCTGGTTTGCCTCCACCACGAAAGCGGATAACGGCCCCGGCACGCCGTATGATGAGGGGTTGAGTTATATTTATGTGGATTCCCAGCAGAAAGTGACGCTGGCCGATTCCCTAGCGGAGATGCCTGTCGAGTTCCTGGGGCAGGAGGCCGTTGATAAATATGGCGGCTGGGTGATGTACAGCAAATTTTTTGACAATATGTACCCGCTGCCGCACCATCTGCACCAGAGCGACGAAGTAGCCGCGAAAGTCGGGCGCGTGGGTAAGCCGGAGGCATATTACTTTCCGCCGCAGTATAACTTCGCTAACGATACCTTCCCGTACACGTTTTTCGGCCTTGAGCCAGGCACAACCCCGGAGCAGGTCAAGGACTGTCTGAGACGCTGGAGTGAAGGCGATAATCAAATTCTCGCGCTTTCTAAAGCGTATCGTTTGCAGGTCGGCACCGGTTGGGATGTGCCGCCGGGTATCCTGCACGCGCCGGGTACATTTTGCACTTACGAGCCGCAGCGCGCCAGCGACGTTTTTTCGATGTGGCAGTCGTTGATCGCGGACTACCAGGTTGTGGATTGGTCGCTGGTAGTGAAGGACGTGCCGCCGGAATATCACCACGATTACGATTACCTCATCAGTATGCTGGATTGGGAAGCCAATGTTGACCCGAATTTCAAAGACAATCACTTTTTAGCGCCCCGGCCTGCCGGCGACCCGGATGCCATGCGGGAGCAGGGGTACTTTGAAAACTGGGTGGTGTATGGAAGCGATTACTTTAGCGCCAAAGAACTGACCGTGAACCCTGGTCGCACGGTAAAAATTAAAGATCGCGGCGCTTATGGCCTGATCTGCGTGCAGGGATATGGGCGCTTTGGCAAATTCCCCATTTCCGCGCCGTCCATGATTCGTTACGGCCAGATGACGGAAGATGAATTTTTCGTTACGATGAAAGCAGCTGCCGAGGGGGTGGAGATCATCAACCTGAGCAGCACCGAGCCGCTGGTAATTCTGAAACACTTCAACCCCGGCAACCCGGATATGCCGCGCCTTAACAAGCAGGGTTAGTTCGGGGGTGATCTGCATGGGGGCGGTTCTTCCTACCAACGGGGAAACCGCCCCGTTTTTATCCTTCAATCCTGGAGGGGCAAATGGACTACCTGTTAGGCATAGATAACGGCAATACGGTATCCAAAGCGGCGCTGTTCGACCTGGAGGGCAATGAAATCGCGGTCGCCAGCGCCGGGGCGGATACATTCTACCCGCGCCCCGGCTGGACGGAACGCAGCATGGAATCGCTATGGACAAGCACCGCCGAGGCTGTCCGCACGGTGATCGAAAAAGCGGGCATCAAGCCGCATGAAATTGCCGGAATCGGCAATACCGGACATGGGAACGGCCTGTATCTGCTGGACAAAAGCGGCCAGCCGGTGCGGAATGGCATTCAGTCATTGGACATCCGCGCGGCGGGCATCCTGGACGAGCGAGTCAGGCGAGGGATTCTCGACCGGGCTTTCCCGTACATTTTGCAGGAGTTCTGGCCGGGACAGCCGAATGCACTTTTACCCTGGCTAAAATATAACGAGCCGGAGTCTTATGCGCGCATCGGCCATATTTTATTATGTAAGGATTATGTCAAATACCTTTTGACCGGCGAAATCACGACCGATTATACGGACATCAGCGGGACGTGCCTGCTGGATAACCCCAACCGGCGTTATTCCCGCGATCTGCTGGAGTGGTATGACATCCCAGAAGTTTACGATGCGCTGCCGAAACTGACCGAATCGTTTGAGGTGATCGGAAAAGTGACGCGAGCGGCAGCAGAAAAGACCGGCCTGGCAGAAGGGACGCCAGTGGTCGGCGGGCTGTACGATGTAGATGCGGGGGCGCTTGGTTCGGGAGTGATCGCGCCGGGGACGTTGTGTATCATCGCCGGGACGTGGAGCATTAATGAAGTTCTGATCGAAAAGCCGGTAGAAAATCGGGCGCTGGCAATGGTGCATGTTGCCATGATGCCCGGACGCTGGATGGTGCTGGAGGGCAGCGCCACCTCGATGGCGAACCTGGAGTGGTTTGTAAACACATTATGCGGCGAAGAAAAGCAGGAAGCGCGGGAGCGCGGCGTGTCAGTCTATGAAATTTGCAGCGAGATGGTTGACAGTCTTTCGCCGGGAAGCACCGACATCATCTTCCATCCCTTCCTATTCGGCTCGAACGTGCAGGCGACGGCGCGGGCGGGTTTTTATGGCATTGCCGGGTGGCATACCAAAGCCCACCTGCTGCGGGCTTTGTATGAGGGCGTAGTTTATGGGCATATGAGCCATATCAACAAACTGCGTATACTCGGCCCGCTTCAGACCGCGCGGCTGACGGGCGGCGGTTCGCGCAGTGCGGTCTGGACGCAGATTTTTGCTGATGCGCTGAATATGGTCATGGAAGTGCCGGATGGGGTGGAAGTCAGCGCCAAAGGCGCGGCGATGAGCGCGGGCATCGGCGTCGGGGTTTACCGCGACCATGCCGAAGCGGTAGCGAAAGCGGTGCGTATTATCCGGCGGCAGGAGCCTATAGCTGAGAACACGCCGCACTACCTGGCGCGTTACGAGGCGTATCAACAACTGCTGAACGTGATGCAGAAGCCCTGGGATTCGCTGAGTCGGTTGAGCCAGTAGGTGGCACAACAGGTTATTGTTTGTTTAAAGCCCGCAGCGCGCTCATCTGCGGGCTTATTGTTCATATTTTGACCAACTCTTGAAATAATCTAAGGTTTTCCTCATTTGCCGTTCTTTCATCACTTAACTATCCGTTTCTATAATAGGTTGGTGAAACAGCCTATTTTCGCTTGATGAGGTTCGATGACATATTTCGGTTTTTTGGGCGTTTTTCTGGTTGTGCCGATTGCGCTGCTGCTGGCGGCGGCGGCGGTGGACGCCAGACGCGGGAGGTGGCTGCCGGATGGGCTGCGCTCCTGGCCGAACTGGGTCGTTATCCTGGCGCACACTATCATCGCTGTCGTTTACACAACACCCTGGGATAATTACCTAGTTGCCACGCGCGTATGGTGGTACGACCCCAAACTGGTAACGGGGGTTTTGATCGGCTACGTGCCGATTGAGGAGTACACGTTTTTTGTGCTACAGCCCATTCTGACCGGTTTGTGGCTTATGTTCCTGGCGCGGCATCTGCCGGTCGGCGGCCAGATGATTGAACGTGGCCTGTGGATACGCCGTGCGGCGACGATTGTGGCCGGTGTGATGTGGCTCGGCGCCGCGGCGATGCTGGCGGCCGGGTGGCAGCCAGGTACATACCTGGGGCTTCTGCTGGTGTGGGCGCTGCCGCCGGTGATGCTGCAACTGGCGTTTGGTGCGGATATTCTGTGGCGTCACCGCCGCCTGGTGTTTTTAAGCATCGTGCCGATGACCCTGTACCTGTCGGCGGCGGATAAGCTGGCGATTACTACCGGCACTTGGACGATCAACCCGGAGCAGTCGCTCAACATCTTTTTGTTGGGACGCCTGCCGCTGGAAGAATTTTTATTCTTCTTCATGACCAATGCGCTGATTACCCTGGGGGTAACGCTGTTCGCGGCTGCCGAGAGTCAGGTACGTATTCAGCGGTGGGTGGCGCGCCTTTTGAACCGGCGCGCCAGCCGGGTTGATGTGGCACACTCGGAGAAGCTGGTTGAGAACTGAATGAAACATCCTGGCCTATTTAGCCGGGGTTGAGAACATTCCGGCGCAGTTCGTCGAGGGCTTGCAGGGTGAGCAGGTTTCGCAGCGTGCCGCCGTACAATAACTCCGCGCCGTCAAACGAGCAGAACGCGCCGATTTTGTGCTTGAGGTGAGTTCTATCCGGGCCGATGCCGAAGTCCGGTAAGGTCTGGACTGCCGCCCACAGGTTGATGAACGGCACGCCGTACTGTTCGGCCATGTCCAGCATGTGAATGTTGATGCGGATAGAGTCGTCAAAACTCAGCCGCTCCTGGTCTGGCAGCACGACAATAGCGGTTAGAACAGGGATGACGCCGCGCTCCATCGAAAGTTGGATGACTTTTTCGATATTTTTGCGGAACGAGTCGGCGGCTTTGTAGCGCACATCCATCAGGCCGAGCATCATGATGGCAACACTTGGTCGGGCGATACGATACTCGCAGGCTAAGGGCGATTCGTTGGGCTGGCAGGCTTCGCCGGCCCAGAAGGGGTCGAGCGATGCGGCGCTGCTGAGTCCCTCTTTGGCCGCGATGCTAAAATGCACGAACGAATTGGCTTCACCCGCCAGTGGAGAAACAGAGAAAAAGTCAATCGTTTCCTGAAGTTCGGGGTAAGCCCCCAGGTCGCAGAAGTTCCCGCTCATCCCGATAGGCTGCAAAAAGTCGCCGTTGGTGGTGTTGCTGTCGCCAACTTTGGTGAAGACGCTGGCGCGGTTGCCAAGCTGCTGCCCAAGCCGGAAAATGTCGTGATTGGCGGGAGTATCCATGTTGTAGAGAATCGGCGTCGCAGCCAGCCGTTCGATCATGGACTGAATTTCGGGGTCTGCCGAAAGCGGCGTGGGGACGGGCGGCTGCGCCTCCGCCGATGAAACAAATAACAGGATGGTGAAAACAGCAAAAACAATCCGGGTCATCTGGCTATCATTTCTATTGACGATCAAGCGTATTGTATATTCTCTCAGGCAAGGTTTCAAAGCATGTCCCTATCTGTTCCAACAACTAACCAGGAAGTTTCGCTGCTGGCCTTGAAGTCGTTGATTCGAGAGCGTTCCGTGTTGGGCGCGCTGGAAGTGTTTCACGAGCAACTGGGTGATATTTTCCAGATCATGCTGCCGGGTTTTAAGCCGGTCATGCTGGCCGGACCAGAGGCGGCGCGCTTCGTGCTGGTATCGTCGCGGAATGATCTGCGCTGGCGTTCGGAGGGCGACCCGGTTACGGCGCTGCTGCGTCATGGCGTGTTGGTCGAGGACGGCGAGCGCCACGATACGCTGCGCCGAACCATGAATCCGTCGCTGCATAAAACGATGTTGAGCGGTTATGTGGAAACCATGTGGCACGCGACCAACCGAGTGACGCAGACCTGGGCAGACGGGGAGCGCCGCGACATGCTGGTGGAGATGCGTAAAATCGCCCTTTTAATCCTGATAGAGACACTATTTAAGGTGGATTTCGCGCCAGAACTCAATCGGTTGTGGCAGCCGATTTTAAAATCCATCCAGTACATTTCGCCGGGCTGGTGGGTGATCTGGCCGGGCGTTCCCAGGCCGGGTTACAGCCGTGCGCTGCGCCAGCTTGATGATTATCTGTTCCAGATTATTCGGGCGCGGCGGGCTGCGGCTGGCGAGGCTGATGATCTGTTGGGTGTGTTGGTGACGACGCCGGGCATGGACGACGATCTCATCCGCGACCAGCTGCTGACGATGCTGATCGCCGGCCACGATACCAGCACAGCGCTTTTAAGCTGGGCGCTGTATTTGCTGGGCAGCCATCCCGAAGCAATGCAAAAGGCAGTTGAGGAAGCCTGCGCCCTGCCGCCGAGCGCGCCGCCGAATATGGAGCAGATCGCGGGGCTGCGTTATCTGGATTTGGTCATTCATGAGGCGTTACGGATGTACCCGCCGATTCACCTGGGGTCGCGGATTGCGGCGCAAGACCTGGATTTTCAGGGACATATCATTCCCACCGGCACACGGGTGATGTATTCGATTTACCTCACGCACCGCATGAAGGCGCACTGGGACGAGCCGAGCCGGTTTAACCCGGAACGTTTCGCGCTGGAAAACAGCCGCCAGCGCGCTCCTTATACCTATTTACCTTTCGGTGGTGGGCCGCGCAACTGCATCGGCGCGATGTTTGGTCAGGTGGAAAGTAAAATTGTGCTGGCACGCATCCTTCAACAGTACAGCCTGAGGCTGACTCAACAGCGGGTTCACGCGCACATGGGCGCTACGCTGGAGCCGCGACCGGGCGTTGAGATGGTCATAAAACGCCGCTAAAAACAGAAGCCCCGGCATACGACCGGGGCGCTGGATAAAAAACGCGGCGTAGAAATACGCGGTTTAGAAGGTCTGCCAGCGGGCGGCCACCAGCAGAGCGATTTTTTCCAGCTTGCTAGCGCCGGCGCGGGTCGTAAAAACGTCATAGCGGTTTTTGCGGATGCTGGTCAGGATAGCGCGATAAATCTCCAGCGCGCTCATGACACCCCACTGACCGGAGCGCAGCGCGGCGACACCCTGGCGGGCTGTGGCATAATAGGCGTTTGCGCGTTCGATTTCAAACTCCATCAGGTTGACCCAATTCTGGTTGATGCGCCGGTTGGCGAGGTCATCTTCAGTGTAACCGAACCGCTCCAGGTCTTCCTGGGGGATGTATACGCGCCCGCGTGACCAGTCCTGGGCGACATCGCGCCAGAAGTTGCTGAGCTGCATGGCGATAGAGAGCGCATCGGCGGCTTGGTAAACCTCCTCGACGCGCTTAGTTTTTGTCCCCAGGATATGCGACATCGCGCGGCCTACCGGCAGGGCGCTGCCTTCCATATAGTGCAGCAGATCGGCAAAAGTCGGGAAGCGTGTGATGGTCAGGTCTTCGATCATAGCGCGGAAATAAGGGCGCATCAGTTCGGGCGACATGCCGAATTGATGCGCAGTGTGCAGATAGGCACGTAATACCGGGTGCGCGCTGCTGCCGGTTTCAAAAGCGCGCCAGTAAAGCTCCTCGAAATGCTCGATAGCGGCGCGGGCGGCGTCACCCTGATAATGTACATCCACAATATCGTCCCCAACGCGCATCAAGGCGTAGAGGGCTTCCACGTGGGGACGTTTGTCGGCGGGCAGGAAACGCGCGGCGAAGGAATAGTTTTTGCTGGCGGTCTGCATGATGTCCCGGCAAGCGGCGTAATCCGCTTCCAGCGTATCGTGTACCACACGCGGCGCGAAAGGGTGGGGGGCCGGGTGCGCGTGAATCAGACTTTCGGAATGTTCTAGTGCCACTCTTTCACGATCCTTTCCGTAACAAGTTTTGCCGAGAGCAAGACCATAGGCATCCCGATGCCGGGATAAGTCCCCTGGCCGACGAAATACAGCCCTTCGATGTCCCGCGCTTTGTTGTGCGGGCGGAAATAAGCCGACTGGAAAAAACCCTGCGCCAATGAGCCGAAAGCTGTGCCATGTACCGCATTGATGTCGTTCTGGAAATCTTCCGGCGTGTACTGGCGTTCCCAGACGATATGCTGGCGGATGTCCGGGTCAACGATTTTTTCGATTTCGGTGAGAAGCTGCTCACGCACGATGGGCGCGGCCTGCTGCCAGTTGATCGGCGCGGTGAGATTGGGCATTGGCGCCAGAATATAAATCAGGCTGTGGCCTTCCGGCGCGAGGCTGGGGTCGGTGACGGTCGGCAGGTTAAGATGGAAAGATGGCGCTTCCGGCAGGGTTTTGGTTTTGAAGATGGCGTCCAGGTTGGCGCGGTAGTCCTCGGAAAAATAAAGCGCCTGATGCCGCATGTGTGAGTAAGTTTTGTCCACACCGAGATACAGCAGATAGCCAGAACATGAATACTGCATCCTGTCCAGGCGCGTGTCGGGATAGTGTTTGCGATGGGCCGGGTCTATCAGGCAGCGATAGGTGTAAGGCAGATCGGCGTTGGAAACGACCAGATCAGCCGGCACGAATTCGCCTGACTCCAGGTGGATGCCGGTCACGCGGCCATTTTCGATGGCGATCTGCCGCACCGGCGCGTTGGTGTGAACCTCAACGCCCAGATCGGCGGCGATGTCGAGCATATCCTCGATGATGCTGTAAATGCCACCTTTGGGATACCACATGCCCAGCGCCAGATCGGCATAAGTGATGAGGCTGTACATTGCCAGCGCATCGAACGGGGACAGCCCCAAAAACATCGAATGGAAGGAAAACGCTTTCTGGAGTTTGTCGGTTTTGAAGAAACGGCCAACCTGATTATAAAGGCGTTCGTAGGAGCGGGTTTGCGCCAGCCGGAGTCCCGCGACCGGGTTCATCAGGTCGGTGATATAGTCGTAATTGCGATCCACGAAATCCATGCCCAGGGCGTATTTACGCTCACCGGAGGTCATAAAACGCTGCAAGCCGAAAGATGCTCCCGGTTCAATCTTTTCGACTTCAGACGCCAGGCGTTGTATATCGCTGAAGAGATCAATAAACGTGCCGTCATGAAAATATACGCGGTAATTCGGATCAAGTTGCACGAAATCCAGACGCCGGTTGATGTCCAGGCCGAGCGATTGGTAGGTTTCGTCAAAAGCCGACTTCATCACCAGAATGGTCGGGCCGGGGTCTACGCGGAAGCCTGCTTCTTCGATTATGCCGCTGCGTCCGCCGGGACGGGCTTGTTTTTCCAACACCGTGACCTGAAAACCCTGATGGCGTAAACGCAGGGCTGCGGCCAGCCCGCCCATACCTGCGCCGATGATAACGATTGATTTCATGACTTTTTCTCGATTTCTGCGATCAAACGCATAACTAATGTACTCTATTTGTGCAGGTTTTGTCCATTTTTTAAGCGGATTATAGGTAATTTCTTACCCTTCGCTAAACTGCATTTTGCCAAAAACAACAAACGCCGTTATTCCAGACGGCGTTTGTGACAATTCGAGTGGAAGCGGTGTTTCAGGACTGGACGAGGTAGATTTTTCTGAGTGTATCTGCCTGTGCCAGCAGATTTTCATGAGGCGTTCCATCGGGTATTTCGCAGCCGGCGGCGCTAAAACTCCGCGTGCCGCCAAGTTCCATACAGCGAGCGGTCGCCTGCTGCACCTGTTCGGGCGTGCCTCGAAGCATAATCGCCAGGGGGTCGAAATTGCCACAGACGGCTTTGTCGCCAAAGGCCGCCGCCGCAGCAGCCATATCCACCATCCAGTCAATATCAATAATGTCCGCGCCGCTTGCTGCCATCAGCGGCAGGATTTTGGTGGTGTTGCCACAGATGTGGAGCCGGGCAAGCGCGCCCATCTCGTGGACGGCGGCGAAAATACGCTGTTCGTAGGGCAGCGCGTACTGCTCGTACAGCGCGGGAGATACCTGCGAAGCGATAGCATCACCGAGGCCGATGATGTCCGCTCCGGCTTCGACCTGCGCGCGGGCGAAGGCGATTTCCACCTCGGCACATTTTTCGAGTAGTTCTTCCAGCCAGCCGGGCCGGTCGTAAAAATCGAGCATCAGGCTGCTGACGCCGCGCAGATCGGCGGCTTCGGCCAGCGCGCCTTCCACCCATCCCATGATCGGCACTTCGCCGCCGGCGCGCTGGCGGAACAGGCGGATGGCCTCCAGGCGGTCGGTCATGCGCCGCCCCGGTTGGGTGGGTTGGTGCAGCCGGCGGATGTCCGGGTCGTCGGCCAGCGGCGGATGCTCGCAGACAGGCAGGCCGTCCTCAGGAAAGACAATTTCGGCCCCCCAATCATGGGTTTCTCGGTAGGGATCAGAGATGGCCTGAAGGATGTCCAGCGAAAAATCCTGCTGGACGGCAAAGTTCGCGTCGCACAGGACGCGGTAATCCTGGTAATAACGGGAGAGGGGCTGACGGATATAATGCGCGGCGAACTGCATTATAATATCGAAGTTGGGCGGTCGGTCTACCGGCTCGCCGCGCAGGCGTTTTACGACTCGTTCGTAGGGATTCATTTGCCGCCTCGACTGAACAGCCGCGCGAACCCTCTCGATTTACCCTGACGACGCCGGAACCACTGGTCGAGCGTGATCGCGCCAATGATGATGATACCCTGGGCAGATGGCAGCCAGTAGGCCTCGACGCCGATCAGGTTAAGGCCGGTACGCAGTACGCCCATGATGGCTGCGCCGATGAGCGTGCCGAGGATGCTGCCCTCACCGCCGCTGAGACTTGTACCGCCGACCACCACCGCCGCGATCACGTCCAGTTCGTAACCCTGGGCAGCCGTTGGCGCGGCAACGCCGAGGCGGGCCGTCAGCAGCACGCCGCCGGCGCCACCCAGCAGGCCGGAAATGGTATAGATCATCAACTTGGTACGCATGACGCTGATGCCGGACAGCCGGGCTGCCTGTTCGTTGCCGCCGACGGCAAAGATGCGGTAGCCCCAGGCGGTGCGCGTCAGGAAAATCCAGGCGATGATACCGGCAACCAGCATGATGACAGTTGGCAGGGGAAAGTTAAAACTGCCGACCGGTATATTCTGCCGTCCCAGCACCATAAAGTTCTGGGGCAGATTTTGAACCGGCCACCCCTGTGACCAGCCGTAAACGATGCCGCGCGCAATTTGCAGCATACCCAGCGTAGCGATGAAAGGCGGCAGGCCGGCCAACGTAATCAACAGACCGTTTGTAAAGCCGCAGAGCGCACCGACGGCCAGCCCGGCCAGCACGGCCAGGGGAATCACTGTGTCGGGGACGACTCCGTCCGGGCCGGCGAACGGTGAGTTGTCGCGGGCGAGCAGCATGGCGGTGGCGATCCCGGCCAGCGCCATCACCGAACCAACGGACAGGTCAATGCCTGCCGAGATAATAACCATTGTCATCCCAAAGGCAGCAATCGCCGTCCATGAAAAGTTGAGCATGATGTTAGTGAGGTTAATCGGCGTCAGGAAACGGTCGGTTGATAGGCTGAAAAATAAAATCATGCCAATCAGAACCAGGAAGATGCCAACTTCCTGACCGCGAATGATTCGACGCCAGTTAAAACGCGGCGGGGCGCCGGCAGGGCGAGGCTGTGCGGTTATATCGCTCATGTTAAATCGTTCCTTGTACAGAAGCGTGCCGAGTGGCGTAAGCCATGATGGCTTCCTGGGTTGCTTCTTGACGGTCAATAATGCCCGTAACGCGCCCTTCGCACATGACCAGAACGCGGTCGCTCATGGCGAGGATTTCGGGCAGTTCGGACGAAATCATGATGATGCCGATGCCGTTGCGAGCAAGCTGACTCATCAGCGCGTAAATTTCGGATTTGGCGCCTACGTCAATCCCGCGAGTGGGTTCATCCAGGATAAGCACTTTGGGATTGGACATTAACCACTTGGCAAGCACGACTTTTTGCTGGTTGCCGCCGGAAAGAAACATCACTTTTTGTTCGAGACTCGGCGTTCGCACGTTAAGCCGGCTCACATATTCCTGGGCGCGCTGTTGAAGGGTCGCACCATCCAGCAGGCCGAAGCGCGTGAAGTGTGACATGGTGGGCAGCACTTCGTTCTTAAATACGCTGAGCAGTAAGACCAATCCTTGGCTGCCCCGGTCTTCCGGTACAAAGCTGATGCCCGCGCGGATAGCGTCTTCTGGAGAATGGATGCTGACCTTTTGACCATCAATCCAGATTTCCCCGCCGTCCAGTGCGTCCGCGCCGAAAAGCAGGCGTGCGGTTTCGGTGCGTCCCGCGCCGACTAACCCGGCGAAACCGAGAATTTCGCCGCGCCGGAGTTCAAAGGACACATCTTCGACCGCGCCGTAGCGGGTCAAACCCTGGACACGCATGACGACATCGCCGATTTCGGCGGTTTCCTTCTGATACATCTGGTCAAGCGAGCGCCCGACCATCATGGAAATCAGGCCGTCAATCGAAGTGTCCTGGGCAGGCACGCTGCCGACCAGCCGGCCATCTCGCAAGACGACGATTCGGTCGGCGATTTCAAAAACTTCTTTGAGGCGATGGGTGATAAAAATAACCGCGCGCCCCTGATCTTTCAGGCTGCGGACGATCTTAAATAAATTCTGGGTTTCTTCATCCCCCAGCGCGGAGGTCGGTTCGTCCATGATAATCACGCGGGAGTCGAATGACAGAGCTTTGGCGATTTCCACCAACTGTCGTTCAGCGACTGGCAGGCTGCGAATCATATCAGTGGGTTTGACATGCGCGCCGACGATATCCAGCATTTCCTGGGCGGCTCGCTCCATCTCCTGTTTGTTGACCATCTTCAGAATCCGCCCCGCGCCCCCATACAGGGGTTCGCGGCCTGTAAAGATGTTGGCGGCGACAGTCTGGGTGGGGACAAGGTTGAATTCCTGATAGATGATGGAGATACCCATCGTTTGCGCGTGATGCGGGCTGGTGAGTTCAATTTCCTGATCGTTGAGATAGATCTGCCCGGAATCTTTCTGATAAGCGCCGGCCAGGATTTTCATGAGCGTGGATTTGCCGGCCCCGTTTTCGCCAAGCAGCGCGACGACTTCGCCGGGATAGACCTCGAAATCCACATCGCTTAACGCCTGCACGCCGGGGAAAGCTTTGGACACGCCCTTAACTTGAAGGATGGGTTGGTTTTGCAAGACACACCTCAGGAGCTAGATTCACGCTGGCGGGATTGTTCATCCCGCCAGCAGCTTCTTACTTCATCGAGAAGTTTTCGATGAGGGATTATTCTCCGGGGAAGGGCGGCGGCAGCGGCTGGGTGAAGTCCTGCGTCTCCCAGGCAGTCGCCATCGCATCCACGTTGTTGATGGTCACAATGTCCATACCGGAGTTGGTGAAGTCCTCGAAGGGCGTTCCGTAGATCACGTTGTTATACAGCATGTGCATCGTGTCGTAGCCCCAGCCCCAGTATTTCTGGCCGACCAGACCATGCAGCAGCCCGTCTTTCAGCCATTCCAGCTCAACGGGCAGGGTATCGAAGGCGATGGCCTTCATACCGCCGTTGAGGGCAGCTTCTTCAAACAGCGGCATCGCGCCGCGCCCGGCGAAGATGGGCCACAGGCCGACGAAGAACCAGCCATCCAGGTCAGGATAGGACTGCATGGTTTCTTCAACCACCTGCACGCCGAGGTTGATGTCGTCGTTGCAGGCGACGGTGGTCACGATTTCGATGCCGGGATATTTGGAGGTGAAATCCTTGAAGCCCTGGATGCGCTGTTCCAGGTTCGGCGCGCCGGGGACGCCGGTCAGCAGGGCGACTTTACCTTCAGTTCCCATTGTGCGAATCAGCAGGTCGGCAGCGGCGCGGCCACCCAGGTAGTTGCTGACACCGAGATAGGTGAAGCGGTTCGATTCGGGCGAGTCCGAGTCCCAGGTCATCACCGGGATGCCGGCCTCGATAGCGGAGTTAATCGGTTCGACGCAGCCGGCGTCACTATTGCAGGAAACGCCAATTGCGTCCACGCCCTGGGCGACGGCATCGGCCATCACACGGGCCTGTTCGGCCATATCGGAGGCTACCGAGCCGAGATAGAGGCATTCAACCTCATACGGACCCATTTCGGTCAGTTCTTTTGCCGCGGCGAAACAGCCATCGCGGCCCAGTTCAAAAACCGGATTATTGAGCGCCTTCGGAATCCAGGCAATGGTGAGTTTGCCATCTTCGAGCGCCTTTGGTGTGTCCTGGGCGACAGCCACGCTGGCGACCGGCGCGAGGGTCAGCACCAGCAGCGTCACAAAAAACAGTACTTTCTTCATAGAAGCGACCTCCTAAAACTATACTTTCGCAACCGAGACAGCCCGGTTACGTTAAAAACGATGCTGCTTTGAGGTTGGAGCTTGTTAACCCTTACTTATTATAAACAGCAACAATCCTCTGTTCAGTACCAATCGTATTGAAAAGGGGTGAAGTTTGGCATGTTTCACACTGTCTATCAATTTTAGCCCGTTCGTTTATGAGAGGCAAATAAAAACTACCTGTATCTTGAACAGTCAACAGGACTTTTGTGATAATTGTTGCAATTCCAGTCAGGTAGTAAAATCGGCGCAGGTTGGTCTGTGTTTTGTTTGGTCTTTAAATCTAAAAGAAAGGATGTTTTCATGAAGCAGAAGTTAATTTTGGGGCTGCTGGCGTTGTTTTTGATGGTGCCGGCGGTCATGTTGGGACAGGATGAGATGGGACAACCCGACATCCTGATAACCGGCGTGTGGGCGCGCGCCACCGCCGTTGCGTCCATGATGCCGGAATCAACGCCGGAAATGGGCATGGGCCACATGGGGATGGACAGTGTTGAGGGTGTGAGCGCCGCCTATATGACGATAGAGAACGGTGGGGACAGCGTTATCCGGCTGGTGGCAGCGGCGACCGATGCTGCCGGGCTGGTGGAAATTCATGAAGTTCAGATGGAAAACGACGTGATGAAGATGCGTCCGGTGGAAGGCGGAATTGAAATCCCGGCTGGCGGCAGCGTGGAGTTGAAACCGGGTGGTTATCACGTTATGCTGATGGAGTTGAAACGCGAACTGGTGGCCGGCGAGGCTGTCAGCCTGACTCTGACTTTTGAAATGGGGGAGGATGGCGAAACCCATGACATCGTGCTGGGCGCGCCGATCCTGAGCGAGCCGCCGGCGGTGGGCGATTTGGTGATTGTCAATGCCTGGGCGCGCCCGACGGCTGCGGCGATGGATATGTCGGCGGAATCCACGCCGGAGGCCAGTATGTCGGGTATGGCGATGGACAGCGTGAGCGCGGCCTATATGTATATTCTGAATCGGGGTGCAGAGAGTGATCGGTTGGTGGCGGCAGCGACCGATGCTGCCGGGCTGGTGGAAATCCATGAAATGCAGATGGAAAACGATGTAATGAAGATGCGCCCGGTAGAAGGCGGAATTGAAATCCCGGCAGGTGGCAGCGTGGAGTTGAAACCGGGCGGTTATCACGTTATGCTGATGCAGCTGCCGCGCGATCTGCTGCCGGGGCAGGCGATCATGCTGACGCTGGTATTTGAGTCGGGTGTGGAAGTGCCGGTCGCCGTGCCGGTTTACGACAAGATGAACAGCATGAGTATGGGTCATTAGGGTTTGATGGCTTCCCAAGCGAACAAAAGCAAAAATGCAACGCTTTTTCTGCTGGCGGTTGTGGTAGTAAGCGTTGCGGCTGTCGCGTTCGTCCTTTACCAGATGGCAACTCGGCCAGCCGAAGCCGCGCAGGAAGATACCCAGTATGCAGGTACGGTGTACGATCCGCCGGTTCAATTAAGTGCGTTTACGATGCCGAGCAGCACGGGTAAACTGCTGAGTTTGAGCGACCTGAGCGGTCGGTGGGCAGTGTTGTTTTTTGGGTACACCCACTGCCCGGATTTCTGCCCGCTGACACTGGCAGAGTACAAGCGCGTGCGCCAGCTTCTTGGCGATGACGCCGACGAGGTGCAGATTGTATTCATCAGCGTGGACGGCGAGCGCGACACGCCGGAGGCGCTGGCGAAATATCTGGCCCTGTTCGACCCGACCTTTATCGGGCTGTCCGGTGATGACGAGACCCTGGCACGTATCGGGCCGGAATATGGGCTGTTTTACGAGCGTCGCACCGATACGGGTTCGAGCGCAGATTACCTGATAGACCATACCACGCGCTCCTATCTGATAGATGGCGCGGGCCGGCTGCGGGTGAGTTTCGCGTTTGGAACAGAGCCGGAGGTGGTGGCTGAGAGCATCCGTCAGCAGATCAAAGCGGGATGAAAGAAATGAGGGCGGCGTGGGCTGCCCTCGCCCGCCGCTAACGGTGCGCGTTAATGTCGTCTCTCAGCAATCGGGCGGCCTCTGCCGGACTGCCGGAGAAGATAATGCCGCGCGAAGCATTGACGATGATTCCTTTACCGTTTGTGTTTAATCCGGCGCGCATGGTGGCCTGTATATCGCCGCCCTGCGCGCCGATTCCTGGCACCAGAAAAGTCATATCTCCAACAGCCTCTCGAATCTGGCGCATTTCATCCGGGTAAGTTGCGCCGACGACCAGCATACAGTTGTCGTTCGTATTCCATTCCCGGCTGACCTGCTCCGCGACAACCAGCCAGAGCGGTTTGCCGTCCACCTTCAAATCCTGAAACTCGCCTGCGCCAGGGTTTGATGTGCGGCACAGCACGATACAGCCTTTATCCGCGCGCGACAAAAAGGGCTGAAGCGCCTCTCGCCCTACATACGGGTGAAGCGTTACTGCGTCGAAGCCCATCATATCGAGGATCGCCTGGACATAAGCCTGGTTGGTGCTGCCGATGTCGGCGCGTTTGGCGTCGCAAACGGTGAAGATGTCGGGATAGTGGTTGCGGAGATAATTGATTGTTAGTTGTAGTTCATGTAATCCTTGCGTGCCGCGCGCCTCGTAAAAGGCGATATTGGCTTTGAAGGCTGCTGCGTAATCGGCGGTTTGTTCGATGATCCAGCGGTTGAAAGAAAACTGCGGCAGGTCGTTTTGGCGAAACGACAACGGCAGATGTTCGATCTGCGAATCCAGCCCGACACATAAAAGCGAGTTTGCGGCGTCGGCGCGGGCATTGTATTTAGCGATGATGTTCATGGTTGTTTCCAGTTATGAGGGTCTTTAAGCCAACCCAAAATCACGGCAGACTGGGGAAAGTTCAGCTTTCCTGACTGCTGCGCCTGTTCCAGAATCGCTTGGAAGTGTGTGAGTGTGTGGAGCTGGACACCAGCCGTTTCAAAAGCAGTTAAGGCTTCCGGGAAGCCGTAGCTGACAATCGCCAACGTATGTTCGACTATCGCGCCTTCCTCGCGCAAAGCCGCCACGCCGTCCAGGCTGCTGCCGCCGGTTGTTACCAGGTCTTCGATCAGCAAAACACGGCGTCCCTGCACGCTTCCGCCCTCGATGCGCTTCTGTTTTCCATGCTCTTTCGCCTCTTTACGGACGAACACCGATGGCCGTTCCAGGGCGTAGGCCAGCGCCGCGCTGTGCGGCACGCCGCCGACGGCGACCCCTGCAATCACGTCAAAATGTAATTGCAGGCGGTGAACGAGGGATTGAAAACCTTCGATTACATTCCGCCATTGAGATGGGTAATAGGGCAGGCTGCGGTTGTCCACATAAACCGGCGAGACAATGCCGGATTTAAAGGTGATCGGCCTGTCCGGCGTGAAGCCGACCGCGTTTATGTCTAGCAGGGCGCGGGCAATACGGTTTTCAAGCGTTTCCATGCTGCAACTCGCTTTCGATAAGCGCTGCCGCCAGCGGCCCCCGGTAAACCAGCGCCGACCAGTACTGCACGGCATCTGCGCCGGCTGCACAGAACTGCCGGTAGGAGCAGCCATCCAGAATACCGCCGCAGCCGATGATGTCCACTGCATAATGATGGAGAGCTTTTTCCTGCGCCAGAAGGCGAACGGCTTCTAAGGCTGCGGCGTGCAGCTTACCGCCGCCTACACCGGCGGTAAGTGCGGGATCATCTGGGGCGGGGCGGGGCAGGGTGTTGGTGGCAATGACCGCCTGAATACCGGTTTCGTAAAAAACACGCAGCAGGACGCGATACTGCTCATGCGCGAGTTCCGGGCTGATTTTTACCCACAGCGGGACGTTATCTGTGCCGATGGCGTCCCGCGCGGCGCGGCAAAGGCGGCGGGTTTGTTCCTCGGTCTGGCGGCTGCCGGGGTCATCTTCGGTGTTTGGACAGCTCAGGTTGAGCGTGAACCAGGTTGGGCGTATATTCTGGCCGAGAAAAGCCCGGAATGATTCGGTAATTTCGATTTCCTGACGGTTTAGCTCGGTGACGCCAGGGCTGACGGCGATATTGATGCCAAAGTAGGGCGGAAGGTGGTGACGATGGCGCGCCAGGAACGCCGCTGCCGCTTTCACGCCGGGATTACGCAGCCCGACGCGGTTCTGAGTCGAGCGGGTGGTTTCATCACGCCAGACGACAACGCCGGGGTTGCCCAGGCGCGGATGCCGGGTAAACGAGCCGAACTCCACCGGCCCAACCAGCCGGGGCATGGCGCGCCAGCCGGGGATGATATTCTCGCCGCGCGCGACGGCAGCGGCGGCTTTTTCTTCGGTTTCAAAACCTTCGCCCTTCACCAATCCGGCAGCCAGAATCAGCGGGTTGCTCAGGCGGACGCCGCCGACAGAGCGTTCATGAGAGGGGAAAACCAGCCGATGTGCGGCAGCCAGCAGGTTGTCAAACAGCGGCGAGCGATCAAAAAAAGCCAGCAGGCGAAGCATCTGCCGATGAGCATCGTGAGCGGATGACCGGAAGATTAACCGCCGGATGATATTCTCGTACAGGAAAGCATAGAGAGTCAGGATGACCGTCCTCATGCTGCCCCGCCGAATACATTCTGGCCGAAGCCGGGCGGCACAAGTATTTGCTCGCCGTCGAAAACCCGGCAGCCGCGAATCCGGGTTTCGCGCACTTTGCCGCAGACACGCATTCCCTCGAAGGGCGACCAGCCGCAGGCCGTGTGAAGCCAGCGGCGCTCGACAGTAAATTCGGCGTCTGTGTCAACCAGGGCATAGGTGTTTGGTGGGCAGGGAAGCCCCCAGATGCGGCGCGGGTTTTCGGCGACCAGTTGGACGACGCGCTCCAGCGACAGGCGGCCTTCGCGCACTGCCAGCAGCATCAGCGGCAGGGTGGTTTCCAGACCCGGTACGCCGTAAGGTGGCTTCTCGGACTGTTTTTCCGCGAGGGTGTGGGGCGCATGGTCGGACTCGATCACGTCCACGAGGCCGGACGCGGCAGCTTCCCAGAGCGCGTCCCGGTCGGCGGCTGTTTTGAGGCTGGGTTTCATCAGCCCGAACGAGCCAAGCACGCGCTCGTCATCCTGCGTCAGATAGAGGTGGTGCGGGCAGATACCGATGGTGATGGGCAGCCCTTCATTTTTGGCTGCCCGCAGGTAGGCGATTTCTCTAGCTGTGCTGATGTGCAGGAAGTGGGTTGGCCGCCGGAACTTACGAACCAGCGCCAGAATATCCAGCACAGTATCTTCTTCAGCATGGACGGCGATGATTTTTGAGGGCAGCCAGGCTGCGTAGTGCCGTTCTCGTTCGGCTTGATCTTCGATGAGCAGGTCGCCGGTGGTGGCGTTGTTGAAGATTTTAAGGCCGCAAACGTCGCCGGCGACTCCGGCGTACTCGTCGGTGTTGTTGGCCTGGGATGCGCCGAAATACACCCCCCAATCGCAGATCGCCTGGCTGTCCAGCGCGGCCAGTTTGCGATCTAGGGCCGGGCGGGTGGTGGTTGTCGGCGGCGTATTGGGCATGTCGAAAATCGCCCAGTAACCTCCGGCGGCGGCGGCTGCCGTTTCGCTGGCGAAGGTCGCTTTGTGTGACCAGTCCATATCGCGCAGGTGTGTATGGGGGTCTACCAAGCCGGGTATCTGGACGAGCATCACACGTAAACCCCGCGCAGCACCTTTGCCAGCAGCGCCATGCGGACGAACATGCCGTTTTCCATCTGCTCGAAATAAACGGCGCGCGGGTCTTCGTCCAGGATGTCGTGGTCGTCGCGCGTGCCCATTTCGTGTTTGCGCGGCAGCGGGTGCATCAGGATGGCGTCTGTTTTGGCGCGCGCCAGGACGGCGGGGGTCATGATAAAATGGTCTTTGATGATTTCATA
>JAPKMO010000067.1 GCA_026645945.1 Anaerolineae bacterium
GTTGCCCAGGCCGTAATGTAAAAATGCCTGTTCCCCGCGCCGGGTATTGTAAAACTCGAACACCTGCGGCTTGTGCGCCTGCGTGCCGATCACCACGTCCGCGCCCAGGTCGGCAATGCCGCGGAAATCCGCCCGCTGCGCGTCGGTCGGCAGATATTCCTCATATTCCCAATGCTGCATGGTCACGATCAATAAATCGCTGGTGGCCGCCAGTTCCGGCAGCGTCTCGCGCAGCCAGTTCCAGTCGCAGGCCGCTGCGCCGGGGCGCTGGTCGCTCGCCAGGGCGTAATACGGGCCGGCCCAGTTGCAGGCCACCAGCGCCACCGTATTGCCGTTGTGTTCGATGATAAGCGGCTGCCGCGCCTGCTCCGGGGTTTCGCCGCCGCCGACCGTCTGAATACCCTGGTCACGATAAAATCGGAGCGTCTCGCGGTAGGCGTCGTAGCCGTAATCGTTATTATGGTTGCCCGTCAGTTCCACAATATCCAGGCCAATGAACGGGAAAAGCGCGAAGTGTTCCGGCTTGGAGCAGAACGCGCCTAAAGGCGTTTCGGCGCTGTAGGGGCAGGCAGGGTAAAACGAAACTTCGTTGCTGGTGTGGAAAAAGTCAGCGCGGTCGGCGTAGGGTTTGATCGCCTCGCCCGCCCATTCAATGCCGTTTTTGTCCAGGCTGGTCGTCGTCGAGCGTGTGAGCGCCGTGACGCCGGACAGCAGCACGCGCGTCAGCCGCTCCCGGTAGAAGTTCGGCGTCGGGCTGTCGAAACGCAGTGGATAAATATCCAAATCGCCATCCAGCGGGTGCAGGCCGTCCAGGTTCAGCACCCGGTAGCGCGGCGAAAGCCGTTCGACCGGCAGCAGGGTATAGCGGGTGCGGTCGCGCCACAGGATATTATGAAGGCCATCCAGCGCCACCACCTGCACCGCCGGATTCAGCGGCACGCCGTACCCGCGCAGCGCGGCGGCGGCGGATTCATCCAGCACCAGTTTGTCGTCGGGCAGGCCGGCGACCACCGCCCGCAAGCGTTCGGCGGAAATATTCGTTTGCAGGCTGGGGAAAACCACCGCCGGCAGGAACAGGTAAACCCCGTCGGGCTGAGGAGTCGGCAGTGCCGCAGGGTCTTGGGTTTCTACGGCAGGCATTACCGCTTCCGGCGTATTGGTCGCAAACGCGGGAATCGCCGGCGCGGGTGTAGCGGCTTCGCTCACCCAGTCCGCCGTGTAGAAGTCCACGTATTCGGCCACATGCTGCCGCCAGTAGGTCAGGTAGTGCTGGCCTTCAGGGTACACCGTATATTGGTAATCCACGCCGCGTTCACGCAGGCGTTCGTCCATCAGGTCGAGTCCCGGCGCGGCATAATCGTCCTTGCCTCGGTCCAGCCAGATACGCAGTTGATCTATATCCGGCGCGGACAGTGCCAGCCGCAGCGGGTTGTACTCCGGCGGCGCATGATAATCGTCCAGAAAGGCACTGTGGCCGCCCACCGCGCTGAACAGGTCGGGATGGCGGAAGGCCAGCTGCAGCGCCCAGAACCCCCCGCGTGAAATGCCGCCGATGACGCGCCATTCGCGGCGGGTTTCAATCCGGTAGCTCGCTTCCGCCAGCGGCATCAGTTCTTCTAAAAACACGTTCGCCCAGGAAACACGGTCGAACCGGTTTTCGTTGGCGATCCATTCGCCGAACGGCATCACAGCCACCAGCGGCGGAATCGCCCCACTGCGGATACCCTCGTCCAGAACCTCCGGCAGCCCCAGGCGAACCCATTGGCCGTCATCTTCGTTCGAGCCGTGCATCAGGTAAACGACCGGATAGCTTTCCACCGCCTGGTCATAACAGGGCGGCAGATAAACCGAAAAATACATGGTTGTCTCGGCGATCTGGCTGCGATAGCGGTTGCGTTCTACCCGTCCGGTAGTTTCGCCGCAAGTTTGAACTGACCGCACCGGCGCGGCCATCACGCAGGCAAAACAAACCAGTATGAGCAGGAAAAATCCAGATAAACGGCTGAACAGCATCACGTCGGCCTCGATCAGCATTCAGTATCAGGAAGATGCCATCTATATTACCCTGACCTGGCGGCGGCTTTCACGGGCAAATTACCGGCCAGGTTTGATTTCTGCTTGTTACGGTCTCTTTTTCGGGTAAACTTGTACTGTAGGCACAGACTACAGGACACAATTGAACATGGGATCGCTTAACCCCGATTTACTCGCCAAAGATTTTGACGCCGTATTAAACGACGCGGTGGCGCTCAAAGACCAATATCGCAAGCCGGTCATCACCCCGGAGCTGATGCTGCTGGCGCTGCTGCGCCGCCCGGACACCGCCGCCGCCCGCCTGCTGAATGCCTTCGCCGCCACGCGCGGCGTTGACCTGCAAAAGCTCGACCGGCAGGTGCATCTGGCGGTTGAAGGGCGCGGCGACCAGAACGGCAACCTGGATTTTACCGCCAGGGGCAACCGCGCCGTTCCACTTTCGCGGCAGAGCATCATCCTAATTGACGATGCGCTTAGCCTGGCGAATTCGCTGGACGAACTGCGGGTGGATACCGACCACATCCTATCCATCATGGCGGAAAGCGCCATGAGTACCAGCGGCCTGCTGCGCGCCCAGGGCATCACCCCCAAAGCCATCACCGACATTCTCTCCGAAAGCAGCCAGATTCGGCGCGTCAGCGGCGGCACAACGCAGGATTATGTGGCCGCCGCCAAAGCTGGCAAACTGCGCGCCGTTTACTTCCGCGAGGAACTGCTGCGCGACATCATCAACGTGCTGTCGCAGGCCGTCAACCGGCACGTCATTTTAATCGGCCCGGACGGCGTGGGCAAACGCACGCTGGCTTACAGCCTGGGGCTGCTGATGTCCGAAGGCAAAGGGCCGACCGGCTTAAACACGCTGGTGCAGATTGACGAAACGGCGCTGCTGGACAATGATCAGAAAGCCGTGCGCGCCGGGTTGAGCAAAGCGGCGGGCGGCATCCTGTTCATCCCGCACCTGCATCGTTTTTTCGGCGGGCCGATTAAAGCGGAGTTTACGAAAGCCACGCCGCTGATTCAAAAAGCCTTCCTGTCTGACGACCCGGTGATTATCGGCACGACCACCGAAATCGAATACAGCCAGCGTCTCGCGCCGATCAGCGCGCTGGCCGAAAACAGCCAGATCGTGCGCGTGCCGGAGCCGTCGGTAGACGAAACCGCCGAAATGCTCAAAATCCTCAAGCCGCACCTGGAAGCCGATTACCAGTTGGAAGTTAAAGAGGATGCGCTGGTGCTGGCGGTTCGGCTTGCCAAACGTTACCTGACCAGCACTCCCCTGCCCCGCAGCGCAGAACAGCTTATCCACCGCACAGCGGCGATGGTCAACATGAGCAAACAAAGCCATCTCGCCTTCAAGCCTGACCTGGGCGGCGACACCGCCCTGGACGCCGAAGACGTAACGCTGGCCGCCAGCCAGATGACCGGCATTCCGGTCAACAAACTGGGCGAGGACGAACGCCTGCGTTATGCCAGCATGGTCGAACATCTCAAGGAACGCATCATCGGGCAGGATCAGGCGGTGCTGGCCGTCAGCCGCGCCATCAAAACCGCGCGCGTCGGCCTCAAAGACCCCAAACGTCCCATCGGCGCGTTCCTGTTTCTGGGGCCGACCGGCGTCGGTAAAACCGAACTGGCGAAGGCGCTGGCGGAGTTTATGTTCGGCAGCGAGGACGCCACCCTGCCGCTGGACATGAGCGAGTTTAAGGACGAAAGCAGCCTTAACCGGCTGATCGGCTCGCCCAGCGGTTACGTGGACAGCGAAGCTGGCGGCCAGCTTACCGAGCGCGTGCGCCAGCAGCCTTATATCATCGTCCTGTTCGACGAAGTGGAAAAAGCCCACCCGCGCGTCCTGGACATCCTACTCCAGATGATCGAGGAAGGTCGCCTGACCGACGGGCGTGGCAACACCACTAACTTCAGCGAGACGGTTATCATCCTCACCAGCAACCTGGGGTCGCAGGCGCTGGCCGTGCCGGTCATCACCGACGAAATCCGCGACGAGGCGATGGACGAAGTGCGCGAATTTTTCCGTCCCGAATTCCTCAACCGCCTGGATGAAGTGATTATGTTTAACGCGCTTTCAGCGGATGACCTGGAAAACATCCTCAAGCTGATGTTGAAAAAGGAAACCCGCATGGCCGGCGAACGCGGCCTCTCGCTGGAATTTACCGACCCCGCTATGCAGTGGATGCTGGCGCAAAACGACGAGCCGGAGTACGGCGCGCGCCCGCTGCGGCGCATCATCCGGCGTTCGGTGCGCGAGCCGCTGGCCGACTTTCTGCTGAAGGTCAACCCCGCGCCCGGCACGGTCGTGAGGGTGAACGCCAACGGGGACGGCTTGCAGTTCGTCGCGCTGGTGGACGGCAAAGAGGTGACGGTCGGGCAGTAACGGGTTTTTAGGCGACGTTCCCGGTCATGGAGATAGACGGATGGCAAAAGACGATACGATTGACACCCGCCCTATGCCCAAACGCCCGGAAAACGGCCTGCTGGCCTGGCAGGCTACCATCGGGTACATCAGCAGCCAGTACAGCCTGGACGCCATGCTCACGGCGCAGGCCGCCCCGCTGGACGATGGGCGCGTGGTCTGGTCGGCGTCGGCCTCTTGGGGACGCAACCGCGAGTCGGTGGAAGGGCTGCCCTCGCTGCCCGCCGCACTGCGTGAGCTGTGGCGCGAGGTTGAACGCAACCATGTCATCTTCGAGACGCGAACCGCGCTCATCAAACGCCCCGCCAATTATGCCGAAAACGAATGGCTGGATGCCGACACCGCTGCCGTTCTTAACCGTCTGGTTCACGTGACCGGCGCAGTTTATAACGATGGCTGGCAGATCCTTCTGGTTTACCAGCCGGTCGAAAGCCCGGCGTCCCGCTTTCAGGTGCGGCTGCTGGCAAGGGGCGGCGCAGTTCAGATCGGCGCGCACGGGGCCAGCCTGCGCGACGCCTGCCATGCGCTTTACCGGAACGCCGCGCCATATTATGCCGCCCACTCCGGCAAAAGCATGGCCGATCTGAGCTGAACGTTTAGGCCAGTTTGAGCAGTCCGTATTAGGGTGACGGTTGGGCGGCTGGCCGCCGGAATAATATCCACATGGAGGTTAAAACGTTATGGTACAGGTAGATACCTCGATCTTTCGCAAATACGACATTCGCGGCACCGTTACCGGCGACCATCCCCAACTGACGCCCGAACTGGCGCGGCTGGTGGGCCGGGCGCTGGGTACGTACCTGCCGGCAAAATTCCAGACCGAGCGCGTTTTCGTCGGCACGGACAACCGGCCATCGTCCGAACCCTTAAAAGCCGGGTTGATCGAAGGGCTGACTTCCACCGGCATGAACATCACCGACATCGGCCCGGTACTGACGCCCACGCTCTACTTCGCCTCGGCCAGCTATGGCGAACGCGGCGCGGGCGTGATGATTACCGGCAGCCATCTGGACACGCGCTATAACGGGATCAAGATGGCTTACGGCAGGCTGGCGCTGGCCGACGAGCAAATCATGAATTTGCTAAAGATCATCCAGACCGACGCTTTCGCCGCCGGCCAGGGCAGCGTCACCCAGGATTACGACATGATCCACCGGCATATGGATACGATCTCGAAAAAGGTTCAGATCGCCCGCCCGCTGACCGTCGTATTGGACGCGGGTAACGGCCTGTCCGGGACGTATGTGCCGCCAATCCTGGAAAAACTCGGCCTGACCGTCCACTGCCTGTACTGCGAATCGGACGGCACGTACCCCAACCACCTGCCCAACCCCGAAGACCCGGAAATGACCAAAGACCTGGAAAAGAAAGTGTTGGAAGTGGGCGCGGACCTGGGGCTGGCCTTCGACGGCGACGCCGACCGCTGTGGATTCATTGACAATCACGGCCACCACATCGCCGCCGACCGTCTGCTGGCGCTGCTGGCGCGCGATGTGCTGACGCGGCATCCCGGCGCATCGGTCGTGTTTGATGTGAAATCGTCGCGGGCGCTGCCGGAAGAAATCAAAAAATACGGCGGCGTGCCGGTGATGTGGAAAACCGGCCACAGCCTGATGAAGCTCAAAATGGCGGAAATTGGCGCGCCGGTGGGCGGCGAAGTCAGCGGTCACCTGTTTTTTGGCGACGATTATTACGGCTTCGACGACGCGCCTTTGATCGCCCTCAAGACGCTGGAAATCATCGCCAAGTCCGGCAAAACCATCTCCGAACTGTTTGACGAGATTCCGAAGCTGGCCGCCACGCCGGAAATCATCCTGTCCACGCCGGATAACCTGAAATTTGCCATCATTGACGAAATCCGCGACGAACTCTCGAAGCAGTACGAGGTGATCGCGCTGGACGGCGTGCGCGCCGAGTTCGAAAACGGCTGGGGGCTGGTGCGCGCCAGCAATACACAGCCGGCCATCACGCTGCGTTTTGAAGCCTATACCCGCCCGCAGTTGGTGGAGTACATGCAGCGGTTTAAAGTGCTGCTGGACAGACACCCGGAAATTGATATGACCAAATTTAACACCCAGATGGCCGCTTTCAGCGCGCCGGAGACAGCGCATTAATTTTCTATCTACAGGGGGGGCTTGAGGCCCTCCCATACTTTTTCTTTTGCGCCCTTACGTTAGGTTTTTCTGCATGACCGATCATTTTCAGAACATTTACGCCCACCATGCCGACCGGTACGAAGCCCTGGTCGCCCGTGAAGATTATCAGGGCAGCATCCTGTCCACGCTGCAAAACATCCATCCACTGGCCGGGCTGGACGTGGTGGAGTTCGGCGCGGGGACGGGGCGGCTGACCTGCCTGCTTGCCCCGTTGGTGAAAAGCATCCGCGCCTACGACGGCTCGGCGCACATGCTGGAAATCGCCATCGCCAAACTTCAGGCTATGAATCTCGCCAACTGGCAAACCGCCGTCGCGGAGAATCGCAGTTTGCCTGTTGAGGACTCGTCCGCCGATCTCGCCATCGAAGGCTGGAGCTTCGGCCATGCCGTCGGCTGGCATCCCGACCGCTGGCGCGAGGAAGTCGGCGCGGCGCTGGCGGAAATGCGCCGCGTGTTACGTCCTGGCGGCACGATGGTGCTGATAGAGACGCTGGGGACAGGCCGCGAAACCCCACAGCCCCCGAATGAAGGATTGGCCGAACTGTATGCCTGGCTGGAAAACGAACACGGTTTTTCCGCCACCTGGATTCGCACCGACTACCGTTTTGAATCGTTGGACGAAGCCGAACAACTGGCGCGTTTTTTCTTCGGCGGCGAACTGGCGGAACAAGTCGTTCAGAACAACTGGGTCATCCTGCCGGAGTGTACCGGCGTATGGTGGAAAACGGCCACATAGGCCGCCACAGCAGCAGCAGCGCCGCTGCTTCGGTCGCCAGCCCCGCCAGCGCCGCCCCGACCGCGCCGTGCGCTGGGATCAGCCACAGCCCCAGCGCCAGTTGAAGCGCCAGCGTGGCCGCCGTTACCGCATTGGTGAACTGCTCACCCCCGCGTGCATACCAGTACAGCGTGCGCCCCCCACGCAGCAGCGCGAACAACAGTCCCCACATCGCGGCTGCCAGAACCGGCGCCGCCGGGGTGAAAGATTCGCCATACGTCAGGCTTAGCAGCGCACCGGCCAGCGGCGTCACCGCCAGCGCCAGCACCGCCCCAAAAATCACCAGCCCCAGCATCACCCGCCGGAAGACGCGCTCCAGCCCGCATCCATCGGCGGTCAACGCCGCCAGCGCCGGAAATAACGCTCCAAACAGCGCGTTCGGAATCACCCGCCCAGCTTCGGCAAAACGCGCCGCTGCCGCGTAATACCCGGCCTCCCCGGTCGTCGCCAGCCGCTCCAGCAGAACGGCGTTCAGGCGCAGCTGCGCCGCCGCCAGCACTGCCGCCAGCGCGAACGGCCACGCCCGCCGCAGCAGCCCATAAACTTGCTGCATTTCCCCCTCTCCGTATCCGGGAAGGGGATTATTCGAGGGATGGGCTGCAAACCACCGCCGCCACACCCACCACGCCGCGACAAGCTGCCCCGCCGAGGTCAGCGTATTAACCGCCAGCGCCGCCAGCACATCCCCGCCAGCGGCAAAAACTGCTGCCGTCAGCGCCACCTGCGCCGCCAGCATCCCGATATTCAGCCAGGGAATCGGCCACATGGACTGCCGGGCGCGGAACACCGCCGAAAACAGGCTGAAAAACGGCAGAATCATTACCAGCGGCGCGGATAATTGCAGCCCGCGCGCCACAGCCGGATTGTGGCTGACCAGCGGCGCGCATAACACCAGCAGCAGCGTCAGACTGCCGCCTAACAACAGGCGGCTGATGGCGGCCAGGCGCAGATAAACCGGGGCAGCCGCCGGGTTAACCGCCAGATCGCGGGTGATGAGCGTGCCGATTCCGAATTCTGCCACCAATGACAGCGGGAATACCCAGGCCAGCGCCGTCGCATAAACGCCCAGCCCGTCCTGGCCGAGCGCCCGCCCGATCAGTACTGACAACACGAACGACAGCACAGCGCCGCCAATGCTGCTGACAGCGAGTGTTACGGTATTGCGCGACAGCCGCCCCGGTAAGGACGAACCGATGGTTCGCCCGCTTTCCACCCTCACTACGGCCCCAGTACAATGTTAAACGTGCCGCGCAGCATATCGCCGTCCTGTTCCAGCGCAACCGTTTGTTCGTCCGGCGCGCCGCTGACGCTGCCTTCAAAGTACAACTGCGTAATCAGCACGCCCCTATCCGGGTGATAGATGCGGAAATGAATATGGCGCGGGCGCGGCTGGTACAGGCCGGGCAGCACCGTCTCGAACGTATAACGCCCGTTCGCATCGGTCAGCACCCTGCCCCGTCCGAGAAACTGGTCGGAGAAATCGTATACGCCCGTCGCGTCGGCCTGCCACACGTCCACCTCCGCGCCCGCTAAAACGCCCGCGCAGCCCGCCGTATATACTGTGCCGGAGATGACAAGCCGCTGGCCGGGCGTGCCTTCAGGGTATAACGACTCCTTAAACGGCGCGTTGGCGATGTAATACGGCCCTTCCATATCCGACGGCGTGAGGAAACAGGCCTCGCCGGTTAAGCTGTCTGGCGCTGGCACGGTGAACATCTCCAGCAGGCCGCAGCCGCCCGCCGCCAGTGTCAAAAATCCAATACATATCAACCCGAATACCTTATCCGTCAATCTCATCTTTTATCCCTCGTAACCAAACAAAAACTCCTGCAGCCCAATCCGATTTTTCAGTATACCGGATTATGGCCGCAGGAGGCGTTCGGCTGCTGTGCGGTTTTGTTTTATCCACGCAGAGCCGGGTCGAGTTCAACCTGGACTTCGTGCATCCCATAAGCGTATTTGGACTGGAACGGCAGGCCGCTGCGCCGCACCAACCCTAACAACTGCTCGTTGGAAGGGTGGACGAGAGCGTGAAAAACCTCGATACCCTGTTCCCAGGCTGCCTGGCTCAAAATATCCAGCAGCGCCCGCCCCAGGCCGCGCCCCTGGAATTGATCTTCCACCAGCACCGCCGGTTCAGCACTCGTTCGATCATCAGCCTCGATGACATAGTAGGCGTGGCCGATGATGGTTTCTGTCGGCGTTTCGATGCTGGCGACGATGCCGACGCCCACATCGGGAGTCATCTGCGCCAGCTTTTCCAACTGCTCCAGCGTGGGAATACGGTAACGCAAATAACGAAAATAGATGCTGGCATCCGACAGCCGGTTGTGCATATCCAGCAGCAGTGGCGCATCATCGGGCCGCATAAGACGCAGCGTTACCGGGGTACGGTCGCGCAGGCGGATGGTTTTCAGCAGCATGGCTCACCTTCTTCGGCTTTGTTACTGCATGAACATCACTGTACAACAAAGTGGAATGAACAAGAAAGGGACTAAAGACGGAAATTTTGCCCTTATTCCGGCGGGGCTTTAGCGGTTGAGGCGCTCGAACTCAATCCAGTAATGGTCGGCCAGCAGCGCCAGCCCGCCCCACCTGCCGAAGCGATCTTCCAGGCGCATCAACACCTTAAGCAGTCCTGGCCGTTTTTCGACCCCGCCAAAAACATCACTCGGCGGCAGGAACAGTCCCAGCGGCTCGACATGAACGCGCCGGAAATGCGGCGCAAAATCCCGCGTCAGCCGCCGAATGGTGGGGTAGCTGACGCGAAAGGGTTCAGCAGCAAATCGGCTGCTTTTCCCCTCTCCCTGAGGGAGAGGGCTAGGGGGTGAGGGCTTCTGGGGCTGAAACCGTGTATCCTTCCGCCATCTTCTGAAGGCCGTCTTAAAATCCCCGTGCGTGCCGTGCCATATCATTTCCCACATACACAGCGGACTCATCACCCCGAACGCGGCCATACCGCCCGGCTTCACCCGCGCCGACAGCCAGGCCGCCAGCGGTCGCCAGTCATCCAGGCCGTTGAGCGGCCCGAAGTTGGCAAACGCGCCGTCAAAAGCGAGTGCTGAGGGCTGAGGATTGGGGGTTGAGCCGGTATCGCCGCTTACCGGCAGCATTCGTAAATCCAGCTTCTCGACCCGCACCCGTCCACTGTCCGCCGTTTTCGCCTGCGCGATGTCGAGCATGGCTTCGCTGGCGTCGGTCGCCAGCACCGACACGCCGCGCCCCGCCAGCCGCAGCGCATCTTCGCCCGTGCCGCAGCCCAGTTCCAATACATGATCGCCCGCCCGGAACAACCGCTCCAGCCGCGAATGAACCCGCCCGCGCAGGTAGCGGCCTATCGGTGTATAGCTAAACGTTTCATCGTAGTCAGAGGCGAGCAGATCAAACGCATTTTGTGGAGTCATGGGCGATTATTGGGCTATTCCGTGAAGAACTGTATTAAAATAGAGGCAGGGATCATCGCTCCTCGAAAGGAGAGTGCGCGATGTTTGATGGTTTCAAAACGCCCATCAAAGTCCTCAAAGGTATCAACGGCGACCTGGAACTGTACAACAATCGGGTTTCGCTGCGTAAAACCGGCTGGCTTTCCCGGCTGTTAAGTCCGTTCTCCGGCACTACCAAAACGCTGCGCCTGCACGAAATCACCAACGTTCACTACGCGCCGCGCGCTGTTTTCCAGAATGGCTTCATCAAACTGACGGCGCGGGACGGCGCAAACATCCTGTTTATCTACCACCATCGTGCCGAACCGCAGGCAATTGAAATGGCCGAAAAAATCGAAGACTTCGCCAGCCGCACACATGTCTACGCCATCCTGCACAAGCAGGCTCGCAGTGCCGGATAAACGCTTCAGCCGCCGGCTGCCGGTTCGCCCTGGATAAACCGCCCCGGAGATTGGCGCTGGCCGCCGGTGAGCGTCATGCCCACACGCCCGATCTTCGCGTTCGCCAACATCTTTAAGCGGCGCTTGAGCGGCACGCCGCCGTTTTTCCGCGCGCGGTTGAGCGCCACCTCGTTAACCATCCAGCGGGTGGCAAAACTGTAAAACCGCCGCGAATAGCGCCCGGCGACGGTTAAATCGCGGTCGCTGCGGTCGGCCCAGTTTCTACCGGTCACGATGCGGCTTTCCACTTCCATATAATATGGTGTGCCTTTGATCGGATACGCCACCGTCGTCAGAAACACATCAGGGCTGGCGATCTTCAGATGTTCGACGGTGGCTTCGATGTCCTCGACCGTTTCGCCCTCATAACCGAGCATGATGAACATACCGGTTTCGATGCCGTATTTTTGCAGCAGGTGGGTTTTTTCCTGCACATCCCGGACGTTTACTTTCCTGTCCATCGCGTCCAGCACCCGCTGCGACCCGCTCTCCGAGCCGTTCCACAGCCGGTAGCAGCCCATCTCCGCCAGCGTTCTGACTACTTCCTCGTTCAGCCGGTCGGCGCGGGAAATACACTCAAACGGAATCCGCACGCCGCGCTGTTTTAACGCCTCGGCATACTGGAAAAACCAGCGATGATTGATGGCGAACACATCATCGGCGTACCAGATCAGATCGGGATGGTAGCGTTCCTGAATCCACAGCAGTTCGTCGGCGGCGTCATCCGGGGTGCGGCGGCGGTGCGTATTGCCGTAAACGGAATGGCTGCACCATTTACAGGTATATGGGCAGCCGCGCGCGTGGATGACCGATACCGAACTCTGGCCGTGATGGGTTTTCCATACCTGCATGTAACGCGGGATGTCAATCGCCTCGCGGTCAGGCCAGGGGTGGGCGCTCAAATCCGCAATAAACGGACGCGGCGCGGTTTCGATCACCTGCCCACCGGTATTCATGAAGGCGATGCCGCCGATACGCTCCAGCCCGTTCAGGCCGTGCCGCGCCAGGTGCGGCAGCAGTTCTTCGAGCGTCAGTTCCCCCTCACCCTTCACGATGATGTCCGCGCCATGCTGCAAATACTCGGCGGCGTAATAAGGCGGCTCTGGCCCGCCGAGGATGACGATTGCGCCGTGCTGTTTAACGATACGCGCCATCGCCAGCACGTTCTGTTTGGTCATCATATTGGTGTAGAAACCCACCACCGGCGGGCGTTCTTTCGCCACCCGCGCGCGGAACTCGTCCAGCGTGCTGAAGGTCGAATCGTACACGCCCACGTCGAAGCCCTGACTCTTGAGGTACGACGCGATATACAGTATCCCCAACGGGGGATACGGCTTCATGATCTTCAATTCATGCGGGTCATCATATAAAAAGTACCCATGCGCCAGAAGGATGTCCATAAAAACGATAAACCGCCATAACTCATCCAACAACCC
Source organism: Anaerolineae bacterium (assembly GCA_026645945.1). GTDB lineage: Bacteria > Chloroflexota > Anaerolineae > Aggregatilineales > Phototrophicaceae > CFX2. The sequence continues at coordinate 12,713 of JAPKMO010000067.1, forward strand.
GATAAACTTGTCTTTCGTTAACCCTATTCCTCGTACACATCGCGCCGATGACCGATCTTCTCAACAACCATCAAACGTTCTTCATGCTTCAGCAAGTATATAGCTCGATAGTTTTCCAACTCGTAAGCTGTACAAACCGCGCATTTAGCCCTTGAGCGCCTTGTGTTTCGCCGTTGTTGCAGTTTCGGCTTTCTCCAACAGCTTTATCATAATCCGTCGCGCGACATCTTCTTCCAGCCAGCGAATGTCACGCTTGGCATTTGCTGTCAAACGAAGCTCGTAGGGTTCATTTGCCATTTAAGCCCAACTCACTCAGAATGTCATCTACCGGCTCGCCGTCCGGCTGGTCGCGCAAGAAAGCATGTAACTGTTCCGCGACATCAGGTCTGAACTTCAGATTATCATCGGCAGATTCATCCTCGACAATCTCTTCCAGAACTTCATGAACCGTTTCGCGGATTAGCGCGCGTATTTCCTCGCGCAGTTCATCCATTGTCAAATCTGTGATTCGATGGGCAGTCATTATTGAACTCCTGTTTGTCTCTGTCCCTGTGCCTTCGCGCCACGCTTCCTACGGCAGCTTCACGCCCTGGGTGCGCGCTTCGATGTACTTCAACGCCGTTTCATAGGCTTTGGCGTCGAACTGCTGCTGGATGATGTATGCCTTGCCGTCAATGAACACCGCCACCGAACCAGCGCTCTGCATCCCAAACGAGGTAGCCGCATCCAGGTTAATGACAGCAGACTGGTAAAACATAAAACCGCTGGTGCTTTCAACGTTTGGCCGGGTGATCTTCAGCCAGTTTGCCATAATAAAATCCTCTTGAACATTTCACGCGACCATCCCATTCTACTCCAACCGGCTGATAACTGGCGACTGAGGGCCGACGGCAAGCCGCGTCGGTTCGTGCGGCAGCGCCGCCAGCCGGTTTAGCTCCGCCACTGCGCTGGGCAGCGTCAGCCGGTGCGCGATCATGACCGCCATCTGCCGCAGGTGGCCGGGGCGCAGGCGGGCCGGGTTTCGCAGCAAGGCGCGCAGTTCCCGCGCGATCTTGCGCGAGCGGTAATCCTTATGCACCACCGTATGAAGTTGGCGGTAAAACTCGGTGCGGAACGGCCCTTTGTACAGCATGGCTAAATCCTGGCTGTCTACCCAGTTGGCACGTTCGCCCAGTTCGTGTTTGACGTTTTCGTAAAACGGCGTCCCCGGCAGCGGATAGCTGACGCTGATGCCGATGTCGTCAGGCATCAGGTCGCGCACCATTTTGAGCGTCAGTTCGATGTCCTCGCGCGTTTCGCCGGGATAGCCGAATTGCAGGAAAAACGCCACCTTGACGCCGTGCGCGTGCAGCCGGCGGGTCGCTTCGTAAATCTGCTCGACGCGCGTCCCCTTGTCCATCGCATCCAGGATTTTCTGGCTGCCGCTCTCCGCGCCCACCCAGACGATTTTCGCACCTGCCCGCGCCAGCGCCGGGATAGTCTTGCCACGCAGCAGCAGGTCAACCCGGTTGAGGCTCTTGAACGGGATACACACGCCCGCCGCATCCAGTTCGCCGGCAAACGCTTCAATCCAGCGATCCTGAATGCCCATGATGTCGTCCATAAACCAGATGTGATCGGGCCGGAAGTTGTCTCTCAGCCATTTCATCTCCGCCACCACGTTCTGCGGGCTGCGGACGTTATACTTTTGTCCCCAGATCGGTTTAGCGCACCAGTTACAGTGGAACGGGCAGCCGCGCGTCGTGACCAGATTCATGCTGTAATACCCGTGCCGCCGCACCCACAAATCCCGGTAGCGGTCACGATCAACCAAATCCCAGGCCGGGAACGGCAGCGCGTCCAGGTCACGAATCACAGGGCGCGGCGGCGTTTTTATCACGCGCCCGTCCTGGCGATAGGCCAGCCCCAGGATTCGATATAACGCCGAATCGCCTGTTATCCCCTCTCCGTGTACGGGGGCAGGGGGAGGGGTTTGCAGATAAGCAATTAGTTCGCCTAGCGTCTCCTCGCCCTCGCCCAGCAGCACAAAATCCGCGCCGCGTTCGAGGTACAGTTCGGCATGATCGGTCATGTCCGAGCCGCAGACGATGACGGTACAGCCCTGCGTTTTGGCAGCAGCGATCATCTCAAAAGCCGCTTCGCGCATTCGCAGCAGGGACATTTTGCTCAGGTAATTGAAGCTGTCCTCAAACAGAATCGCATACCGGGGTTGATGTTCGCGCAGCGCCGACGCCCATTCATGCGGGCCGGCGCTTAACATCGCGTCGAACAGCGCGACGCTGTGGCCGCGCGCCCGCAGATAGGCCGCCGCGTACAGCGTGCCGAGCGGCGGGTAGGGCTGCATGGCCGCCCACAGCTTGGGATCAAAGCGCAGATAATACGACTGTCCGAAAAGAATACCGGTCATTACAATAAACTCCAATCCTTTGCAGTGACAAGGCATGAGCAATGAGTGCCGAGTAAAATACAATACTCATACCTCATACCTTTCGACTCCAAAACTTCTTCCTGGGCAGTGCATCCACTTCCAGGCCCGGCTCTTTTAAGCTGCACCGGTGTATACGCCGCGCCAGGTCAATGTGGATGCGTTTCGGCACGCCGTCCAGCGCGGCGTCCACCGTTTTAATGTGCGGGAACTTCACCATGATGTCCGGCGCGCCAATCTGGGGGATGCCACCTTTGACAATCAACAGGATGTTATCGCGTATCCAGAAGTCGCCGCGTATCCACCAATCCGCCCGCGCGCCGCAGCGTAAATGACCCGCGTCTGTCAATCCAAGCGCGGCGGCTGATCGGGTGAGCAGCGCCAGAAAATGATCGGGGTCATCAAGCTGGCGCGAGTATACGCCGCCGCGCAGTTCGTCCAGCCAATCGCCTTCCGCTGTCAGCCGGGAATCGCTGCCGATCATGACCTTAGCGCCCCAGGGCTGAATGGCCGCCGTCTGGCCCAGCAAATAGGCGTTAGTCGTCGGACACCACACTAGCCCCCGCACTATCGGCGCGGCATCGGCTGTATCTTCTTCCGTCAGCCCCACGCCATGCACGATCACCGTATTCGGCCCGACACAGCCCAGCGCCTTCAAGCGCCGGTATTCACCGGCGGCTGTGTCGTCCGTGCCTTCGGCCAGATGAATGAACCAGGGCCAATCCTTCGGCGTGGCGCGGTACGAACGCATGACTTCTTCATCCGTGTTGAAGTGCAGCGAATGCGCCCAACCGTATTCTCGCAGCACACGCACCGGGAAATCTTCGCGCCACAGCTCTTTATGCGGGGGATTATGGTGGACGACAGTCGTCGCGCCGCACAGCAGGTTTTTCAGCCCGCCGATGAACAACCTGTCGCGCAGGGGATAAGCCCGCAGCGACCTGTACGGCTCGGTATCCAGCCGCGCGTTCATATCCTCACCCCATTGGTGGGCGCTGTCGTAACGGTCACGGAATTTGCTGCGCGGGTAGTGGTTCAGTTCCAGGTGATCGTGGGCGTTAATCAGGCCAGGAAAAATCGTGAAGCCGCCCAGGTCAACCGCCAGCGCGCCGTCCGCCGGTTTGTCCAGCACCACGTCGGACGTATACAGGTCGCGCCGAGCCGCCCCCTTCTCGCCATCCCAGATAAACGCGCCTTTAATCGTAAGCGGCTGAACACTCAAAACGGGCGTCCTGGCGGTTCTTCCAGCGGGGGTAAATAAGCTCGCGCCATTAGTGTGTAGCGCATCGGCAGCGGCGCATCCGGGTTTGGGTAATCGGCGGCGATGGCTGCCTGCATGGCTGCCGCCCCGCGTTCCAGTTCATCATCAGTCAGCCGCCAGGTAGACGACCAGACGCGGCAGCGCAGCGCCTCCAGCAGCTCCAGCGGCGCGCGTTCCACGCTGTAAGCGTGAGTCTGTTCCTCTCCGGCAGCCTGCCATCCTTCGTCCAGCAGAAAATCCGAGTTGCGTTTCCACTGCACGCCGGCGTCGGCCTGCTGTTCCGGCGGTACGACCGCCCGCCACGCTTCCCACAGCCTGCGAAAAGTCTGATCTTCCCGCGTCCAGCAGTGAACCAGCGGCGCGCCGGGGCGCAGCACACGCCGCACTTCGTCCAGCACCTGCCGCCAGGCCGGGATGAGATGGAACACATGGACGGCCACCACGCCGTCAAATGACCGCGCCGGGAACGGCAGCCAAGCCGCATCCGCCTGGCTGACATAAATCGTTTCGCCCTGCTGTTTGGCTTTCAGCCGCTGCATCATCGAAGCAGAAAGATCAACACCGAAATACGCACCAACCCAGCGCGCCACCGGCAGCCCGATGCGCCCTGTGCCAACACCGATCTCCAAAACGCGGCTAGCCTCGTTAAAACCGCCCGTCCGGCAGATGAGCGCGGCAATCGGCTGTTCTTCGCCGGGGGGGAAACCTCTGGTCTGGTCGTAAAAATCTACCGCGCGGTCAAACCTGACGGATTCGTTCACGATGCCATTTCCTCAGTTATGAGTTTCCTGCGATAACTGGCAGCGGTTAATCATATTGGGTATTCAGCGTTGGCGCGTTGCGGTTCACCACATCCTCGCCCAGTTTATCCACCAGCTTTTTACGCAGTTTGGGCGTTTCCTCCGCCCATTTACTCCGAAGCTGCTCTTTTGACGCTCCCCGGCTGTCGCCCGCCAGCGTCAATATCCCCTGCGCGAAGGTGGGCGCGCTCAAAATCAGGCGCTTCACCTCGGCGGCGGCGCAGTTCGGGCAGGCCGGCGCGGCTTCGTTAAAGCCGTGCCGCGCCTCGAACCGATGCCCACAAACCTCACAGCGATAATCATATAATGGCATATCATCTACTCCTGATAACCATATATCAGTATAAACAAAAAAGATGTGTTTTGTCAGCCAGGATGAAGTGAGAAAAAGTGGGGACATGGCGCGGCCATGCCCCCTGTGAGATTACCGATCCAGCGTCCCCGGCAGCAGCCCCAGCGGCAGCGGCGCGGGACGTTCCACGCGGCTTTGCACCATCACATGCCCGCCGCTTTCGGAAGCGTCGTATAGACTCGCCATTACGTCGAGGACATGGTTCGCCAACTGGCCGCTGGCGCGGTGCGGGCGGCCATACACCAGCCCGTAGGCCATGTCCGCCGCCCCGATGCCGCGCCCAACTTCGGCGCTGTGCGTCAGCGGCATGTCGCTCCAGGTTTCTGCACCCGCACGCCGGACTTTCACCGGGCCGCCGAATGTGTTCGGGTCCGGCACACTCAACGAGCCTTCCGAGCCGTAGATTTCGATGCGCGGCAGGTTATGCGCCCACACATCAAAGCTCATCACCAGCGTCGCCACCACACCGGACTCAAAGTCCAGTACCCCAGCGACATGTGTCGGCACTTCCACACTGATGCGGCGGCCAAAAAGCGCCTGGCTGGTGGCGATGCGCTCCGGGAAGGAAATGCGCGCCGAAGCCGTGACGCGCCTGACCGACCCCAGCAGGCTGACCAGCGCCGTGATGTAATACGGCCCCATATCAAACAGCGGGCCGCCGCCGAACTGGTAGAAAAAGTCCGGGTTCGGATGCCATGCTTCAGGCCCATGACCGGCCATAAAAGCTGCTGCCGCCACTGGCTGCCCAATCCAGCCCTCGTCAATCAGCTTGCGGCAGGTCTGCAAACCGCCGCCCAGGAAAGTATCCGGTGCACAGCCCACCCGCACCCCGCGAGCTTCCGCCGCCGCCAGGATGCGCTGCCCATCTTCGCGCTTTAGGGCGAACGGTTTTTCCGCATGGACGTTTTTGCCGGCTTCGATGGCTGCGAGATTGGTTTCAACGTGCGCCTTCGGCACGGTCAGGTTGACGACAAGCTGCACATCCGGGTCGGCCAGCAGTTCTTCTGGCGTGCAGGCTTTGGGGATGTAAAATTCCTCGGCGCGGGCGCGCGCCCGGCTCAGGTCAATATCGGCACAGGCGACCACCTCCAGCAGGCCAAATGCCCGGCAGCCCTTGACATACTGCGGCAGAATATTGCCGCAGCCCAGAATACCCACTTTAACCCTGGCGTCCACGCGCGTACCCCTTCCCGGTCAGATATTGGTAGCTTTGAACGACCGCTTCCCACATATCGGTAGCGCAGCGGTCGAGTTCCACGATCAGCCAGTCGGCTTCAGTCGCCGCTTCAATCACCGGCTGCCAATCCAGCGCGCCCGCGCCGACCGCCGTCATCGGCTGCTCTACGTCCACTGCCGGGCCGTCCTTGATGTGCAGCAGCGGCGCGCGGCTGCCCAGCTCGCGCACAACCGCCGCCGGGTCGAGTCCGCCCACCTTCACCCAGTAGGTATCAATCTCGAACAACACCGTCGGCTCAAGATATTCGATCATGATCTGGTAGGCCGGCGTGCCGTCCACCGGGGCCGGCTCAAACCAGTGGTTGTGGTACAGCAGCGTCAGGCCGTTTTCGCGCGCGACCGCATCGGCCTGGTTCAGCCGGTCGCAGACGCGCCGGATGCTCTCGCGCGAGGTGAACTCCTCCGGCGGCAGCCAGGGGCAGACCAGGCGTTTGCAGCCCAGCGCGGCCATCGTGTCCAGCACTTCCTGTTTTTTATCATCCAGCGGCAGCGGGCTGTGCGCGGATACGACTTCCAGATCGAGTTCCTGGAACAGCCGCGCGGCATCCTGGACGGTTGTGCCTTTAAAGCCGGCGGTTTCGACGCCCAGATAACCGGCCTCCGCCACGCGGCGAACAACCCCAGCGAAATCCCCTTCCATCATTTCGCGCAGGGTGTACAGTTGGAGAGCAATTGGTGCAGCCATAAATGTCCTTTATTAGTGATCGTTAGCGGTTACAAAAGGCGGCTCAAATGTACTTTCGCCCTCACAAGTTTACACCGCTTTACGCTGCCCTTCGAGTTCCACCGCCGGTTTAGCCCTCCGTATTTACTTGCTGAACATCACCTCTTTTGTTAAAAAGAAGAAATACTTGGTTATAGTCGCTGATTCCAGATGTCAGGCAGGCCGATCTTTAGGAGTTTATAACGATGAATATCCCCCCGTTGGCCGGAATTTGCACTTACGAGGAGGCCGCCCGCCTCGGCTTGGGCATTGATGAAACCGTATCCCGGCTGGTGCGCTACGCTTGGATCGAAAAACGCAGCATGGAAGCCGCCCTGTATTGGCTGAATCCTACGCCGGAATGGGAAGTTAAGGAAGCACTCAGCCTGCACGCTTACCTGGCCGCCGACCATGCTCGCCTATTCCGCGAACGGGTGAGTGAAATGCGGAATCCACCCCCCAATATGAATATCACGCCCGATGGCCGGCTCGACCGGTTTATGGACGAACTGCTGGCGGCCACCACCACGCTTGACAAACTGGCCGGTTTGTACGGCGTGTTAAAACCGGCGCTGCTGGAAGCCTACCGGCAGCACTTCGAGGCGGCTAACCCGCTGGTGGACTATCCCACCCGGCGCATCCTGCGGGCGCTCATCGTCGAGGAGCAGGAGGCGGTTGAATGGGGGCAGCAGGCGCTGGCAGCGGTTGCCAATTCGCCAGAAGCCCGCGCCCAGGCGGACACCTGGATAAGCCACCTGAACGCCTATCTGGCCGCCGCAGGCGGAATCGCCGGGGACACGCCGTTCGACGGCGAACTGCCCGCCCCTAAAGCAGCACAGCCGTTCACACCAGATTATTTCCCGCGCCGCGATGGCCGCTTCGTCCAGCAGTGGAACTTCGTTTTTCCGCCGCACGAAGTCGCCCGCACCGATGGCGTGCCGGCGGACGAAAAAACGCTGGCGCTGATGTGCAAACGCACGCTGGAAATGGACGTGCCGGAAGCGATGGCGCGCATGATCGCCGAAGCGAAGGGGCAGCCCTGGGAATTTTACGTGGATATGTGCCGCCAGTTGTGGGATGAAGCCCGCCATGCCATGATGGGATCGGTATACTTCGAGCATCATGGCATAGACTGGAAGCGCGAAATTCCGCTGCATCCTGGTTTTGCCATCCGGCTCAACCAGCACCTCAGCCCCATCGAAGCTCACGCTGTTTTATACGCCATCGAACAAAGCCTGATGCCGGCCACCACCGGCAAAAAATACGAGTGGGTCACGGCGGACGAAGCCGGCGACCCGCTGGCGAAACTCTACCAGGATTTCGACTGGGCGGACGAAGTGTTACACGTCAACATCGGGCGGCAGTGGGGGCTGGCGACTTCCGGCATGAACCGCGAAACTTTCCAGAATCTCGGCCACCAGAAGGCAATGGAGTCGGAACAGACCCTGGCGCAGTACACTGACCGCGCGCCGCAGGTGAACTGGTGGCCGGACTTCGTGCGTAAAACGCTGGGCAAAGAATCGGCAGTCGTGGACAAAGAATTCGACACCAGCGACCCGGTCTACAAAAAAGTTTCGTCTTAAAATCGGCGCGTTTTGTCGGTTACGTCCAAACTCGCACCGCGCAGTTTGTATGCTTTTTCACATTTTTGAGTCATAATGCGCGGTATAGTCTGACAGTCAGTGTCCGGGAAGAAGCCCTATGCGCGATTTGTCGTTGAAGTCCGTGTTTAACCGCATCCTGGACGTTGCCCCCCTGCCGGCTGCGCTGCTGGCGGCTTTTGTGGTGGCATCCATCCTGCTGGTCACGCTTAATGCCGCTCCCGGCCAGGCTTTCGCCTCCATGCTGCAAGGCGCTTTCGGGACTGAAAACGCCACTGCCGAAACACTGGTGAAGGCCATCCCCATTCTATTCGTCGCCATCGGCATCTGCGTGGCTTTTCGCGGCGGCGTCATTAACATTGGCGGCGAGGGACAGATGATCGCCGGGGCGCTGGCCGGCGTAACGACCGCGCTGGTGCTGGCCGATGCGCCGGGGCCGGTCATCATCATCGTTTCGCTGCTGGCCGGTTTCCTGGCCGGCGCGCTTTACGGCGGCCTGGCCGGATTCCTAAAAGCCTACTTTAACGTCAACGAAATCCTCAGCACCATCATGCTTAACCAGATCGCCGTGCAGATGATGAACTATCTGCTCAACGGCCCGCTGCTTGACCCCACCGAAGCCGGACTCAACCACATCCCTAAAACGGCGCGCATCGTCCGGGATGCCCAACTGCCCAATCTGCCTATCGTTCTGCCAGACGGCCTCGCCGCCCTGGTCGGGCTGGAAAATGTGGAGCTGTTCGCGCGCACGCGGCTGCATTTGGGCCTGCTGATCGCGGTCATTCTGGCTTTTGTAATGTATGTCCTGCTGTGGCGCACCACCATCGGTTATCGCATTCGTGCCGTCGGCCAGAACGAGCGTGCTTCCCGCTATGCAGGAATCAACGTGCGCCGCCAGACGGTGCTGGCGATGTTACTGGCGGGCGGCATGGCCGGGCTGGCCGGTGTCGTGCAGGTATTGGGCTTGCAGTACCGCCTGCAAACCGACGGCTCGCCGACCGGCTTTACCGCCAACGCCGGTTTTAACGGCATTGTGGCCGCGCTGTTCGGCGGGCTTAATCCCCTCGGCGCGATTCCGGCTTCGGTCTTTTTCGGCGGCCTGCTGGTGGGGGCGCAAAAAATGCAGCGCGATCTGGCCGTCCCGGCGGCATTGATTACGGCCATCAACGGCTTGATCGTGGTGTTTGTGGTCAGCAGCCAGTATTTTATGCGCCGCCGCGCCCGCCGCCGGGTTATGGCTTCAACCCCTCCTGCCGAAACACCGCCCGCTGCAGCCCCGGCTCCGGCATTGGAGCAAAAGATATGATCGAACAAATCCTCACCGCCAGCGTTTTCGCCTCGATGATTCGCCTTGCAACGCCCTACATCTTCGCCGGAATCGGCGAAACGTTCGGCCAGCGCAGCGGGGTATTAAACCTGGGCGTAGACGGCATCATGCTGATGGGCGCGTTTTTCAGCTTTTACACCGTTTATGCTACCGGCAGCCTGGTTTTAGGTCTGCTGGCCGCGCTGCTGATCGGCCTGCTGCTGGGGCTGGCGACCGCTTTCATCAGCGTGACGCTTAAAGCGGAACAGGGCATCAGCGGCATCGGCATGTATCTTTTCGGCCTGGGCATGAGCGAACTGCTGTTCCAGAAGCTCATCGGCACGCCCAAGTCCGTTTCCGGTTTCCCACGCCTTTACATCCCGGTGTTATCCGATATTCAATTCCTGGGCATCGGGGAAATCTTTTTTAACCATAACCTGCTGGTTTACCTGGCGTTTTTCCTCGTGCCAGTGTCGGCTTTCGTCCTCAACCACACCACCTTCGGGCTGATGATCCGCGCCGTCGGCCAGAACCCAGAAGCCGCCGACGCGATGGGCGTCAACGTGGCGCGCGTGCGTTATATGACGGTCACGCTCGGCGGTTTGTTCTCCGGGCTGGCTGGCGCGTCGCTTTCGATTGCGCTGCTCAACGTCTTTCAACAAAACCTCACATCCGGGTTAGGGTTCATCGCAGTGGCGCTGGTTTATTTTGGGCGCTGGAAACCGTTCGGCGTGCTGGCTGGCGCGCTGCTGTTCAGCTTCGTGAACGCTTTGCAGCTTCAGGTCAGCGCCATCGGCGTGGACATCCCCTCGGAATTTGCGGTCATGGCGCCTTACGTCATCACCATCATTGCTTTGGTATTCGCCTCCAAACAAACGGAGAAACCAACAGCTTTAACCAAACCGTTTGAGCGGGGAGAATAGATAGAGTCTAACGGGTTGTTAATTAAGGAGCGCACCATTATGAAAAATCGGTTGATCCTCATCCTCGTTGTTTTGTTGGCGTTGATCGGAACGCTGCCGGTGGTTGGAGCGCAGGACGGCCCCTTCCGGGTTGCAGCGGTCGCGCCCAGCGCCACCAATGACCTGGCCTTCAGCCAGAGCATGTACGACGCCCTGCTGGCAATCCAGGAAGAAATGGGCGCGGAGAACTTCGAGTTCGTCTTCCAGGAAGGCACATTCGTCGTGGACGATGCGGCGGTGGCAATCGGCGAGTGGGCTGCCTCCGGCGAATATGACCTCATCATCGCGCACGGCTCTCAGTACGGCTCGGTGGTGGAAGAAATTGCCCCCCGCTTCCCTGAAATTTCGTTCGCCTGGGGTACGGATGTAAACACCTTCGGCCTGGATAATGTCTATGCCTATACCCCGGCGGCTGATGAAGGCGGTTTCATCAACGGCGTGATGGCCGGTCTGATGACCGAAAGCGGCGTTATCGGCGTCATCGGCCCGATTGAAGTCGGCGATGCCAAACTGTATGTGGACGGCTTCAAAGAAGGTGTAGCGGCTTCCAACCCCGACGCGCAGGTGCTTGTCACCTACATCCAGTCGTTCAGCGACGTGCCGCTGGCGACCGAAGCCGCTAATGCCCACATCGCCAACGGCGCGGACATCCTGACCGGCACCGCGCAGATGGTGGTCGGCCCGATTGCGGTGGCGAAGGAAAACGGCGCCAGGTGGTTCGGCACACAGTCCAGCCAGGCGGAACTGGCCGGCGAAGCGGGCGTGATGTTCCAGGTGTACCACTGGGAAGTCGTCCTGCGCGATATAATTGCCAATGTTAAGGATGGGAAGATGGGCGGCGAATCCTACGTGCTGACGCTGCAAAACGGCGGCCTGGTAATGGAAAGCGCCAAGTAAAATCGGTTCGTTTTTCAGGGGCGGGGCAGCACCTCGCCCCCATTTTTTCCGGGCAGCCTGCGGCTGCCACAAGCGCATGAGCGTTAAACATGAACGACAGACGCATCCAACACCTGCAAATGCAGGGTATCGTCAAACGTTTTCCGGGCGTGCTGGCCGTCAACCACGTGGATTTTGACGTGCGCGCCGGGGAAATCCACGCCCTGCTGGGCGAAAACGGCGCCGGCAAAAGCACCCTGATGAAAATGCTCTACGGCCTGTATCACCCGGATGAAGGTCGCATTTTGATTGACGGGGCAGAAGCTAAAATTCACTCGCCCCACGACGCCATCCAGCAGGGCATCGG
>JAPKMO010000068.1 GCA_026645945.1 Anaerolineae bacterium
ACGGCTGCCTCTACCGCAGGCTCGACCCGGTTCTTCGGATTGGCTTTCTTGCGGCTGATCTCCTGAAGACCTGCCTCGCCATGTTGCTCGTAGAGTTCCTTGAAACGGTAGAAGCTGTCACGGCTGTAGCCCATCACCTTACAGGCCTGGCTGACATTGCCCAACTGCTCGGCCAGCTTCAGCAGTCCCACTTTGGTGGCGATGATCTTCTGTTCGTTCGTCATCTTGACACTCTCCTATATTCTTCGATAGTTTACTCAGAGTGTCAGATTAAGTCTCGTCTATTTCAATTGCCGATAAAACACTCAATCAAATGCCGTTCCCGATAGCGCCAGGCGTCGTATTCGCGCGGCTCTTTGGCATTTGGGCTGGGCGGAATGACCACCTCAATGCCCCTGGTGCGGAGTTCAGCCACAACATCCTTCGCGCCATAGCTGCGATCCGCGATCAGGTGGTCAAATTCCAGGTCAACGGTCAGATCATGCGCCTTGATGATGTCGTGGCGCTGTCCTGGTGTGAGATACAACCGCAGCAGCTAGCCCAACCCTATCCGTTAAATGGCATCACCTACTGCTGTCACTGCGAACAGTTAGCTGCTCAACACAACAATCCAAAGTTGCGTTCTCAACTAGGCGGTAAAGACCGCGTTAGAAATGGGCGTTATCGCCATCGTCCCAGTGTCAGGTACGGCAGCACAAACCGTTTGGTGAAATATGAAATCTATGAGAGGGACTTCGCCCGATTGCTGAAGCTGATTACTGTGGATACCAGTCAGGTTGACTTAATGGTGGAACTCGGCGTGCAGTCCGTCAAGGCGCAAGCGGCAGAGGACATAGGTACGTTTGTTAGCCCCAACGGGACTCGAACCCGTGTCTTCACCTTGAAAGGGTGACATCCTAGACCGCTAGACGATGGGGCCTTACAAGGGCAAAGTGTACCAGCCGCTGTCCGCATCGTCAAGGCAGAAACTTAAAAGACAAGCTCACTCAACACTTCGCGCACGACGGCACGCACCCGCGCTTCCAGGTTATCCGTCGCTGCGGCTGCATCCGGCGGGACGACCGGCGCGGCTTTCGACATCGCCAGGCCGCACGCTGCGCAGAAACGTTCCATGTCGCCAGGGCGCTCCAGCCCCAGCCGCCGCCGCGACTCCACCAGCTTTTCCACCTGATGCGGGGCGATAGGCTGCGCGCCGCCCATCATTTCCGCCATGTATAAAATTTTTGCTGTGTGTTCCAGCGTTTCCAGGCGCATATAAGCATCCCACACGGTTTTTGCCACCGTCAGCGAGCCATGATGCGACAGCATTATCGCGTCGTGTTCGCGGATAAGGTTCTGAATCGCATCCCGGTTTTCGACGCTGGCCGGGGTGGAGTAGGGCGCGGTCGGCACCAGCCCCAGGATGACGGCGGCCTCCGGCACAACACAGCGCCGGAAATCGTAACCGGCAATCGTCAGCGCGACCGATGTGGGCGGGTGCGCGTGAACCACGCCGTTTATATCCGGGCGCTGTTTATAACACTCCAGATGCATGGAAAGTTCGGACGTGGGCTTCAGATGCGCGTTGGCGGCGGTTGGTCTATCCACCCGGCTGCCGTCCATATCCACAATAATGAGCTGGTCGGGCGACATAAAACCTTTCGCCAGGCCGCTCGGCGTGGCTAACACTCTTTCTTCGCTCAGCCGCGCGCTGATGTTGCCGCTCGCGCCGTCAATGTAGCCGTTGCGGTACATCAGCTCGCCGATTTTGCAGATTTGCTCGCGCAGTTCCTTTTCGGTCACGATCACAGTACTCCTTAACTGCGGCACAAAAACGCACGCGCTTTTAGCAATGAGATAGAGACGCAAACAAGTTTTCAGCGCAAATGTGTATTTTTAACACCGCGCGGCTTTATACCTGCCAGTTAAGCTGGACGCCAAAGCGGCTGCCGACACGAAGTACTTCCGCCAGGTCAACATGAAGCTGCGAAATCACCACATGGCGCACTTTTTGTTTTGCTTCCAGGGCGCTGTCGGTTATGTCGAGTGCAGCTTCCACATCCGCCACCGCTCCGGTAAAAAAGACGATGCCTTTGCCGCCCAGACCATCCGCCAGCCGGATTTCCATCAGGTTCACCGAAGCGCCTTTAACGCCTTTGTCGGCGGCATGGATGGCTGCCGGCACGGTGACGGTTTCGACAATGCCCAGGGCATCGTCGGTTTTGATCGAACGCTGGCCGGCCAACGCCCGCACCACGTCAGGATGTACGCCGGGCAGGAAGATATGGTCGTTCAAGACATCCGGCGCGGCCTCCAGGCCGGCTTTGAGAGCTTCCTCCACCTCCGCGACCGGGCCGCCGACCAGCACCAAAAAACGCCCCGGCTGCACCGTGCCGGCGCGAATGATGTCCAGCGGCGCTTTTTTGACCATCGCATCGGCGGCCAGCACGCCGGCGGCAATGCTGCTGAATTCCAGCAGCGCCAGCGCCGGGTCAATCGTTACGGGAGGAAGTGTCACTTGCGAGTCAGCCACGATGTTTATCCCTGTTAGCGCGAAGCCGCCCAGATGACAGTGCTAGACAATCCTGAACGCATCCTTCAGCGTGCAGCGGCGCAGGCGGCTGAAACTGCGGCAGGTCGTCATGCCTTCGCCGGTCGGGCTGGCGATAGTGAAGGAGGTAAAACCTTCGCCGCCCCAACCTAAACCGGCCAGACTAGGCGCATTTTTAACGAAAATGGAGCAGTCCATCTCCCGCGCCATGCGGCTGAGGTGGTCAATATTTTTGCTGTGCATCACGGCGGTATGCCGGAAACCATGTTCGGACTGAACGGCTAACTCAATGGCGGCGTTCACATCCGGCACCGGAACCACCGGCATGATCGGCATCATCTGTTCCGACCAGACCAACTGGTGATCGGGTTCAACGACCGCAACCACCTGGCGCACTTCGCTGCCGACGTGAATGCCCAGTTCCTTAAGCAGCACGCTGGCATTCTGGCCGATGAAGGCTTTGTTCATCACGCCGGGTTTGCCGGGGCCGCGATCTTCCTCAAAGATGGATTTCATCAGCCGGCGGAGCTGCCAGGATGTAATCAGATAGCCGCCGTGCCGGGTCATCGAGTCTACCAGATCGTTAACCACCGATTCAACCGCGATGCAGGTTTTTTCGGTAGTGCAGACCAGGTTGTTATCAAAACTGCCGCCGCGCACTACATCGCGCCCGGCCTGCTCAAGATCGGCGCTTTCGTCCACCACGACCGGCGGGTTACCTGGCCCGGCGCAGATGGCGCGTTTGCCGCTTTTCATCGCCTGCCGCACCACACCGATGCCGCCGGTAACAACCAGCAGGCGCACGTCGCGGTGCGTCATCAACGCCTGGGCGGACTCGATGGTGGGTTCGGCCACACAGGTGAGCAGGTTGGCCGGGCCGCCGGCGCTCTGGATGGCGCGGTTCAGGAGTTGAATCGTATAGGCGCTGCAGGCTTTAGCGCCGGGATGCGCGTTAAACACAACCGCATTCCCCGCGCTGACCATGCCGATGCTGTTGTTAATGATCGTGCTGGTCGGGTTGGTCGTCGGCGCGATGGAGGCGATAACGCCGTAGGGGGCGTACTCGGTAAGCGTCAAGCCGTCGTCGCCCGTCCAGGCTGTGGTGTCCAGAAATTCCGGGCCGGGGGTTTTGCTGGCCGTCAGCAGATTTTTCTGAACTTTGTCCTCGAACCGCCCCATACCCGTTTCTTCAACGGCGAACTGCGCCAGCACCTCGGCGTGTTCACGGGCAGTGGCGCGCATGGCCGACACCATACGTTTACGCAGTTCCAGCGGCAGTTCGGCAAGCTGCTCGAAGGCCGCCCGCGCTGCCGCTGCCGCGCTGTCCGGGTCGGGAAATAAACCATCACCCTGTCCCAGGCTGGCAGGTGGAGAAGCCGGCGGGCGGCGCGGGGCAGAAGGCGCATCCGTATCACCGCCGATCTCGCGCATGACGTTTTGAATGATACGATGAATTTGCGAGTCGTCGAAAGAAGGAGTGTCAGCCATGAGTGGTTTTCATTCTACTTAACAGCCGGAAAAGTTAGCTTAAAGGTTGTCATCCCGGTTTTGGGGTCGCTGGAAGCGGTCATCTCGCCGCCCTGCGCCCTGGCTGCCGCATAAACGAACGGCAGCCCCATCGCCACGCTGGTGCGCGTGCCGGCTTCCCGGTCTTTCCAGCGCGGCGCGCGTTCGACGATACGGCGCTCGTAGCCGGGGAAAATCGAACGCCCATTGTCGGTGAAAGTCAGGGCCACCCGGTCATCTTCAGGATGGATGCTGATACGCAGCAGATCGCCCTGGACGGTGAATTTTACAACGTTGTCTATTAGCGCATTCAACATGCGCCAGATCAGGGTGGCGTCCACGCAGGCTACCAAAGGAGTCTCGGCAACAAGAACCTCGTGCTGTAATTTTTTAGCAGCGATGATCGCATTTCCCTCGCTTGCCAGGAAATCCTTCACCAGTTCGGGCAGGTTGCAAGGATGGCAGTCCAGTTCGTAGGCGTGAACGTCCAGCCGGATTAAATCCAGCATATCCAGAACCAGGTGCATCTGGCGGTAAGCAGCGCTCAACGCCCCACGCAGCAGGCGCATGACACCATCGGAGCCGCTGTCCTGCATGGAGATCAGCACTTCGAGGGTGCTGATGACGATACCGATAGGGCTTTTTAGATCGTGGACCAGCATCGCCGTCGTATCAAGCACATCGTCGAGCCAGCTGCCCAGCAGCACATCCTCCCCGTGCCGAAGCGCCGGCGTGTCTTTTTTCATCAGCCAGTCGCGCAGGGCCGCCGATTCGCGCGGGTAATCCACTGCCGCATCGGCCCCAGCGGCCAGCGCCGCCCGGTGCAAAAAGGCCTCGCCCCGGTGAAGCGCCATCACCCGCAGCGCCTCCGGGCTGCTTTTAAGTTGGCCGCAAATCTGCACGCCGTTTAAATCCGCGCCGGATACTTCCACCAGGGCGGCCTGCGGCTGAACTTCGGCCAGCAGGCGCAGCGCCTCTGCCCCGGTGCGCGCTTCATACGATTGTAAGCCTGTCTGCGCTATTTCCGGTTGAAGCGATGTCAGCAGTTCGCTGCTGGCGACCAGCAGAATACCGTTCACGGTGCTGACTCCACCACTTCGTAAACCATAACCGGCTCGGTTCGGCCCTTTATAGTCTGGTAGCCGACTGGCTTCACATCAAGCGGCGCGGTCAACTGCCGGTAACACGCTTCACTGATGAGTATTTTGCCGCCAGCGCTCATGTCTTGCAGCCGCGCGGCGACATTTACGGTATCCCCGACCGCCGTAAAATTCATCAGGTGGGGCGAGCCGACATTACCGACTACCACCATGCCGGTATGGATGCCGAAGTTCACCCGCATCCGGTATTCCGGCTCAAACTGGGGATAAAAGGCTTCCAGTGCGCCGCGAATTTGCAGCGCCGTCCGCACGGCACGCAGGGGGTGGTCATCCTGGGGCAGGGGGGTATTGTACAGCGCCATCACGCCATCTCCGATGAATTTATCCACCGTGCCGGAGAAACTCTGAATCACGCTGACGATGAGAGCGTGGTAGGTGTTCAGGATGCCCAACAACTTCTCCGGTTCAGTATGCTCCGAAATGGTGGTAAAACCCTCCAGATCGGAGAACAGCACCGTCACTTCCTGAAGCTGGCCGCCCAGTTTAATCTGAGAGGGGTCTTGCAGCAGCTTTTGCACCACCGAAGGGGAAACAAACCGCTCGAAGGTCTGTTTAATCAGCTCTTTGGTGTTACGCAGGTCGTCGGTTTCGGCCTTCGAGCGCAGGCGCGCGTTCACCCGCGCCGCCAGTTCGCGCGGGCTGAAGGGTTTGGGTAAATAATCTTCCGCCCCTAAACCCAGGCCGGTGACTCGATTTTCGACATCGGAAAGTGCCGTGAGCATTAAGATGGGAATCTGCGCCATTTTAGGATCGGACTTGAGCGCCGCGCAGACCTCGAAGCCGCTCATGCCCGGCATGTTTACGTCCAGAATAACCAGATCGGGCGAATGCGTTTGGGCAGCCAGCAGGGCAGCCGGGCCATCCTGGGCCACAATCGCTTCGTAACCGATGCTCTCGATAATGTCTTTTACAAGCTGGCGGCTGTTGGCATTATCATCGGCAACCAGAACTCTCAAGGTTTATCCCCTTTAGGCAAGCAAGCGGGCGATCTTGGTTTTTAGTTCTTCCATGTTGATCGGCTTAGCGATATATTCGTCGCAGCCCGCTGCCAGCGCGCGTTCCCGATCTCCTAACATCGCGTGCGCGGTGACGGCGATAATCGGAATATGTTGCAGTTCTGGGGTCGCTTTAATCTCCCGTGTCGCCGCCCAACCGTCCATAAATGGCAGCGCCAGGTCCATCAAAATGAGGTCTGGCCGGGTGGAGTTCGCCATCTCCACACCCCGTTTTCCATCGGTTGCCATCAACACATCATAATCAAGCGATTGCAGGATGTCGGTGATTAACATCATGTTATCGCGGTTATCTTCGATGACCAGGATACGGCGGCCCATCGTCTTTTCCTCCCGGCTGCCGGGGACATCAGCGCCACAAACAACGCTTTATAATCCGGCAGGCCAAGCTGTTTTCCGGCGTAAAAACCGCTGCCGGACTCTGCCGGTAAGATGGCCGGACAGGGGCTTTAGCCCCTTGTTTCATCCGGCTGGAAAGCGAGCTTGGAATAAACCGTTTGATTGTCCACCTGCCAGTGGTCTACGATTGCCATGATGATGGCATCCACCGGGCGTGCATCGGTCAGGTCGGTCTGGCGGGCGCTGCTGCCGGAAGCAATCAATACACGCTCGCCTTCATCAGCGCCAATCACATCTACTGCCACCACATAAACAGCCGTCGGTATATTATCCGCCGTCAGGCGGCGCACCAGACGCAGTGGCAGGCTTTGCAGGTTGTCCGTTTTGCGCGTCGTTACAACCGTCCCGATTACTTCGCCGATAAACACGGTTTATTCCTTGCGTCCGGCGTTTACTGCTCGCCCGGAAACGCCTTCGATGGCCGCCAGCGCCGCGCCATACCCGGCCATGATGTCGCGCTCTTCGCCGCCCAGGTAAACGCGCCCAAAACTGCCAAAAGCGACCACTTCCAGGATGTTAATTTCGGCGGCTTTTTCCGCTTCGTTGGCCGCCAGTGCCGCATAACCTGCCGGCTCCACCTCCAGTACGTACAGCGTTTGCCCAGCCAGGATCATATGGCCGTGTCGCATCCGGTTGATAAGCTGGGTCTGGTGAGCATCAATATTGCGGATGATCTGGCTGGAAACCACGCGCGGTTTGAGCCGGTCATCCTCGCGCACACCCAGCGCCTCCAGGATGGCCGCCCCGGCGGCCCGCGTTTCGGCCTGGCTGCTGGAATGCACTTCCAACAGGCCGTATAAACGCTCGACGATCTGCATACCGGGGCGGACGGCAGTGGCCTTCAGCGCCACGTCGGTAATGCGGTTGATTTCGATGCCGGGCGAGATTTCAATCCACAGCGAGGCATCCCCTGGCAGGGGCAAAAACCCCCTCGCCACCGTCCCCAGGAAGGCGGCGTGCTGCGGCTGCAAACTATCCAGAAAAACGTAGCTGCGTAGGTCAACGGTCACGGTTTTAGTCTCCGAGCAATGCTTGGATCAAAGTTTTCCGGCGCTTTTGAACGCTGTGTGTCCGGCGTTGTTTCGGTTGTTCCCAACAGCGCATCCAGTGCTGTTAAGGCTTCGCGGTCGAATTCCTGATAGCCGCAGATGTCGCACGTCCAAACCAGCATATTCGGCGCCGACACCAGATGACCTTCGTGCATCCGCACGTAGGTAGCCTCTCCGGGTTGGCAGTAACCAATCTGGCAGTAGGGGCAAGAATACGTAAATTGATCGGACATGGCGCTTACCCTCCGCTGGCGGCGACTACGGCGAATCGCCATAAGTGTAGGATAGAATGCCCCAAACGCCGGGCGGCCAATAACGAAAGATCGCCCGGCCAATGATCTGATTCCGACGAATGGGGCCAAAAGCCCGCGAGTCGTGGCTGTGATTGCGGTTATCCCCCATGAAAAAATATTCATCGGCGGCCAGCGTCCAAACCCGATCCAAACAGCGGGTCGGGCTGCACGGCTCGTTGAGATAGGACTCATCCAATTTTACACCATTAATGTAAACCGCCGCATCACGAATTTCCACCGTTTCGCCCGGCAGGCCGATCAGCCGTTTAATCAGCGGCGGCTCGCCGGGGCGGGTGTTGGGGGAATTAAACACCACAATGTCGCCGCGTTGGGGCTGCCCCAGCAGGTAATTGAGGCGGCTGATAACCAACCGCTGGTCGGCGATCAGGCTCGGCTCCATGCTGATGGACTGTACAATCGAGCGCGGCAGGGTCATCTCCAACAGCGTATAAACCGCAATCAGAAACAGCAGCGTGCTGATTATCTCGCGAATAAAACTCTGCCGGCGCAGGCGTGGGCGGAGCGGCATCCGGCGGGTGTTCACGGCGCGTCCTCAGGATAAGCCAGTCGGTTGACCAGCCCCCAATCGGCGGGCGGCCAGTAACGGATTAACGCCTCGCCAATGATCTCTGAGGTGGTAATCGTCCCGAAACGGCGCGAGTCGCTGCTGTGGTTGCGGTTGTCCCCCATGACGAAATATTCATCTTCGCCCAACTGCCAGCGGCCATCAGGACACATGCTCGAGCGGCACGGCTCGTTAATATAAGGTTCGTCAAGCTGAACACCGTTGACGTAAACCAGCGTGTCGCGGATTTCAACCTCATCGCCCGGCACGCCGATAACGCGCTTGATATAAGGGGGTTCGTCCGCCGGCTGGTTGGGCGGGTTAAAAACCACAATGTCCCCGCGCTGCGGACTGCCCAGCAGATAATGCAGCCGGCTGACGACCAACACCTGACCGGTATAAAAGTTGGGCTGCATACTCGGCCCTTCGACGATAAACCGCACGCTCGCCAGGTTAACGAGGGCGTAAATCGCGCCGATCAAAATTGCGGTATCCAGAATTTCGCGCAGCAGTCCACGGAGTCGAAGCCTGGGGCGGGGCAGTGTGGTCAAGGTCGCGGATAGGTCTTGCAAGGGTTGCCCTCGTTGATTAGAAGCATTTTGAAGTAATTATTATAGAGCGGCGCGGCAGGGCTGGCAATCCTGATTGGATCGCGCGGCAGGGCTTACGCATGAAGAAAACACCATCTGATGGAAAATGCAGGAAGGTGGAAACAGATGGAGTAAGAGTTTATCCGTAAACCCACCAGACAGTGGGCTTAAGCCCACTGTTCTGCTATCAGATCAATCGGTTTATGGATAGGTTCTAAGTCAAATGGACGAATTGGGTATTCACTATCTATTTGCCGACATAGTGGTGTTCCGTTTCAGAACCAGTCGGATACGGAGATAGGCTAGAATGGAGGAGACTTTCCACCCATTGGATCACATAAAGGAGCGAAGAAATGGGTCAGAAAGTATCCACCGAAGCCACCGTCAAGGATGTTCGTCGTCAGACCCGACAGCAACATAACGCCGAGGAGAAGATCCGCATTGTGCTGAAGGCCTGCGGGGCGAAGAGACCATTGCCGAACTGTGTCGCCGGGAAGGGATCGCGCAAAGCCTGTACTACAAGTGGAGCAAGGAATTCCTGGAGGCAGGCAAGTCGCGCTTAGCGGGCGACACCCATCCGTTACGCCGCTACTTACGAAAGATGCGGAGTGGAACTGGCGCGAGCAGCGGCCTCCGCTGGCCGATTGGTGAGATCAGATCGCAAACGGCCCGTAAACTGTGCCATCCACGATCAGCGCGAACACCAGCCCGGCGCTGCTGTCCAGCAGCAGCAGCCCGCTCTCGAACCGCTGCGACTGCATCGCCAGTTCCTGCTCGTCCGTCCGGGCGAAACCCAGCGCGTCGCGCACTTCCGGCACGCTGCGCCACAGGCCGCCGAAACCGCGCACCGGCACGCGCAGACCTTCCGGCGCCAGGATGTCGGCGTTGTTTTCGTCGGCGCTCTGCTGCACCGTCCAGTAGCGCCCGGCAAACGGCCCGCTGGTGGTTATGGCCCAGATTTCGCCGGTGTCGCCGCGCCAGTACATCGCGCCGCGTTCGAATACCTGTGTCGTACCCCGGAACTGCGCCGTGATCTGTATCGGGCAGCCTAACCGTAACGGCACTTCGGCATCCTGCCCCCAGCTTACGCCAAAAATCGCATCCGGCGGGATAGAGCATGTCGGCAGGCGCGTGGCCGGGAAGTCCGGCGTGATTGGGGCGGCCAGTTGTTCCAGCCCCAGAACCGGCCCTTCGTCAGCCCGCACTTCCCCGATGAAGATGCCGATATAGGGCGTGGCCGTTGGCGTGGGTTGGGGGGCGGGCGGGCTGGGCGTGGCGGTGAAAGCGCGCCGCGTAGCCTGGAGTTCGCTTTCGGCGGGCGTGGGCGAGATGTACACCGTCGCCAACTGTTTGACCTCCAGCACCGCCGACGTGGGCGCGGCAGGCGTGGACTCGCCGGGCTGGCAGGCCGCCAGCAGCGTTAAAAGTAAAGTGCCGAGTACTGAGTACCGCGTGCTGAGAGTTGAGTACCGAGGGTTTTTGACGGACGGTCGGCTGCCGGTTTCCGGCTGCCGCAAGTTATGGACAATCCACCGGCAGTTCATACGCCACCTCGTTGATAAATTCGCCCGACTCCGCCTGATAATACAGCCCAAAACGCACGCGCCCGGCCTCATCCAGGCGTGGCAGCGTGTACACATCCCGCACGATTTCCCCCGCCGTCCAGGTGGTCAGCGGACGCCAGCCATAAACCGGCGCGGACTGATCGTCCTGGGCCAGAACGCCGCCCGCCGCGCCCAGCAGATGTACGAACACGCTTAAATCGCGGGACGGTTTTTCGCCGGCTGTCCAGCTCACCCGCAGGATGATCGCATCCGCCCGGCATTCCAGGCTGCGCGATGCCGCCGATGGCGCGGGCGCGGGCGGCGATTCGGCCATCTCCGGCTGCGCGCTGATCTGCACCAGCAGGGGTTCGACCGCCCGCAGGTACACCGGCGCGCCGAGACGGGCTTCCCACCAGCTTACCGGCTGATTGTAAAAGGTGTAGGCCGGCGTCACCAGCATTTGCCCGCTCGCCAGGATGGCGGCGTAGTCGGCGCGGTGGTCTACCAGCCGCACCCCTTCAAGCCCCCCCAGCACCGATTGGGCGAAACCGGCGGCGAAATAACGCGGCCCCCAGGCCAGCATCAGCGCCGAGCCGGGCGGGGCGCTTTCGGCCAGGGCGATGGTGTCCAGGCCAGTGCGGTCGGCGGTCTGGGCATGAATAAAAGGCCGGTTCGCGGCCAGCAGCCCGGCAGCAAACACCCCCGCCGCCAGCATGACTGCACCCGCCGCCAGTTGCCGGGGCGCGCGGCGGCTGAAAAATACAAACGCCGCGTCCGCCAGGAACAGCCAGCCGAAGGCGGCGCTTAACGTGACCGGCAGCACCAGCGCCGAGAGGATGTCCGTATAAAACAGGATGTGGAACAGGTACGACAGTAGGCCGAACAGCAGCAGCGTGGCCGCCTCCCGCCGCCGGCGCGGGTCGCGCAGCGCCAGCAGCAGCCCGGCAGCCCCGGCGATCAATCCCGGCGCAGTCAGGTCGGCCAGCAGCGCGCCGCTGACCTGGCCTGCGTTCGCCAGCAGCGCATCGAACGATTCCGGCGGGCCGATAAAACGCGCCGCCTCGCGCCCAAAAAACTGATCCCAAAAGCCGTCCCATCTTCCTGGCTGCCCGTAGACCCACTCCGCCCCGGCCAGCGCCCGCAGCGGCAGATAAACATAGGGCAGGAAACCGACCAAACCGAGCAGCAGACACAGCGCCAGCCGCTTGAGCAAATGCCGGGGACTGGCTGTTAACTCCGGCCAGACGGCGTAGACCAGCGCCGGGGCGGCCATCAAAATCGCCCGGTGATGAAAAACGCCCAGCCCGCCCACCAGCGCCAGCCGGTAGATGCGCCCGCGCATCGCCCCGCCATGAGCGGGTTTCCACAGCGCCAGCGCCAGCAGAATCGCCAGAATCAACAGGCCGAAGCTGTAAATTTCCGCGATGACGGCGTGAATCCAGGCGGTGCGCGTCAGCCCGAACAGGGCGGCAGCAGCGGCAGCCAGCCAGAACGAACGGTCGAAGCGGCCAGGCCGGGCTGCCGGGGGGGACGTTTGAGCGATGAGATGCCGCATCAGGGCAAAAATGACCGCCAGCGCCGCCGCCATCCAGGCCAGCGATACGACTGAAGGCGCAGCGGCGGGCGAAATACCCAGCGCGCGCAGGGCCGCCACCAGCGCGCTGCCGAGCATCACGTACAGCGGGTAGCCGGTGGCATGCAGCGTTCCCCAGGTGTTGAGGACGATCTGCGTTTCGCCCACGTCAATCATGAAGTAGTGTTCCGCGCCGTTGGGGATGGTTTGCAGCGTGCCGAGGTAAACCGGCAGCAGCGCCGCCGGGACGAGCAGAAAAACCGCAGTTTTCAGCCGCATCCTAACGCACCTCCAGCGTCGCCAGCAGGGCGGCATCACCCAGCGGCGCACCGGCGGCGTCCGTCACCGGTAGGCGGTCGCCGTTGCCGCACTCGCCGGGCGGGCGGGTGTCGCAGGTGTACAGGCCCGCCAGCAGCGCGTATGTCCCCGGCGGCATATCCGGCGGCAGGGTGATCGTGTAATCGTCCTGGATATACCCGCCGGAAGTCCACTCTTTCGTCGGGCGGTCGGCGGGGTTCAGTTTGTCGGCCTGCGCCAGCGGCGGGCCGCCGCTGGATACATGCACGAAGCTGGAATAACCGTAAGGAATGGCCGCCGTTGTATACCAGTACAGACGCAGCTCCAGCCTGTCGCCGGGGCGGAACGACTCGCCGTTCAGGTCATAACCGAGCAGTCGCAGCGATTCGCCCAGCCGGAAGCCGGTCTGCTGCTGCGCCGGTAAAACTTCCCCCGGCGGCGAGTTCAGCCACGCGCCGCCCTCGCGCAGGAAAACGACGGCCAGCGCCAGCGCGATCAGGCCGCCCACCAACAGACCAGCCAGCAGGCGGGGCGCTGCCGTTTCATCCACAGGCAGCGCGGCGGGACGAGTCCTTCGCCTCAGCAGCGCGGCCAGCGCCGTCACTTCCAGCAGCGTGCCCAGGCTGATTGCGCCGCCCAGGTCGCGCGCGGGCGTCGAGCCAAGCCACACCCGGACGGTATGTTCCCCCACCGGAACGGGCAGGGTGATGAGGCCGTGCGGTTCGGACGGCGTGATAACGACCGGCTGATTGTCCACCGATGCCTGCCAGCCGGCGAAGTCAAATGTCAGCACTTCCAGCGTGAAGGGCGCGGCGGCAGTCACGCGCCAGGCATCGTGCTGCGGGCCATGTTCAAGCAGTTCAACCGTCACGCCGTCGGGCAGGGCTTCCAGGTGGGCTTTGTTGACCGGATACCCGTCTGCGTAATCGGCCAGCAGGCGCGGCGTCGGTCCCGGCTCGACAATGACGGTCTTCGGCAGATATTCGTTGGAGAAGGTGGTCGCTCGCTGCCGCCCGGCCAGTTCCTCCCGGTGATAGGCCGCTACCGATGAGTCCACCGTTTCATGAATCCATTCTGGCGCGTACAGGGCCGGCAGTGCCAGCCCGATGATGGCGGCCACGATTCCGGCGCTGGTCGCCCCCGCCGCCCACCCTGGCAGGCGTTCGATCCAGCGGGCGTTCATCCCGGCCAGGACGGCCAGGCAGAAGGCCGCCGGGCCGAGGAAGCGCCAGGGGAACTGCAAAAATGCCAGCGGCCCCACCGCCGACCATAGCCCTTCGGCGGCGGGCAGCATCAGGGTGATGCAGGCTAACCCCGCCAGCGCGAAATAAAGCGCGTGCAGCGGGGCAGTATTGTTTGATCTGCGCCGCGCCAGCACCCACAGCGTAAAAATACCCCCCCCCGCCGCCAGCGCCCACTGAGCCGCGCCCAGATTAAAGCGGTGAACCAGGCCGTTGAGCGCGCCCTCGTCGTAACGCGGCGAAAAAGCCAGCAGATGCTCCGGCGGCACGAAAAAGTTGCGATAATCAAGCTGCGCGACGGCGGTCAGGTTGCCCAGGCGCACCGCATCGCTTTCCAGCATCACCGGCAGCCAGAAAACCGCCGCTAATCCCACGCCGGAAGCCGCCGCAGCGAGCGCCAGCAGCCTCGCCCGCCCGCGCGCCAGCATGTGCGCCGCCAGCGACCAGACCAGCCAGCCAACCAGCAGCCCGGTCATCACCAAAGCCATCAGATTGTGCGTGAAGATGAGCGCCGCGCTGCCCGCCGCCGCAGCGATAAACGCGCCCGCGCTGCCGGTTCGCGCCAGACGCCCATAGGCGGCCATCACCCAGGGGAACAGCGCGAACGCGGCCATCTCCGGGTACGCGCCCCGCGAGTATGGCTCGGTAAACAGCAGATACGGGCTGTAAGTATAAGCCAGCGCCGCGATCAGCCCGCCCGGATGCCCGGCCAGCAGCCTGACGAAAGCATACATACCCGCCCCGCCGCCGAACACGCTCAGCACGATCAGCGCCCGCAGCGCGTTCAGCGCGTCCAGGCCGAACAGCCGCATCAGCAGGCTGGTGACGTAATAGGACAGGCCGGCGTAATAATGAAAAACCGGCGCGCCGTAGCCGGTGTAAAACGCCTCAGCCCAGCGCGGAAATAACACGCCGTTATCCCACGAGCGGCTCATCTCCGCCGCGCGGAAAACGTGGTACAGCACGTCATTGCCGTTCGGCAGCCCTGGCCGGTACAGCAGCGGCCACAGCGCGAAGGCGCACAGCCCCACCAGCAGGCCGGCATACAGCCAGCCGAGGCGGTTGTGTTGAATGGGACGCAAAAAAGTATGGATAAATCGGCTCATAATGGAAGCCGATTGTAGCACAAGTGCGGCGGCGTTTGTCGCGCGCCTTCAAACCGGACACAAACATTACGAAATTCCTATCCTCACGTTCGTCAAAAAATCCATTTCTCACCCTCTTTAAATCAAAATCCTCTTATAATGAAATTAACCGGCATGAAGAAATTGGCCGGGGAAAAGTTTTTGGGAGGTCGGGTCATATGTACGCGCAAGTTACACAACTTCAGGTGCCTATGAACAAAATAGGCGAACTGCGCCATATTATTGATTCCCAATATCTGCCGGTCGTGCGGAATCGGCCCGGATTTCTGGCCGCTTATCTGCTCGAACAGATTGACGACCCCGACAGCGCCCAGCTCGTGCAGTTCTGGGACAGCCAGGCCGACGTGGAAAACTTCCACCGCACCGGCCTGCTGGAGTCGTCGGTGCAGGGAATCGCTGCTCATATGCCGGGAGTCCAGATCAAACGGCAGGGGTATATGGTGCGCGTGGCCGTGCGAGGCACTGCGCTGGCCGAAACCGCCGGATGAATATCGCGCCGTTCCTGACCATTTTTTTACCCTGACCGCCGCCGACGCTCAGGCGCGTTGGCTTGCCTCCAATTCAGCAGCCTGGCACAATTAACCGTTAAAAATCGCTGTATCGTTAACGGCTTGTTGCTGCACAGGGATAACACATGGTTGAAGGTTCGTTGTTAAACCCGCGAACGGTGCGCGCGCCGGCTTTCCCGCCCGGCCAATGGCTGAATACCAACCATCCGTTGAACCTAATCGAACTGCGCGGTCGGGCGGTATTGGTAGACTTTTGGGAATATAGCTGTATTAACTGCTTGCGGACGCTGCCTTACCTGCGTCAGTGGCACGCGCGTTATGCCGGTTTAACTATCATCGGCGTTCACACGCCGGAGTTCCCCTTCGGACGCGAGCGCGCACAGATCGAGGCAGCGGTGCGCGAACTGAACATCCCCTATCCGGTGTTCCTGGACAACGACTACCGGGTGTGGGATGCTTTCGCCAACCGCTTCTGGCCGGCCAAATATCTGATAGACCGGGACGGTTACATCCGGTATGCCGGTCACGGCGAGGGCGGTTACGAAACCTTCGAGGCCGCCATCCAGGCGGCGCTGCGCGAGGCTGACCCAGACGTGAGTCTGCCGCCAATTCTGCCGCCGCTGCGCCCGGAAGACCGCCCCGGCGTGATTTGCTGCCGCCCTACGCCGGAACTGCACGCCGGTTTAGACCGGGGCGCGCTGGGCAACCCGGAAGGTTACGCCGGGGGCTTACCGATGTTCTACCGGCTGCCCGCCGACCGTCCGCTAGGGGCGTTTTATGTCGCCGGAGCCTGGCAGGCCGGTATAGAGCATCTGGCCTATCAGGGGCATACCGAAGGGCTGCTGCATCTGCCCTACGAAGCGGTCGAGGTGAACGCCGTGCTAACGCCCCATGTTGAGATGGTGGAGCGGGTGTTACATCCCGAACCGGCAGTGGTGGAAATCTGGCAGGACGACCGGCCGCTGGACGCTGACCGACGCGGCGATGACCTGCTGCCCGATGGCCGTGTGCTGGTGGACAGGCCGCGTTTGTACAACCTGGTTCGCAACCCCGGTTTCGAGCGCCATGAACTGACCCTGCGGGTGAAAACGCGGGGGTTTGCTGTTTACGCCTTCTCCTTCACCGGCTGCGTTAAAAGCTGAAGGGCGCGGCTGCCCGCGCCCGCTCTGTCGCTGCCGGCGCTCATGGTATTCGGATGACGAACCGCCGCGCCGCGCTCCATGCGCCGCCCTCAACGCGCACCCGCCAATTGTAGTAGCCGCTCGCCCCGCTGACGGTGGACGTGATGAGGTTATTGCCAGCGTCGTACAGCGAGAGCGTAACCCCAGGCACGGGGGGGTCTCCGGCTTCCCAGACGCCATCAGCATCAAGATCATGTTATTCAGGCCGATTGCAACAACTTGGACGGGTCTGCCGTTGCTGTCCTTGAACAGAACCTCAACCCGATATAAGGGAACGCTGGCCGTTAGGTTTTCATAGTCAGGTTTAACGGCGTAAACCCGCACACCATCGTAAAGAAACAGTTCCCCGTCCGGCTTCATCAGCAGTTGGTCAATTCGCTTGCCTTCAAGTACTGTATAATCCATTTCCAGACGCTTGAGTCTGTAAACATCTATCCCTTAACCACATTCTAATAATAGATTATCCAACTGAAAAATTATAAAACCATTAAATATGCTTATACTTTTTGTAAAGTGCGCTTATTTAGCGCACTTCACGCGCCGACCGGATGGCAGACCATCTTAAGACTCTGGCCTTATAGTCCGCTCTCGCCTTGCTGTATACTGAATAAAGTTCTACCGCGTGGGCATGGTGTTTCCATGCCCTTTTGTAACCTCTGGACGCCTTGCGTTATGGATCGTCGCCGGATTATCCCGATATTTTTGATTGTGTTCGTCAACTTTCTGGGCGGAACGATTGTGCTGCCTATCCTGCCGCTGTACGCTCAGCGCCATTTCGACGCCTCGCCGGAACAGGTTACGCTCTTGCAAGCCTCGTTTTTCCTGGCGCAGTTCCTGGCCGGCCCGGTGCTGGGGCGGCTTTCCGACCGATATGGGCGCGTGCCGCTGCTCATCATCAGCCAGATCGGCACCGTCATCAGCTTTCTGATGATGGGCGCGGCGCAAAGCCTGACCATGCTGTTTGCCGCGCGCGTCCTGGACGGCATCACCGGCGGCAATATTATCGTCGCCCAGGCGTATATCACCGATGTTACCCCGCGCGAGCAGCGCACACGGGCGCTGGGCCTGGTTTTTATGGCCTTCGGTTTGGGTTTCATTTTCGGGCCGGGACTGGGCGGGTCGCTGGCGGCCTTCCTGGGCGAAACCTCCCCCTTCTGGGTCGGCGGCGCGGTGACGTTCCTCACCGTCCTGCTGACCTGGTTCACGCTGGATGAATCGCTCACGGCGGAGCAGCGCGTCGCACGGCGGGAGCAGAACGTGAAGATGAAACCCGCCGATGTATTGGGCAATACCCCACTGCTGCTCATCCTGGTGATCGGCTTCGCCGCGCAGTTCAGTTTTTCGCTGTTCCAGTCCACTTTCGCCCTGTTCGGCGAAGCGGTGCTGTTCCCTCAAAATACGCCGCAGGAGGCGAACCTGGGCATCGGCCTGCTGCTCACCGGCATCGGCATCGGGCAGTTCGGCACGCAGGTTTTTCTCATTCAACGGCTGGTGCGCCGTTTTGGCGAGCCGACGCTGGTTTTTCTGGGCGCGGCGCTGCGCGGGCTGGGCGTTTTATCCCTGGCGGTCTTCACCTCGCCCTGGTTAGTTGGGCCGGTGTCGCTCATCACCTTCGCCGTCGGTTCGGGCATCATGATGCCCTCGCTGCAATCGCTGGCGACGACCACTACCCGCGATGATCTGCGCGGCGGTGTGCTGGGGGTTTACCAGTCTTCGACCAGTCTGGGCATCATCTTCGGCAGCGCGCTGGGCGGCGTGCTGTTTGCCATCTCCCCTACCCGGCCGTTCCTGGTAGGCGGTCTGTTATTCCTGTGCCTGCTGTTCCCGGCGGCGCTGCTGGCGCGGCGCGTGCCGGCGGCAGTCCCGCTGGCGCGTCCATCCTGATGCGCTTCCAGCGGCGCGTCGCCCCGGTTGCGTTTTCCGCGCCGATGCGGTAGGTTTTCCGGCGGCAAAACAACATAAGGGGATACACCATATGCGACTGGCGGTTTTGTCCGATATTCACGGCAACTTACTGGCGCTGGAAACCGTCCTGGCTGACCTGGCGGCATTGGGCGGCGCGGATTTAACCTGGTGTCTGGGCGATCTGGCCGCTTTTGGCCCGCGCCCGGCGGAGTGCATCCGCCGGATTAAAACGCTGGCCGAAGCCGATGAAGGCAAAACCTTCAAGGTGATCGGCGGCAATACTGACCGCTACATGGTCACGGGCGAACGTTTTCCTATCCCCCCGGCGGCTGATGAAAACGCCCTGAAACAGCATATCGAACTGTGGAAATCATTCAGCAGCAGTTTGATCTGGGCGGTCGAACAAATCAGCTTTGAAGATTATGCGTTTCTGGAAAAACTCATCGGGCGCGAACTTTCGCACAGTTTTGACGGCTGCCATGTCATTGGCTACCACGCCGTCCCCGGTAACGACGAATCGTTCCTGCTGCCGGATACGCCCGATGAAGAAGCCCGCGACCTGCTGCTGGACCGCGAAGGCCACCTTGCCATCGGCGGCCACACCCACCGCCAGATGGATCGCAGCCTGGGCAGTTGGCGCGTCGTTAACGTCGGCAGCGTCGGGGCATCCATTGACCGCCCCGGTTATGCCCAGTGGGGACTGTTCACCTTTGAAAACGGCCAGGTGACGGTCGAACTGCGAAATGCGGCTTATGACCTGGAAGCCGTCATTGCCGACCTGCGCGCCGTCGGTTATCCCGTCCCCGATTGGGCGGCCAGCCGTCTGCGGCAGAAATAACGGGGAGGGAATGCGGTTATGCCCCACACTCAACAGCTTATGGATGACCTGCGCGGCGACGGTGATTACGGCATTTTGCTGGCCGCGCAGATGGGCGGCGTGCCGAACGAACTTCAGCTTATCATCCAGACCGCGCGTTATGACGAGGCCGCCCAGGGTTTGCGAGAACGCCGCGCCTATATCGTGCGCGTCCTGGGTGTGCGCGAGCATCGAATTTCGCTGGGCGTGTTCGGCAGCCTGTTTTTCGCCCGCCAGCAGGAACACCCTCTGCTCTACCACCACAATACACCCCTGGCGGCGGTGCGTTTTGAAGGCCGGCCAAAGGATGTTAACGAACTGGTGCTGGACATCCACCAGGCTTACGTGCTGACGTTCGGCCCCTGGCGCGAGCTGGCCGCCGACATCAACCGGGCGCAGCCGCTCGTTAACCTGCTGGCTTCCGGCGAGGGTGTATTGGGGGTGATGCCCAGACCCGCCGCCGAACGTATGGCGAAGGTGCTGGCGCATCATGGGCTGGCCGCCCACCTGGACGAACAGCCGTTTGAAACCGAGGACGAACATGGCCGCTCTCGCCTGATGACCCTGCTTGGTGTGGGCGACTCGTATTTTGTGGCGATTGATTATTCTGTCCAGCAGATGGGCAAAACCGGCACTTAATCGAGGCGGAGCGGATGTTAAACATCAACCCGGACAATAAAAAACAGATCCTTTCCATTGACGGCGGTGGGATGCGCGACACGATCACCATCGCCATTCGGGTTATATGCCCTGGGTAGAATCTCCCGGCAGCCATCACGGCCAGGACGCGACGACAACCAGCGGCAGCCCGTACCGTTAGCCAGTCCCAAATGCTAAGTGAAAGTCAAAACTTTTACGAACCGGCAGCCATTTCCAACAGCGCGAAATCCGCTTCCAGCAGCGCGCCATCGGCATCCCAGGCGGGCAGCCGTTCCCCGGTGGCCGGGTTAACCCAGCCCAGGCGCAAACGAACGCCCGCCGGAAAATCGCCCAGGAAGGCCAGCCGGTCGGTCACGGTCAAACCCGGCTGCCAGCCGGACGTGGGCGCGTAACCGCCCTGCGGCGCGCGATCCTGCTGCGCCAAGATAGCCCCGTTTTCGTCCAGCAGGTGTACGAACCAGGCGAAATCGCCGCTCAGGGGCGCATCCAGCGACCATTCCAGCGTCACCCGCAGGCCGTCCGCCGAACGCGCCGCGCCGTAAGCCTTCAACCGGATGTCCCCGAAGCGGTGTCCTGCCGAGCGGTCGGCAGGCGCGGGCGACAGATCAAAGAGCAGGGCGCGGTGATCGGGAACGGCGCGTTCAACCACAAAGGCCGCGCGCTCCCATAAGCTGCGTTCCTGCCAGTTGGCCGGGTCGCCGGGTGCGAACCAGGTCAGCAGCCACAGGCGATCCCCCTGCCTCAGCGCGTAATCCCACAGGGGCGCGGCCAGCGGGTCATCAGGCGCAGCCGGCGCGTTGGTGGAAAATACCCGCCAGCGTCCATCCAGGTCGAGCAGGCTTTCGCCCCACAGGGACGAAGCGGCCACCACCGTACCCAGCGGCTGAAGCGCCTGTTCCAGCGCCGCCAGCTTTTCCGCTTCCGGGCCGGTGTGCTGCCGGGCGGCGGTCAGGCTCAAAACGATCAACGCCGCTGCCGCCAATATCAGGGGCGCGAGCCGCTGCACTTTCGCGCGCGCCGTCAAAACCAGCAGCGGCCAGGGTAAAACGACCAACGTCAGCGCGGCCAGCAGATGCAGGCCATCCACGCCGCCGGACAGCCAGGCCGGTTCGGGCGGCAGTCCCGCGCGGGCGAAAGCCAACGTGCCGATGATCGGGCTGAGGGCCGGGTCGGTCAGAACCGCGTCCGCCAGCCCCGAAACGGGCGCATCCACCACGCCGGTATAATAATGGGTGTACAGATAGCCGATATACGGGTAAAAGCTGTACAGCGCGCCCAACACCTGCACGCCGACCGACAGCCCGACCATCCCGATCAGCGCGCCCGCCAGCGCCGGGCGCATCCAGGCCGCTTCGATCAGCGGGGCCAGCATCAGCGCCAGCCAGGGCAGCGCGGGGATCAAAAAACGCGGCCCCCACACGATGCCGCCGTGCCAGCTCCACCATCCGGCAAACATCAACATCTGGAGCGCGGCCAGCGCCAGCGCCAGCCACGCCGCCCAGGGCGCGCGCCGTTGCAGCACCAGCCAGCCGGGGATCGCCAGCAGCAGCGCCGGGTTGTACCAGAACAGCCCGCGATACGGGCTGATGGTCAGGCCGTACAGACCGGTTAAAAAAGGCTGCGTGAAACCCTCGCCCGCCGCGAAGTGATAACCGCTGTTAAACGGGCTGCCGAAGCGCGCCAGGTTATACAGCCCCAGCAGCGCCAGCGCCGCCAGCACCGGCAGACCCAAAGCGGCCAGGTTGCGCCGGGTTTCTCGCCCCGGCCACAGACTTTCAAGCTGGGTAAGCGGCTGAAAACGCGGGACGAACGCAAACGCCCCCATAACCGGCGCGGCCAGCATATAAACCAGGTTCACGCCGGTCAGCAGCCCCAGGCAGATACCGCTCGCCGCCAGCCATAAACGCCTAGAGCGCGGCTCACCCTGCCCGGCGCGTGTTTTCCAGACCGCCAGCGCCGCCAGCATCAGCAGCAGCCCGGCCAGCGGCTCGCCGAACAGTGTCTTAACATAAGCGACCGCCATCGTCGCCAGCCCGTAAACCAGCGCCGTGATAAAAGCCGTCCGGGGGCGGAAATTCAGCCAGCGCGCCAGCGTATACAGCGCCAGGGCGGTAGCCGCCGTCACCAGCGGGTTAAAAAGCATGGCCGCCGCGCGGAGGTTCAGCCAGGGCAGCGCCTCCGCCAGCAGCGCCAGCGGAGTCAGCGCCAGCGAAGGCGTCGGGCCTTTTTTGGCATACAGCGCGCCATCCCCCCCGAACACCCCCATGCGCGACATTTGCAGGGGCTGGAGCGCGTCCAGCGCCCCCATCGCGCCGATTTCCGGCGCGCCATGCCGGATGGCCGCCGCCGTCACTGCCAGCAGCGCCCGCCCATCATCGCTGTTGACCTCCGGCACGTACACCAGCAGGTAAACCCCCAGCAGCAGGCAGCCGAGTACAAAACGGCGGCGGTTTTCTACACTCATCAGCCTTCCCAAAGAGTCAAAAAAGCCGGTTGAAACCCGATCGCCGATTATATATGCTGAAAGGCGGGCTTTAACAGCCGGAGGTTTTTGATGATTTTATTGACCCTGAACGCGGTTTTTGCGGCAGCTTTTTTGATCGCCGGCAGGAACGCCGCCCGCCGGGGCTGGCCGTTCGTCCGGCATGGCTGGATGCTGGTGCAGGCGCACGCCGGCGCGCCGGACGCCCACTGGAACGTCGAACGCCGCCGGGTGATCGGCGAGGGCGGGCGTTTTTTGATCGGCGGCCTGCTGTGGTTGGGCGCCGGCGCGGTCGAACTGGCCGCCGGGGTTTATTTCGCCGTCCAGACGATTCGACTGCTGACCGCCTGAAACCCGCCGTGTATAATGGCGGGCGTTTGTCCTGCTGATGATTTTAACGAGCCGCTGTGAACATAAAATCTCATCGCGCGTTTTTGCACTTTTACGCCCTGGCGCTGCTGATGGCGGCCTGCGGCCCGAATGCCACACCATCCGCCTTCCAGGCCACGCTGCCGCCGACCGCTTTAAGCGCGCCGGTTTACAGCCCCACACCTACTATCACGCCATCGCTGACACCCACGCTGACGCCTACACCCACGCTCACCGCCACCTTCACGCCCACCTTCACGCCCACGCTGACGCCCACCCCCACGCTTTCCCCGACAGCCACGCTGACGCCCATCCCCACGCCGCCGCTCTGGACGCTGACGCCGGTCACGAACGCCGGCGCGCCGCCTTTCCAACACCAGCCGGCGGATTTTGCCCCTACCGCCGGGTGGAGCTGCGAGGATTTCCCCTGCGAGGACGACATCACCGGCTTTTTGCAGCGGATTCGCGTCCCGGTGGGTTATAGGGTCGAACCGGCGGGCAGGTTCCCCGGCCAGCCGATGCAGATCACCTACGGGCCGGACGGCCGCCTGTACGGTACGGTGCTGGAAAACGGCACGCGGAACGGCGCGGTTTATGCCCTCAACCCGGACGGCAGCGCTCAGCGGTACAGCGGCGATTTAATCTCGCCGGTGGGTCTGGCCTTCCAGCCGGGGACGGACGTGTTATACGTCACGGCGCGCGTGACACCGCTGCAAGGCGGCGGCCTGTGGCGTGTGCAGCCGGATGGGACGACCGAGCTTGTGCTGGATGATTTACCGTGCTGTTTTTCGATCATTGATAACCAGCCTAACGGCATCGTATTTGGGCCGGACGGCTACCTGTATATGGGCATCGGCAGCCTGACCGATCACGGCGAATCCACCCAGCCGGAATCGAAACCCTACGCCGACGTGCGCCCCGACGAAGCGGCCATTTTACGCATCCAGCCGCACACCGGCGAAATTTCCGTCTATGCCAGGGGAATCCGCAACCCGTATGATCTGACCTTCGGCCCCGATGGGCAGATGTACGCCACCGATACCGGCATCCTGGCCGGGCCGGGCGACCGGCTGCTGGCTGTCAGCCCGGAGGCTTTTTACGGCTGGCCGTATTACCGGATGCGCGGCTGCGAGGACTGCCCGCCCCGCGCCGCCGAGGTGATCGCGCCCGACCTGTACAGCTTCCCGGATTTTACGCTGCCGCGCGGACTGGTGGCCTACACCGGGACGCAGTTCCCGGCCAACCTGTTCGGCCATCTGTTTGTGGCGCTGTGGAACGGCACGCCCACCGCCCAGCGCATCGTCCGCATTGACCCGAACGACTGGCGGCTGGGGCGGGAAGATTACACGCCGGAGCCGTTCGTGACCGGGTTAATCCGCCCGGTGGACGTGGCACTGGCCCCCAACGGCGCGCTGGTGGTGGCCGATTTTATCTACGGCCACATCTGGCGAATCGTTTATGTTGGCGTCGGGTGAGGGCGAAAAGTGGGCTGCAAGGGCGCTCCAACAGTGGGCGAGACAGTGGGCTTGTGGGCGAGACAGTGGGCTTGTGGGC
>JAPKMO010000069.1 GCA_026645945.1 Anaerolineae bacterium
TGAACCCGGCTTATCGTGTTGGCGATCTGATGCTGTTCAACGACCATATCAACTGGATAGGGATGGGCGGGGGCAATCCGCTGGTCGGCCCCAATGATGAACGATTCGGCCCACGTTTCCTGGGGATGACCCATACCTACGACCGTGATTTGCGCCGGGCGGCCCGGCAGACGGCGGCAGAGGCCGAAGTCCCGCTGCATGAGGGGGTTTACGCCTGCATTTCCGGGCCGAACTTTGAAACACCGGCGGAAGTGCGTATGCTGCGGGCATTGGGCGCGGACGCAGTGGGAATGTCCACCGTCCATGAAGTGCTGGTCGCCCGGCACGCCGGGATGCGGGTGATGGCTTTTTCTGGCATCACCAACGAAGCGATTGACTCGGTAGATTCTGACCTGGAAGCCAGCCACGAAGAAGTGCTGGACGCCGGGAAGATTCTGGTTCCGCGATTGACTGCCGTTCTGAAGGGTGTTTTACGGATAATGTCATGACGGCGCTGGTGTTTTTAATTGAACAGATTGCGGTCGGCCTGTATATCCTGGCGGGTGTGGTCGGGGTATTCGCATGGCGGCGGCTGGCGCGAACACAGCGGGAACTGCGCGCCACGCATTTTGAACTGGAGCGCGACATCTTCCGGTACGAACGCGCCAATGCGCTTACGGCGCTGGTGCTGGTTGCCGAATTCAGCCTGGCGATTTTGGGCATTCAGCGCGTTGTGGCGCCGGCTATGCGCGAGACGATAGATGCTGGAGATGTTTTTAGCCCGATTACCGACCAGCCATTTTACACACCGACGCCGGCCCAGGTGATTTTCGGCGGGCCGCCGATTGATGTTGGCAGCGTGCAGATCGGGCAGGCCGAAGTGGTGCAGGTGATCGCCACGCCTACGCTGACACCGACGCCGGTCGGGACAATTCTACCCAATCCGCCAGCGACGGCGGGCTGTGACACACCCGGCGCGACGCTGCAAGTTCCCGCCAACGGGATGCTGGTTTTCGAGCCGATCAACGTGATCGGAACGGCCAACGCGGACAACTTCGCTTTTTATCGTTTTGAGATCAACGGGCCAAGCACCTTTGGCAGTTTTGTTTCGCTGCGCGACTATAATATTCCCGTGATGGAAACCGGTGTACTCGGCCAGTTCGTGCCGGCTTTTTATGAACCGGGGCTGTACCAGTTCCGTATCACCGTTTTCGACAGCACCAATACGTTGAAAGCGGCATGTATGGTGAACATCACCATCAGCGAGCCGATTCCCACACCGACGCCGCTCCAGCAGCAGTAGATCACGATCATGCGCGAGAAGCCGTCCCTGGGATTTGTGGGCGCGGGTAAGGTTGGCTCGACGCTGGCGCGTCTGTGGTTTCGGGCAGGGTACAGGATTGCGGCTGTTTGCAGCCGGGATGAGGCGAAAGCCTCGGCGCTGGCGGCGCTGACCGGCGCGGCGGCGGTTGTTTCGGTCGAAGCGGTGATTGAGGCCGCCGACTTAACGCTGCTGACTGTACCGGACGATGCCATCGCGCCGCTGGCGGCGTCCATTAAAACCGCCGCGTTGAGCGGTAAAAGCGTCATCCACACTTCCGGCGCGCGCGATGCAGAAACACTGCTGCCGCTGGCCGAACGCGGCGCGATGATCGGCAGCCTGCACCCGGCTTATCCTTTCGCTGATGTGGAAACGGCGCTGGCCGGGCTGCCGGGCGCGACATTCGCGGTCGAGGCTGAACCGCCGCTGCGCGCATGGTTAGAGGAATTGGCTTGCGTTCTGGATGGGCGCGTGTTGGTTATACCTGCGGGCGGCAAAGCGATTTACCATAGTGCAATGGTGATTGTCAGCAATTACACCGTTACGCTGTACGCGACTGCCGAACGGCTGCTGACGAAAATCGGCGCGCCGCGCGAGGCTACCGATGGCGCTTTGGATACCCTACTGCGCGGCACGGTCGAAAATTTGCGCGTTCAGGGTATACCGGCGGCGCTCACCGGGCCGTTAACCCGCGCCGATGTGGGGACGATCCGCGCTCATCTGCGGGCGCTGCACAGGCTCGACCCGCAGGTGGCGGATTTGTATCGAGAGCTGGCCCGGCTGTCGCTGCCGATGCTGGCGGCGCGGGGTGTTCCGACCGACTCGATCAGGCAGGTTTTAGAGCAGGAAGCTCAAGATGCGAGTGACGATACGAGAGATTCAGAAGATGAAAACCGCCGGGGAGGCGATCCCCATGCTGACGGCTTATGATGCCACCAGCGCCTATCTGGGGGAGGCGTCGGGCGCGCCGATGCTGCTGGTGGGGGATTCGCTCGGTATGGTCATCCAGGGACACGACTCGACGCTGCCGGTCAAGCTGGAGCATATCATTTATCACACGCAGATCGTAACCCGTGTGACCAAACACGCGATGATCGTGGCCGACATGCCGTTTATGACCTATAACGCCAGCCTGGAACAGGCCATGACCAATGCCGGACGGCTGATGCAGGAGGGCGGGGCGAACGCCGTCAAACTGGAAGGCGGCGAGTTGATCGCGCCGACCATCCGGCAGATCGTCCAGGCCGGTATTCCGGTGATGGCGCATATCGGCCTGACGCCGCAGAGTGTATATCAGTTCGGCGGTTTTCGGGTGCAGGGGCGGGAAGTAGAATCGGCCAGACAGCTACTGCGCGATGCCGCCGCCGTGCAGGAAGCCGGGGCGTTCGCGGTGGTGCTGGAACTGGTGGCCGCCCCGCTGGCGCAAATGATTACCGAACGGCTGGACATCCCGACCATCGGCATCGGCTCCGGGCCGCACTGCGCCGGGCAGGTGCAGGTTTTTCATGACCTGCTGGGGTTGTTCCCAACATTCGGGCCGCGCCATGCCCGCCAGTACGCCGATGCCGGCACGGCTATTCAGACAGCTTTAACGCAGTACGTCGAGGATGTAAAAACGCGCCGATTTCCAACGATGGAGCAGGCGTTTGGCATGAACGAAGACATTCTGGCGGCGGTTCGCGCCGATGGGACGGAAGACCGTGCAGATCGTTGACACCGTTGAAGGGCTGCGCGCGGCGCGGGCGGCACTGAAAGGCCGGGTGGGACTTGTGCCGACGATGGGCGCGCTTCATGCTGGGCATCTGTCGCTGGTGGAGCAGGCGCGGGCAGACTGCGATGCCGTGACGGTCAGCATCTTCATCAATCCAGCGCAGTTTGGTCCTAACGAGGATTTAAACCGCTACCCACGCGACCTGCCCGGCGACCTGGCCGCGCTGGAAAAAGCCGGCGCAGATGTGGTTTTTACGCCGACGCCGGATTTGATGTAT
Source organism: Anaerolineae bacterium (assembly GCA_026645945.1). GTDB lineage: Bacteria > Chloroflexota > Anaerolineae > Aggregatilineales > Phototrophicaceae > CFX2. Next base: position 3,289 of record JAPKMO010000069.1, read on the forward strand.
CCGCCCGGCTACCAGACCTGGATTGACGTAACCGAGGTGACGCGCGGCCTGGAAGGCGAACGCCGTCCAGGCCACTTTCGAGGTGTGGCGACGGTGGTCGCCAAGTTGTTCAACCTATTCCAGCCGCAGGCGGCTTATTTCGGCCAGAAGGACGCGCAGCAGGCCGCTGTCCTCAAACGTTTGGTGCGCGATCTGAACTTTCCGCTGGAGATGGTCATCTGCCCGACGCTGCGCGAAGCCGATGGTCTGGCGATGAGTTCTCGAAATGCCTATTTAAACCCCGAACAGCGGCGCGCGGCTGGCGTTTTATACCGCGCTCTGTCCGCTGCCGAGGAGGTCTACGCCGCCGGGCAGCGCGAGCCGAACAGTCTGCGAACGGCCATGCTGGACGTGCTGCGCGCCGAACCACTGGCCGAGCCGGAGTATGTTTCCGTTGCTGACGCGCGCAGTTTGCGCGAACTGGATGAACCGTCCGGCGCGCCGGTGCTGGTTTCGATGGCGGTACGGATCGGAACGACGCGGCTGATTGATAACCTGCTGCTGCCGCTGATGCTGAATAACCGCGCCGACCTGACGGCGGTTCTGGGCGGGTAGAAACGCTTTAATGATAAATTGATGAATCTCTGAGACAACATATACGCGCCTGCGTATAAGCTGTAGGCAATTAACGAATGCTGGGGGAGGTCATTCCCATGTTTTACTTCGACCCCTTGTATTTCACTATTTTGATACCGGCGATTCTGCTGTCGCTGCTGGCGCAGCTTATGGTCAGTTCGGCTTTTGCCCGCTGGGGGAAGGTTCGTAACGGCGCAGGGCTAACAGGCGTCGAGGTGGCCGAACGCATCATCCGGCGAGCGGGGCTGCATGGTGTTGGTTTGGAAGGCGTACCCGGCCAGCACACCGACCATTACGACCCATCCTCGCATACCGTTCGTATGTCCCAGGATGTGGCGACGCGCCCATCGGTCGCGGCGATGGCAGTGGTGGCGCACGAACTGGGTCATGCCCAGCAGCACGCTGAAAATTCGGTGTTTATCCAACTGCGGGGCTTCCTAGTGCCGGCCATGCAGTTCAGCCCGATGGTGTCTTACTTTTTAATCGTGATCGGGCTGCTGCTTAACATTGTCGGTCTGATCGAGCTGGGCATCCTATTTTACGGCGTGGTGGTGGTGTTTATGCTGCTCACGCTGCCGGTTGAAATTGACGCCAGCCGGCGGGGGTTAAGACTGCTGCGGGAAACCGGCCTGATGGTGACATCTGAGGATGCCAGCGGTTCGCGTTCGGTGCTGACGGCGGCGGCGCTGACTTATGTCGCGGCGGCGGTGACAGCGCTGCTGAACCTGCTGTATTACATCAGCCTGGCTAACCGGCGGCGATAAAGCCGGAATCGCCTCATCTACCGGAACGATTGACAGTCTACGATGAAAGCGCCCGGTATGTGCCGGGCGCTGCCGATTCTACCGGTCAATCATCGTCATCATCGTTATCATTGTCATTATCATTGTCATCGTCATCATGGTTGTCATTGGTGTTGTCTCCCGGAACATTGTCATTGCCGGGCGGCGGATTGTCGTCTCCGGGCGGCGGATTTATATCTTCGATGGGAGCTGTTGGCTGCGCCGGCGCGGCAGTTGTTGGCTGTGCCGGCGGTCGCGGCGGCGGCGGGCCGGGTGGTAGATAAAGCCGCTGTCCAGCGAAAATCAGACGCGGGTTGGTCAGACAGTTGGCGTCCATCAGTTCGTCCAGCGTGATGCCCCGGATGGCGGCCAGCGCCGAAAGCGTATCCCCCGCCTGCACGGTATAGGCCTCCCATCCCTGCGGCTGGAACGGCACGCAGGCGGTGGTGGATGGCGTGGACGTGACCGTTGGCGTTTGGGATGGCGTTGGCGTGGATGTATAAGTTGGCGTCCGCGAAGGCGGCGTGTTGGTCGGCGCGGGTGTGGCAGTCGGCGGCGGCGTGGATGTGGCAATGGATCGAGTTGGAATAGGCGTTGGTGTCGGCAGCGGTTCCCGCTCGCTCGGTTCGGTCAGGTGGATTTCCCGCGCGATGAGCGCGCCGGATGCAGTTGTGTAAGCATTGATTTCGACCCGGTCTCCGACGCGGAATTCCGTCGTGCCGAGGCTTTTTTCCGGCACGCGCAGCGGCAGACCGGCGACCACCCAAGCATCGCCGTTGATGGTTTCGATTTCGCCGGCGAAATCCATATTGGCAGCGCGTCCTAAAGCCAAAATCTGCTCAATTTCGCCGATGCGCCGGGCCGCGAACTCGGTTTGCAGCGCCGGATCATTCCCGCTGACTGCCAGACGCACGCTTTCGGTCAGGCGTTTGATGCCATAGAGTGGGTCGCCGGGCAGGCTGCTTTGCGCCAGTGTGACCGCGCCGCCGGAAATAACCAGGAAAACAACCAGCAGCGCGGCAGCCAGTGCTGCCAAAGATCGCAGCGGATAAGTGGTTCGCGCGGGTGCAGCGCGGGCAGCCAGCGCCACGCGCGCTCGAACGCGCGCCTGCGCCTGGTTAACTTCTGCCGGGTTCACCTGGATGCGACGAATCGTCAGGCCGGCTTCCAGCATGGGGCGCAGGGCTGGGGCATACTGAGGATGGGCGCGCAAGCAGTCGTCTACCGTCTGGCCGGCGGACAGGCGGTTGATGCAGTCGTCAAAAGCGTTCAGCAAGTCCTGGTCAGCCATTTTCGGTTTCCATCCGCATCTCGCCAAAAGCCTGCCGAAGCGCGTTGATCGCGCGGAACTGGAGCGATTTCACCGCGCCCACTTTTTTGCCCAGGATGTCCGCCGTTTCTTCCAGGCTTAACATCTGGCCGAAGCGTAAAATCAGCACCTCCTGTTGTTCGGCTGAAAGCATTCGCAGGGCATGACGGGTGCGCTCGACATCCAGCGCCCGCATAAACTGAACTTCCGGGTCGTTATCGGGGGAAGCGGGTATCCATTCCTCCAGGGTTTCGGTCGTCAACTGGCGGTCGCGGCCATAATGGTCATGAATGACATTGCGGGCGACGCGGAACAGCCAGCCGCGCAGGCTGTGACGGGGTGCGGTGTGGCTGCGGAAGGCGCTTACCAGTTTGATAAAAACCTCGCTGGCGAGGTCTTCGGCTACGGTTCGATCATCCACCCGCAGCCGGATGAAATTGTAGATCGGCGAGAAGTAACTTTCGTAAATCTGCATGATGGCATCCTGATTTCCCTGCCGGGCGTGTGCCAGGAGGCGGTCTTCTGCCGGGATGTCGGGAAGGACAATCAGTATCATGCTCATTCCCTGGATGATGCGGTAACAGCTTCGGATAAACGCCAGACATAGCTGTATTGATCCTGATAGACGAGTTCCATGTTGGGATCGTCGTTCGCGCGTTCGATAAACCGGTCGTGCTGCGTGTCGCTGACGATATAAGCCGCGCCGAACTCGGACCAGATCACCTGCGCCGGTGACGAAACTTTCCCTTGTGTGATGTGTACCCAGCGATCCCAGAGCGCGGGGTCGGCGATTTCCAGATAGGTCGGGTCGAGTCCAACCAGATAAGTGCTGCTGGTATTGTAATAAAACAGGCGGGTGAAGTCGTCCCAGTCGGTCTGGAAGACGAATGTACCCGGCGGCGTGTTTTCTCGCAACCAGGTGGCTGCCCCGGCCAAGTCGTCCGGCGACCGGGATGCCTGCGCGTCTCGATAAACCTGCGATACTGTTGTGATGCTAAAAATCCCCATCACCGCTGCTGCTCCGAGTGCGACCAGCCAACGGGAGCGAAAAGCCGCTGGAAGCCATTCGGTCAGGCGAACGGGACTGCGCCCCCAGACGACGGCACAGAATAATAGGGCCAAGGCGGGGAAATATTCGATAAACCGCCGGGAACGGAAGACCATAAACAGAGTCAGCAGCGCGGCGAAAAGCAGGGTGTTTTCAATGTGGTCGCGTCGGTGGCTGCCAAAGCTGGGGGCCAGGAAACCCAGTACCAGCGCCAGCAGCGCCCCGCCGGAGTTCGCCAGCAGCGCGCCGGTGGTGTAAGGATACCACTCGCTGCCGACCCGTACACTATCTTCGAGATCCACCTTTGCACCCAGGTGATCGGTGATAAACAGAATGTTCTGCGGAAAATAGGGGTTAATCACCAACCCTAGCCCCACACCGAGCGCCGTATACATGACCGGCTGCCAGGCGAGCCGTTTTTCGGCAGTCCAGGCTGCGGCGGCGTACAGGCCGGCGAAAGCGACAATTAACACAAAACCGTTGTAAAGCCAAGTATAGGTGAAAGCGGCCAGAATCAGCCAGCGCCAGCGCCGGGTAAAGAGCAGATGCAGGGCGATAATCAGCAGCAGCAGCGATGCCCCCTGGGTGCGGATCATCAACAGGCGGTACAAAAACGGCGTGGAAGTGCCGAACAGCGCCAGCGTCCAGAATGCCGCGTGCCGGATACCTACCCCGCGCAGCAGCACCCAGACGGCTGCAAAAATCCCGGCGGTAATGCTGACGGTCGCCAGTTTTGCCCCGGCCATGCCAAAAGCAGATGTCCAGGGCGCGATGTACAGATGGTACAGCAGATGATGGTCGGTAAACCGCTCCGGGCTGAGGATGGTTTTCGGCAGCCAGGGGAAGGATAAATTCAGCCGTCCCTGCTCAATGATCTGTGTGGCGATCCGCGCGTGATAATAGTCATCCGTGCCGAAAAAACCCGGCGCGGCGAAGATTAGGAAACTTAACACGGCGAAGCAAAAAATATACAGCAGCAGCCCCTTCGCCCACAGCGGAAGCGGCCTAGCGCCTATTTGTAAAGCGGTTCGATCTGCCTGGAACAGCGTGTTTAACCCCATTGTCTGAAGGTTTACAGATAGAGGTTCAGATACGCGAAATCTTATCATATTGGCACCTGCCGGGTTTGTTTCGTCGGAGTAACATTAAATGAGTGAAGGGGAGAGGGACATGCCCCTCTCCCCGACGAGACCGTTACTGATTAATCATCGTCATCTTCATCGTCGTCGTGGTTGTCGTTGCCGTTGTCATCGTCGTGGTTGTCGTTGCCGTTATCGTCGTCGTGGTTGTCGTTGCCGTTGTCATCGTCGTGGTTGTCGTTGCCGTTGTCGTCGTCGTGGTTGTCGTTGCCGTTGTCGTCGTTATCGTTGCTGTTGGTGTTGAAGTTGCTGTTGGCGTTATCCAGCGCAGGGGCGGGTTCGCGCGGGACGAAGATCATAGTTCCGGCCACGATCACACGGGGATTGGTGATGCAGTTGAAGCTCACCAGATCGTCAAGATCAGCGCCGCTGCGGGCGGCCACGCTGGACAGGGTGTCACCGGCGCGAATGGTGTAGGAAGTCCAGCCCTGGGGCGCGGCGATGACACACTCACCGGGTAAAAAGTCATCATCGCTCGAAGTTTTGTGTTCGACCTTGAAGGCCACAAACTGGTCTCCGGCGATGCCGAGTTTGACTTCCACCAGCGCGCCCGGTACCAGGCTGCCTTTAATTTCCGCGCCGCTGGTGGCAATCCAGATGCCGGATACCACGATATAACCATCGCCGATTTCCGTCAGCGTGCCTTTAAGTTCGAATTCGTCATCGTCGAATTTCGTGGTGTCGTCGGCGTTGTCGTTCGTATTGGCGTTGCTGTTGGCATTATCGCCGGCGTTATCGTTCGTGTTGGTATTACTGTTGTCGTCGGCGCTGTCGTCGTATGCCTGGACTTCGCGGGCGGTTAGTGAGCCATCGTCCGCCTGCGACACCTTGATTTTGACGATCTGGCCGACTGCGACAGCATCCTTGACTTCAGCGCCGCTGAGACTGATAGCACGTCCGGCGATGATGAGGGTCGTGCCGTCCATACCGGCGATTTTGCCGACGATTTCGATTTCGCCGGGGCGCAGGCTGTCATCATCAGCTTTTAACTTGTCCGCCGCCAGGCGGCCATCCGGCGTGAGTGTGGCCTCAACTTTGACCACTGTGCCGAGCGCCAGCGGCGTCTGGATTTGCAGGCCGGCGATGTCAATAACCTGACCGTTGACCGTAATCGTGGTGGGTGTCATGGCTTCGATGATGCCGACAAATTCGACCCTGGCGGCAGTTGTATCGTCCTGCGCCAGCGCCGCGCTGCCGAAGATCGTCAGCAGAAACACCGTTACCGCTAAAAGCAGGCCCAACTTGATGTGACGATTACCTGTGGACATAACCTTTTCTCCTTATGAAATGACCCATTCCAACCGTGTTCGGTTGTGACGCCAATAACGACTGGAAAAGCGAGAAAAGGTTTCGTGGTACTCTGGTACTATTCGTCGTTTTTGCCGCGATGCGGGAGGAAACGAGTGAATAAACCCATCCAGCGGCGGCTGAAGCGCCGCAGCCGCATCTGCCACCGGGCGAACAGATAGCTGATCTGGCGGCGCTGCTGGTTAATCAGCGTGGTTGCGCCCGGTTCGGGGGGACGCGCGCCCGTCCATTTTACAACCATCGAGGCCCAGGTGAGGCCGCCGCCGAAGCCGACAAAAACGATGTTCTGTCCTTCGCTGATGCGCCCCTGTTCGACGGCCTCGCACAGCGCAATCGGAATCGAAGCCGCCGAGGTGTTGCCGTAGCGATCCAGATTGCTCATGAACAGGTCAGTTTCCACTTTTAAAGCGCGGGCGGCGGCCTGGATAATACGCTGGTTGGCCTGGTGCGGAACGATAAGCGACACGTCGCGGAGCGTCAGCCCGGCTTTTTCCAGCGCCTGCTGGACGCTTTCGTTGATGACGCGGGTGGCGAACTTAAACACTTCGCCGCCGTTCATATGCATTTTGTACAGGCGCAGCTGACCGGTGAGGGAAGGCGAAAGCTCAGGAGCGGCCAGGCCGGTTGTGGGGCGCGCGCCGTTCACCGCGCTGTAGACATTGCGTAAATCCACGCTGCCGACGGTGGGCAGGCCGAGCATATCGCTGCCGGAGCCGTCCGAACGCAGAACCGCCGAGAGGATTCCGCCCTCAACGGCGCTGGCGCGCAACACGACGGCGCCCGCCCCATCGCCAAACAGAATGCATGTGCCGCGATCCTGCCAGTCCAGGATGCGGGTCATTGTCTCCGTACCGACGACCAGGGCGCTCTGGATGCTGCCGGATTTGATGGCCTGGGCGGCCATATCCACCCCGTAAACAAAGCCGGAGCAGGCGGCACTGAGGTCGAATGCCCCGGCTTTGGCAGCGCCTAACGAGTGCTGGATGAGGCTGGCAGTGCTGGGAAAGATATTTTCCGGCGTTGAAGTAGCGACGATGATAAGGTCAATTTCGGTCGGCTGCATGTCGGCCACATCCAGTGCGCGCTGCGCTGCCTTCAACCCCAGGCTGGTCGTCGAGTCCCGCTCGCTGGCGATGCGCCGCTCTCGAATGCCGGTGCGCGTGCGAATCCATTCGTCGCTGGTTTCAACGATAGCTTCCAGGTGCGCGTTGGTCAGCACATTGTCCGGGACGGCCATGCCCCAGCCAACGATATGCGCGTAAATCTTGTGGCCGTTATGCGCGTCCATTTTGCCGGTATTTGCCGAATATCACGACGGCATTATGCCCACCGAAACCGAAAGAATTGCTCATCGCCACATTGATTTCGTGGGAGATGCCGACGAGCGGCGTATAATTCAGGTCGCAGTCCGGGTCCGGGTTTTCCAGGTTAACGGTGGGCGGTACGAAGCTGCTGCGGATCGCCATGATGGTAAAGACGGCTTCAACCGCGCCTGCCGCGCCCATTAAATGCCCGGTCACCGATTTAGTTGAACTGATCGGGATTTCGTAGGCTTGCTCGCCCATCGCTTGTTTGATCGCCAGGGTTTCGCTGCGGTCGTTAAGCGGCGTGCTGGTGCCGTGTGCATTGATGTAGTCAATCTGCTCCGGCGTCAGCCCTGCATCGTCCAGCGCCAGCTCGATGGCTCTGGCCGCGCCCTCGCCGGTTTCGAGGGGGGCGGTTACATGATAAGCGTCGGAAGTGTGGCCGTAGCCCAGTATTTCGGCATAAATTTTTGCGCCGCGCGCCTGGGCGTGTTCCAGGTCTTCTAACATCAACAGCGCCGCGCCTTCCGCCACGACAAAACCATCCCGCTCGCTGTCGAAGGGGCGAGAGGCTTTTTCCGGGGCTTCGTTCCTGCGCGAGATGGCCGTCATGTTATTAAAACTGGCGATGGCGATATCTACCAGACCTGCTTCGGTGCTGCCGGCCAAGATGGCTTTCGCACCGCCGCGCCGGATGATCTCGGTCGCTTCGCCGATGCAGTTGTTGCCGGTGGCGCAGGCGGTGGAAATGGCGAAGTTTGGGCCGCGCAGGCCGTAGGCCATCGAAACCTTGCTGGATGGGCTGTCCGGCAGCATCATTGGGACGAGTAGGGGGCTGACGGCTTTTGCGCCTTTTTCGATAAACGATTTAACGCCCTCAAAAATCGAGCTGATGCCGCCAATGCCGCTGCCCATCACCACGCCGATGTCATAGCGGTTTTCGTCGGTAACAACCAGGCCGGAATCTTCCATCGCCTGCCGGGCGGCATACAGGCCGAGCTGCGTCACACGGTCGGTGCGGCGGGCTTCCCGGCGGCCTAATTCCTGTTCGGGGTCGAAGTTTTTCACCTCGCCGCCGAAATGGTTTTCAAGGTGCGAGGTATCGAAACGAGTGATGCGACCAATGCCGGTTTTGCCTGCGGCGGCATTCGCCCAGGCTTCTTCCGGGTTATTCCCTGTTGGGCAGATGATGCCCATTCCGGTTATGACGACACGACGCCTTTCCACAATTTCCTCCACTACGCGGCGCTCTGGCAAACCGCGTTGACTGTGTTCGACTGGAATTTACACTCAATAACCCCTTATCCGGTCGAGAGTTGCTGGTATTTTAACCCCAACAGCCTGATGTTATAATGCTCCACGACGAAGGGGTGGGTAATGATTCTGGTGACTGGTGCGACAGGTTTTATCGGCAGGCATCTGGTGGGCCGCTTGTTATCCGAAGGCCATCGGGTGCGGTGTTTGCTTTCCGAGGATAAACAAAAAAACCTGCCCTGGCCCCAACCAGTGGAGATTATAACAGGGAATTTGCTGGATGAAGAGGTGCTTTTTAAAGCGGCGACCGGGGTTTATACCATCATTCACCTGGAAAGCGGCCAGTGGTGGGGACGCCCGCGCGACCTGGAGCGAATTGAGGTTGTAGGCACGCGCAACCTCATCGCTGCGGCGCGGGCGGCGCGTGTAGGGCGGATTATCATCGTCAGCCATCTGGGGGCTTCATCGTCGTCCGGTTATACGTTAATGCGGATCAAGGGGCAGGTCGAGGAACAGGTGCGTTCCAGCGGGCTGGCCTATACCATCATTCGCTCTGGCGTGGTGTTCGGAGAGGACGATGCTTTCGTCAACCATATCGCTATGATGCTGCGCTCGAATCCATTTGTTTTTCTGATGCCGGGGCGCGGCGAAGTGGTGCTGCACCCATTGTATATCGGCGATCTGGTTGAGGCCATCGCCCGCAGTTTAAACCTGATTGATACGGTGGACACCACGCTTGAAATCGGCGGGCCGGAGTATATCACCCTGGAAGACCTGATTCGCACCGTGATGCGCGTCTCGCGGGCGCGCCGTTTGGTGCTGGCGGTGCCGCCGTACCTGCTGCGGGCGCTGACGGCGGTTTACAGCCGCATCTTTCCACGCTCGCTGCTGACGGCCCAATGGTTAGACCTGCTGGCGACCAATCGTGCCGCTCAGCTTGGCAACACATTTAATTACTTTAATATTCGACCGCGCCGTTTTGAAGATACGCTGCTCACATACATGCCGGGACGACGTTATGGGTGGCCGATGCTGCGTTATGTGCTGCGGCGGCGTCCGAGAGGGATTTAGGAGTCGCATGGGTTCAATCGAAATTAGATCACTGTTGGCGCTTGATGATCTGCGCGCAGCCGTTGAGCTGCAAAAAATCTACTGGGGGCGCGACCTTGAGTCGGTGATTCCGGCTCACATGCTGTTTTCGCTGGCGAATAACGGCGGGCATGTTCTGGCGGCTTTCGACGATGAAAAAATGGTCGGAGTGCTGGTCGGCTTCCTGGGTACGAATATGGAGGAAAGCAGCCGCCCGGCGATGGCGAATCTACAAATCGTGTCGAAACGTATGGTTATCCTGCCGGAATATCGCGGGCAGGGCATCGGCTACCGGCTGAAACTGGAACAGCGCCGGGTGGCGATGCGGCAGGGCGTTCGTCTGGTGGTGTGGACGTTCGACCCCTTGCTGGCGACGAACGCGCACCTCAATATTCGCAAGCTGGGGGGCATTAGCTACCGCTATCTGGAAGATTATTACGGCACGTCCGACGACGGCGGCCTGGCGCGGCTGGGATCGTCCGACCGCTTGCAGGTGGAATGGTGGGTGACAAACCGGCGCGTGGAGGAACGAATCAGCGGCAAACGGGGCGATTTAACCCTGCGCCAGTACCTTGACGCAGAGACACGTATCACCAACCCGACGACCGCCGGGACGGACGGCCTGCCTCGGCCTTCGGACATCCTTGCTCGACCGGAGGGGACGCTGGCACTGGTGGAAATCCCCGCGCAGTACGAAATTCTGGTAGAACGCGACCCCGCGCTGGCGCAGGAGTGGCGCTTGCATATTCGCCAGGTGTTTAAAACGCTGCTGGGGATGGGTTTTGTTGCCACCGACTTTTTGCATGAAGCCTATGAAGGCCGCGAGCGCGCGCTTTATCTGCTCAGCCAGACCAATACGCGCCAGTTCGAGCAGTTGGATTTTAGCCGGAATTAAGCGGGGCAGAGCGGTTTTTAACATCTCCCCGCAATCAAATAAATGAGGCCAACCATGCGTTCGATCACCGTAAAATCCATTAATTTGTATCCGATTGCCATGACCCTGGTTGAAAAACTGCGAACCAGCTTTGGTGAAGAACCGTTTAAAGCCTGCATTCTGGTGCGGCTGGAAACCGATGAAGGCATCACCGGATGGGGAGAAAGTTCGGCGGAAACACGCCCCGGCTACAGCTACGAAACGGTTGGGACGGCGCTGCATGTTCTGAGCGAGTTCCTCATTCCGGCGCTGCTGGGCAAACGTCTTTCCAGCGCCACCGAAGTTCCGGCGCTGCTGGCCGGCACGCGCGGGCATCCCCTGGCGAAACACGCTGTTGAGGCCGCCGTGTGGGATGCGCTGGCGAAAGCCAACGAGATGTCGCTGGCGCAGGCTTTCGCCGCGCATCTGCCGCCCGGCCATGCGTCGCGCGGTTACGCGACGGTCGGCGTCAGCATCGGCATCCAGCCGAGCGTTGAAGCCACGCTGCAAATCATCGAAAAACGGCTGAAGCAGGGCTACGGGCGTATCAAGCTGAAGATTAAACCTGGCTGGGATGTGGAGCTGGCGCGCGACGTGCGTGCGGTCTATCCCGACATCGTGATGATGCTGGACGCCAACAGCGCCTATACGCTGGCGGACGCCGATCATCTGAAGCAGTTAGATGAGTTCAATCTGCTGATGATCGAGCAGCCGTTGGGGTATGATGACATCTACGAACACAGCAAACTACAGCCGCAGCTTCAAACGCCGATCTGCCTGGACGAAAGCATTCACTCGGCCAACGATCTGCGGCTGGCGCTAGAACTGGGCGCGTGCCGGATTTTGAACCTCAAACCGGCGCGGGTGAGCGGTTACACCGAAAGCCTGGAAATCTACAAAATCTGCATCGAGAACAACCTGCCGCTGTGGATTGGCGGCCTGCTGGAAACCGGCGTCGGGCGGGCGGCGAATGTCGCGTTTGCCTCGCTGCCGGGCGTGACGCTGCCGTGTGATATTTCCGCCACCGACCGCTACTATAACCCGGACATTACCGAGCCACCGTTTGTGCTGGGCGCGAACAGCACGCTCAGCGTGCCGACCGGGCCGGGCATCGGCGTCGAAGTGCAGATGGAGCGCGTCGAAGCAGCCTGGACGCGGTGGCAGGACGAGATGCCGTACCAAAGTTAGCTTGAGGCGAATATTCGACCACAGTATTTGGCAGTATATGTTAAAGGCTGAGGAGAATGACAGGATATTAGGGACGCAAGGCTCTCTAATATAATGACCTCTCATGGATAAACGGAAAAGAATGAGCCTGACAGACAGTGAGGCTTTAGCCCACTGGCAACAGGCTGAAGCCCGCTTCCCACTCAGGAGCAGGCACAGCCTAATTGGTTTATCCATTAATTGAGGGGGTTGGCATCGGCGGTACAAAGATTTTGATTGTTGGGAGGATGCGAATATGACTGAAGCGCCTATCCGAGTCGAAAAGTTGCCCCTGGAAGAATTTGTGCGGCTGTATGACCAGGAGGGGCCGTTTGAAATCATTGATGGAGAGCGCATATTTATGAGTCCGATCGTGCAGTCGCACAACAACGCTTCGTCCAATCTGGCATGGGCGCTGATGAGTTGGCTTAATCCTCGCAACCTGGGCAAACTCTACATCGAAGCGCCGTTTGTGCTCGTTTATAACCAGAACTGGGTTACAGGTTCGCGGGTCCCGGATATGATGTTTGTTTCAGCCGTGCGTCTTGAAGGCTATAAGGACAATAACCCGGATTGGGAGAGCAAACCACTGGTTTTGGTGCCTGATCTGGTGGTTGAAATTGTTTCGCAAACCGACAGATACAGTGATGTGGATGCGAAGGTAGACCGGTATTTGGAGGATGGTGTCAAACTGGTGTGGGTGCTTGACCCCCAACGGCGTAAAGTGTCCGCACATCAATTGAATAGTAACCGCCCACTTATGCTGTCTGGTGAAGATGTATTAACTGGCGATGATGTTATCCCAGGTTTTGAAATCACTGTGTCTAAAATTTTTGAGTAGGTGAAGCTCATGCCATTTCAGAATATCATCATTTCCTTCATCGGCAGCGGTGTGATGGGCGAGGCCATGATTCAGGGTTTGCTCAATAAAGAGCTGGTGCGCCCGGAGCAGATCATCGCCGCCGACCCGCTGGAGTCCAGGGGACGCGAACTGGGCAGTAAATACGGCGTGCGCTTTACCACCGATAACAATGAAGCCGCCGAAGCCGCCGACCTGCTGGTGCTGTCGGTCAAACCGCAGGTGCTTCAGGAAGTGATGCCGGTTGTGCGGCGTGGGGCGCATTCTGCCAAGCTGGTCCTGAGCATCATCGCCGGGGCGAAAATTCGCACGATTGCCGACGGTGTGGCGAACGCCAGCGTTGTGCGTGCGATGCCGAACACCCCGGCGCAGATCGGGCAGGGCATTACCGTCTGGACGGCCACGCCGGAGGTGGCGCACCAGCAGCGGCAGCAGGCCGAAGCCCTGCTGGGCGCGTTCGGCGAGCAGATTTACGTGGATGACGAGCGGTATCTGGATATGGCGACGGCGCTCAGCGGCACGGGGCCGGCCTATATTTTCCTGTTTATGGAGGCGCTGATTGACGCTGGTGTGCATATGGGCTTTTCCCGGCGGGACGCACAGCGGTTGGTGCTGCAAACCATGCGCGGCTCGATTGAGTATGCCGCTGCTTCCGGGTTGCACCCGGCGGAACTCCGCAACCAGGTAACGAGTCCCGGCGGCACGTCGGCAGAGGCGATTTATCATCTAGAAAAAGGCGGCCTGCGGACGGTAATTTCGCGGGCGGTGTGGGCGGCTTATCAGCGGTCGGTGGCACTGGGGGGCGAAAAAGGCCGCAGCCCCGACAAGCTGGACGGCGACCGCTAATCGGCGGTTTCGGCAGGGGCCGGCAGCATAAACCAGAAGGTGCTGCCTTCACCCGGACGGCTCTCCACGCCGACACGCCCATTCAGCCGTTTGACGATCCGCAGGCAGATAGACAGCCCCAGCCCCAGGCCGCTGGCTTCGCCCTGATGAAAACGCACAAACATCTTGAACAGCTGTTCCTGGTCTTGCGGCGCAATGCCCAGGCCGTTGTCCTGCACTTCATATCGAATGCAGCGACCGTCCGGCGCTCCTCGGATGGTGATTTGGGGTGTTGGGTTGTCTTTGCCGATGTATTTAACGGCGTTGCTGATGAGGTTGGCGAACACTTCTTCCAGCCACAGCGCATGGCCCAGCGCAGGCGGCATGTCGGGCATGATGTTCATCTGAATGTGCCGGTTTTCAATCTCATCCTGGAAGCGGTCGGCGGCAGCTTTGGCGACCGGGGTCATCTCAACCGGGGTGACGACCGAGCCGATTTCGCGCACGTTTGCCAATTGCAGCAGCTCGTTCACCATTTCCATCATCTTGACCGAAGATCGCCGGATATGCTGAATGTACAGGTGAACCTGCGGATTCAGGCTTTCGCTGTCAAATTCAAGCATGATGTCGGCGTAACCCTGAATGGTGGCAAGCGGCGCTTTTAAATCGTGGGCGATGGTGTGGCCGAAAGCGTCGAGTTCGCTGTTACGTTCTTCCAGTTCGGCGGCATAGCGGCGAATCATCGCTTCGGCCTGCCGGGAGCGCGTGACATCGCGCAGCACGACGATGCGCCCTGTAGCTTCGCTCCGGTGGTTGTAGAACGGCGAAATGCGTAAATCGTAGAATCGCTGATTCTCCTCCGCGCCGAGCATCATCTCGCCCTGCGTTTCTTGAACGTCTCGATAACGCTCGACAAGATCGAGATTATCGGCGAAGATGCGCTCTACCGGCTGGCCGATGAACCGCGCCGCCCGCGCGTCAAACAGGTTTTCCGCCGCCGGGTTCAGGGCGATCAGCCGGTTGTGGCTGTCAATCACGATCACGGCGTCCGCCATATTATTAACGATGGCGCTGTGAGCCGCCGGCACGATGTCCAGCAGCCGGTAGTGGAATAAACTCCAGGCAATCGGCACGCAGGCCAGGGCAGCGCCGAAAGGCGTCAGATCAAGTTCGGGGACAATTGTCAGCCCGGTGATGGTCAGCACGCTCCCCAACCAGAAAAAAATCACCCCCAGGATGAGCGAGGCGATCTGCCCGCGATACAGGCCAGGCGACCGGGCCACAAAAAGCGCCATGATGATAGTCGCAGCCAGGATAACTCCATAAAGATAGGCCGTGCCGATGTAAAACATCAGGCCGTGCGTGCGTGCGAACAGCGTGACGGTTCCGATGGTCTGCGTGCCGACGGTTGCCCAATTAAGGCCGTGATACTCATTCGTCCAGACGGCGAACAGGTGCAGCGTTGGTACAGCGAACAGCAGTGCGATGCGGCGCGGTATCAACCAGGAGTCGCGCCCGGTGTAGGCCAGTACGAACATTAACCAGAAGACCGGGATGCTGAGCGAAAAAATATACTCCAGCCGCAGCCAGAACAGCATCAGCGGCAGTGTGGCGGAGAGCAGTTCAAGCGCGTAGGTGAGCATAAAACCGGCGACACCTAGCGCAAAAGATAAAAAGAACCGCGCCGCGCGGTTGGAGCGATGCCGCCAGGCCGCCAGCACAAAACTGATAACCGGGATGCTGCCGACAAAAAGGGGGATTGCGTAAGGGTTAAACTGCCAGGCCCACATTTTTTAAGAACCAATTTGTTATACTTTGGTGCTAAATTTATTATCGCACTGGTCGTGTTTTTGCGCCTGTTGTGAATATGAAAAATATCGAAACTGCGGCCCTGGCTGCGCTTGTGAAAAACTGGACAGAATATTACGGATACGATACAATTCACTGCACCTGTATGGTGCTTCTGAACCCTCCGGTATAAGCCGTAATGTATTGACAAGGAGTCCCAAATGGCACAAGCCTCCAGCGATATTTTGCAATCGTTGTTACAGCAAGTTCAGGAATTCCAGCCCAGTGTAGAAACCTATGAAGTAGGGTTTGTCGAGGAAGTTGGCGACGGTATTGCCCGCGTGACCGGTCTGAATAATATCCGGTTGAGCGAACTAGTGCGCTTCAGCAACGGCTCGGTCGGCATCGCCTTTAATCTGGAAAGCGATAATGTTGGTGTCATCGTTATCGGCGATTATGACGATATTCAGGAAGGCGATGAAGTGCGCCCGCTGGGTCGTATCGCATCCGTGCCGGTCGGGATGGGGCTGGTGGGGCGTGTGGTGGACGCGCTGGGCAACCCCATTGATGGTAAAGGCCCGATTAGCTCCAGTCAGTATTATAACGTCGAGCGGATTGCTCCCGGCGTGATTGAACGCCGCAACGTTTATCGCCCGGTGCAAACCGGCATCGTTGCCATTGACTCGATGACTCCGATTGGGCGCGGTCAGCGCCAGTTGATTATTGGCGACCGCCAGACCGGCAAGACGGCGATTGCGATTGATACGATCATCAACCAGAAGGGCAAAGACCTGTTCTGCATCTACGTGGCAGTCGGCAAGCGGCGCGGCGAGGTGGCGCGGCTGGTGACGCTGCTGGAAGAAACCGGCGCGATGGATTATACCGTTGTGGTGGTGGCGTCGGCCTCCGACCCGGCGGCGATGAACTATATCGCTCCCTATTCCGGCTGCGCGATGGGTGAGTGGTTCATGGAAAACGGCAAGGATGCATTGGTCGTATATGACGACCTTTCCAAACACGCCTGGGCATACCGGCAGGTATCGCTGCTGATGCGGCGTCCGCCCGGTCGTGAAGCGTATCCCGGCGACGTGTTTTACCTGCACAGCCGCCTGCTGGAACGCGCGGCGCAGTTAAGCGACGAACGCGGCGGCGGCAGCCTGACGGCGCTGCCGATTATTGAGACTCTGCTGGGTGATATGTCGGCCTATATCCCGACGAACGTGATTTCGATTACCGACGGACAGCTTTATCTAGAAGGTGAACTTTTTTACGCCGGCGTTCGCCCGGCGATTAACGTCGGCACCAGCGTCAGCCGTGTCGGCGGCGACGCGCAGACCAAAGCCATGAAAAAGGTCGCGGGTGGTTTGCGTCTCGACCTGGCGCAGTTCCGCTCGCTGGCGGCCTTCGCCCAGTTCGGCTCTGACCTGGATAAAGCCACACAGCAGCAGCTTGATCGCGGCTTGCGCCTGACGGAACTGCTTAAGCAGCCGCAGTATCAACCACTGTCCCTGTCCGATCAGGTGGCGATTATTTACGCCGGCACGCGCGGGATGATTGACCATATTCCGGTTGAGAGAGTAAAGGAATGGCAGGCGGCATTTTTGCGCGCGTTTAACACCCAGTATGCAGCGATTGCCGGCGGTATTATGGAGACGAATGCGCTGGGAGACGATCTTGAAGCCAGGCTCAAGGATGCCATTACGACATTCAATGCGGGCTGGAGCCAGTAAACGGCGAGGGGAAGCCGTCCCCCGCACAATCGGAGGAGCAATAGATGGCGACAGCACGAGAGATTAAAAAACGCATCAGGAGCATTAAGAACATTTCCCAGATCACGCGGGCGCTGGAGGCCGTGTCGGCTTCGCGTGTGCGGCGCGCGCAGGCGCGGGTGCTGGCGAGCCGCGCTTTTGCTGAAAAAGCCTGGGAAATCCTGCTCAACATTCAAAATATGTCTACTGGCGGCGTGCCGCTGCACCCTTTGCTGACCGCCCGCGAGGACGTAAAGCAGGTGATGGTGGTTCTGATTACGTCCGACCGAGGGCTGGCCGGGGCTTATAACGCTAATATCATCCGTATGGCGCAGCGGTTTGCCATGCGGCTGGGTAAACCTGTGCGTTACGTTACCGTCGGTCGAAAAGGGCGCGACTCGCTGGTGCGGATGGGCGCGAATGTGGTTGCCGAGTTCAGCTATTTACCCGCCGAGCCGAAAATGGCCGATATTTCGCCCATCGCGCGGCTGGCGATTGACGAGTTTCTCAGCGGTACGGTAGATGATGTGTTCATCGCTTATACCGACTTCATCAATACGCTGACGCAGCGCCCGACGGTGCTGCGCTGGCTGCCGCTGATGCCGTATTACACGGAAGATCGTGTCGTGGCGGAGTTTGTTAAGGACGTTCCATCGGTGAGTGATACCCGCTCGGACTATGAGTATGAGCCGGATGCCACCGCTATTCTGGAGGAAATCGTCCCCCGGTTCACCGAACTCCAGCTTTATCAGGCGCTTCTGGAAAGCCAGGCCAGCGAACATTCGGCGCGTATGGTGGCGATGCGTAACGCTTCCGACAATGCCGTGCAGCTTACTGCCGACCTGACGTTGGAGTACAACAAAGCCCGCCAGACGGCCATTACAGCGGAAATCCTGGACATCGTGGGCGGCGCGAGCGCCTTGCAGCAGTCTATTGATGATTTGGCCGATGCGATTCTGGTCGCAGCGCCGGCGACGACCAATGGGCATAAAGTCCCGGAGCGCGTTGTTTCGGCCAAACCGGACGATCTGACGGTTGTTGAGGGAATCGGGCCGAAGATGGCGTCGGCTTTAAAAGCAGCCGGCATTACCACGTACAGCCAACTGGCCGAAGCTGACGAAGCGCGGTTGATGGCCGCGATTCAGGCCGCCGGCCTGCGGTTTGCGCCCAGCCTGCCCACCTGGCCGGAGCAGGCGGCCTATGCGGCGCGCGGGGATTGGGATGGCTTAAAACAGTTTCAAGATCAACTGGTAGCTGGGCGCAAAGCCCACGACGATGAAGGAGCATAAGCATGGCAGAAGTTCAGGGGCGTATCACCCAGGTGCTGGGCGCGGTTGTTGATGTGGCGTTTCCCGCCGGCCAGCTCCCGGATATTTTTGAAGCGATTCGTGTGCCGCGCGAGGGACAGGAGGACCTGATTCTTGAGGTGCAAACCCTGCTGGGCGACGGTGAAGCGCGCACGGTAGCAATGGATACGACCGATGGTTTGCAGCGCGGCGTTCCGGCCTATGCGACCGGCGCGCCGATCACCGTGCCGGTGGGCGAGGCGTCGTTGGGGCGCATCTTTAACGTATTGGGCAAGCCGATTGATGGCGGCGAAGCCGTGCCGTCCAGCGTGCCGCGCCGCCCCATTCATGCCCCCGCGCCCAGTTTTGAGGAACAGTCCACGCAGATCGAAGTGTTTGAAACCGGCATGAAGGTGATTGACCTGGTAGCCCCGATGACCAAAGGTGGCAAGGTGGGCATCTTCGGTGGCGCGGGCGTGGGCAAAACTGTGACCATTATGGAACTGATTAACTCCATCGCCACCCAGCACGCCGGTCTGTCGGTGTTTGCTGGGGTGGGGGAGCGCACCCGCGAAGGCACGCAGCTTTATGGCGAAATGAAAGAAGGCGGCGTGCTGGATAAACTGGCGATGGTTTTCGGCCAAATGAATGAACCGCCGGGGGTGCGCCTGCGCGTGGCGCTTTCCGGCCTGACGATGGCCGAACACTTCCGCGATCAGGGTAAGGATGTGCTGCTGTTTATTGACAACATCTTCCGCTACTCGCTGGCCGGTTCGGAAGTGTCGGCACTGCTGGGGCGTATGCCCTCGGCAGTCGGCTACCAGCCCACGCTGGCCGACGAGATGGGGCAGCTTCAGGAGCGCATCACGTCTACCCGGCGCGGCTCGATCACCTCGATGCAGGCGGTATACGTGCCGGCGGACGATTATTCCGACCCCGCGCCGGTGGCCGTGTTCACGCACCTGGATGGGACGATTGCGCTGGAGCGTTCGATTGCCGCGCGCGCCATCTTCCCGGCGGTAGACCCGCTGGCAAGCACCAGCAAGGTGCTGGACCCCAACGTGGTCGGCGAGGAGCATTACCGGACGGCGCGCGAGGTTCAGCAGGTGTTGCAGCGTTACAAAGACCTGCAAGACATCATCGCCATCCTGGGCATTGACGAACTTTCCGACGACGACAAGCTGCTGGTGGCGCGGGCGCGTAAAATCGAGCTGTTCCTCAGCCAGCCGTTTTTTGTGGCGACGCAGTTTACCGGGCGCGAAGGTCGTTATGTGACGGTGAAAGACACCGTGCGCGGCTTCCGCCTGATCCTTGATGGCGAACTCGACCATGTTCCAGAGCAGATGTTTTATATGGCCGGGCCGATTGAAGACGTGTTGCAGCGTTACGAACAGACGCAGTAGCCGGCGCTTATTGTGGGGACGGGCTTCTAAACCCGCCCCTTCGGAGGATTATTCTGATGCCTATTCACGTTGAAGTGGTGACGCAGGAAAGAAAAGTCTTCGAGGAGCCGGAGGCTGACATGGTATTGATTCCGGCCAGCGAGGGCGAAATGGGCGTGCTGCCACATCACGCGCCGGTGCTGACTACGCTCGGTTTTGGCGAACTGGTTATTCGCAAGGGCGAAGCCGAGGAGCGGTTCGCCGTCTACGGCGGCGTGGTGGATGTTCGGCCAGATAAAGTTGTCGTGCTGGCCGACCTGGCCGAGTCGTCGTTTGAACTCGATATGCAAGCGATTGAATCCGCGCGGGAGCGGGCTGCCAAACTGCTGGCGCAGGGCATCCCGCCGGAACAAAACCGGCAGGCCGCCCTGGAACTGCGGCGCGCGGAGATGGCGCTCAAAATCAAGAGCAAGCTACAAGCGCGCGGCTCGGTGCTGCGGATCGTAGACCAGCAGGATTAATGGATAAACCAATTAGACTGTGCCTGATCCTGAGCGGACAGCGGGCTGAAGCCCGCTGCCAATGGGCTAAAGCCTCACTGGCTATCAGGCTCATTCTTTTCCGTCAATCCATAAGTATCTATCCATAAACCGATTGATCTGATAGCAGAACAGTGGGCTTAAG